>JBCCPS010000019.1:0-44242 GCA_039024775.1 Pseudomonadota bacterium
GCGGGTTCATATCCACGCCGCGGGCCTCCAGCTTGCCGCCCACCGACAGCCCGTTGCGGTTGTTCATGACAAATTCGCCCGCCAGGCGTCCGCCGTAGGCTGCGACGTCAGAGAGCGCGAAGACCATGCGCGCGCGGTCGTGTGTCAGACGCGTGACCGTGCGCCCCAGTTTCAGCGCGCCAAGATCGACGCTGTCCGCGCTCAGCGCGATCACGCCATTGAATGCCGCAAGGCCCGAGGCATCAATGGGGCTGCGCGGCCAACCGGCGGGGCCCGTGCCCCCGCCGCCGCCTTGCCCACCGCCGCCCGTCAGGGCACGCAGATCGAGCGTCCCTGCGTTCAGATTGGCGGTCACCCGGGGCGTTCCATTGAGTTCAGCATCCAGATCGCCGCGCAGCCTGTTACCGCCCAGATCCGCGTTGAGACCGCGCAGCGCAAGCCGACGGTCGGGGGTCAGTACGATCTGGCCAGTGGCGTTCACGCGCTGCCCCAACCCTTGCGGCAGGTCGGGCGCGGCCAAGCCAAGCGCGCTCAGGAACCCGGCGGTTGAGGACAGATCAAGGGAAAGCGCGCCCTCAACCGCGCCATCCAGCGATGCCCGGCCTTCCAGCGCCGCTGTCCCCCCGTCGCCAGACAGCTGCGCCACCAGTGGGCGCGGTGCGCCCGCCAGGAAGGCCGCAAAATCGCTGATGGTGGCCGTCACCCGCACAGGCGTGCCCGCAGGGCGCACTGTGGCCGCGATTTGCGCGGGTGCGGTGGGTTCGGGCCAATCGAGCGCAAGATCGACGCCTTCATAGCGCAATGTATCCGCACCTTCGGCGTCATAAATCAACGTGGCGTCGGTGATGGTGAGCTTTTGGATGGTGATGGCCTGTGCGGGGCGCGTCGGCGCGGTCTGCGTCTCGATCTGTGCGGCTCCGCTGGCATCGGTGAATTCCCAGCTTGCGCGTCCATCGGCACGGGATTCCAGACGGATCGCGGGGCTTTGCGCTTCGATATTGGTGATCCTGATCTCACCGCTCAAAAGAGCCGCGGCATCGATCCCGATGGCGGCACTGGCGGTGGACAGCATCGCAGGCTCCTTGGCCCAACTGGCATTGCCCACTTCAAGCCCCTCGGCACGCACGCCCAGGACCGGCCAGAAGGTGAGCCCGACGTCACCGCTGATCGTGACATCGCGGCCCGTCACGCGCCGAAGCTGGTCCGCTGCGATGCCCGCCACGCGCTCTGCCGGCAACATGAAGACGCCAGCCACGAGGACCAGCACCACCAACACAAGCGCTCCGACCAATCGGAAAATCCATCTCATCGCCCTGCTCCTTTGCCCGGGGCTTCAGCCCCTCTGTTGGATGCGATCCTAACCCGGACCCGCGCTGAAAACCCAGATGTCATTGACTATATCCTCCACAGGAAGGGTGCGCGTTCAGGATTTCCGCGACAGGCGCTTGAATTTGTTCTCTTTATGTTCTATTTTCAGTTTCCCAGTAGGAGGATGTTCACAATGACAGTCCAACCCGCTTTTCCCGGTCTTTTCGACCTTGATCAAGGCGCACGCGCTGTTCAGGCGGAGCTGCCGCTGGCGCAGCCTGCCACGCAAAAGCAGTTGAGCTATGCGCGTGTCCTGGCCGCGAAGGCCCAGGCGGCATTGCCCAAGGGGATTGAGGGGGATCGCGCGGCGCTGTCGCGGTGGATTGAGACGCACAAGGCGCCCAAGGCCACGGGCAAGTTTGCGCATTATCCGTCCTCGAAACAGGTCGCCTTTGCCGAGCGGATCGCGCGGCTCAAACGGGCGGAGGTCCCGCCGGAGTGTTTTCGCGACCGCGGCCTCATGTCGCGCTGGATCGACGCCAACAAGCCGCGCTGACGGGTGAAATTCGCGCCTCTTTGCCTATGTATCAGTCATGGCTGATACAGAAGTGCTCTATAACGATGCGTGTCCGGTGTGCCGGAAGGAAATTCATCACTACATGCGGCTGAGCGATGCCGCCGACCTGCCCATCGCCTATGACGATCTGGGCGATGCAGACCGGCTGGCGCATTGGGGCATTGATGTGGAGACGGCCGCCAAACGCTTGCACGTGCGCAAGGATGGCCAGACCTACTCGGGCATCCCCGCCTTCATTCTGCTGTGGCGGGAAATACCGCAGTACCGCTGGCTCGCGAAGTTGGTCAACACGCCGGGCATCCACTGGACGGCCAGCATGGTCTATGACTGGGTGCTCGCCCCGCTGCTTTACCGGTGGCACAAGCGACGGCAGCGACGAGTTGTCTGCGGATAAAGCCTGCGCATGTGACGCGTGACCTTTTGTCTGTGAGGGTCCACGCATAAAAACTGCGAATTAACGCACCGTTAGCCATAGTTTCTTCACTTTGTTCTGCTAGCCATACAGCATGGCTTATCCAACCTCTTGGTCAGAGACGCTTGCCGATGGCGCGGTACACGCCGCCGGGCTGTTGATCCTGGTGCCCAGTTCGGTCCTGCTGTTGGCTCAGGAGCATTTGCCGCAGGAGGTCTGGAGCGCGACCGCGCTTTACGCCTTCACGCTGATTTTCGCGCTTGGCGCGTCCGCGCTCTACCACATGCTGCCCTTTGACCATCTGCGGCCGATGTTGGGCCGGATCGATCACGCCTCCATCTATTTCAAGATCGCGGGCAGCTATACGCCCGTGGTGGTGCTGATCGGCGGGAGCTTTGCTTACGGTATCCTGGCGCTCGTCTGGGCGCTTGCCTGCTTTGGCGCGGTGGCCAAGCTGTGGTTTTGGCGGCTCGACGGGCGGGGGTCGCTGGCGCTCTATCTCGGGATGGGGTGGCTGTCGGCGCTGCTGATCTGGCCGATGTGGCAAGTACTGCCGCTCACGGCGCTTGTACTTATCGTGATCGGCGGCGCGGTCTATTCGTTGGGCACACTTGTTTATGCCCACCCGGGCATGCGCTACCAGAATGCAATCTGGCACGTCTTTGTGCTGTCGGCCTCGATCTGCCTGTTTGCCGCCATCGCCATTGGCGTACAGGCAGCGCCTACTGCCGGATAAGCCGCTCCAGCGCTGTGCCGCGCGCCCATGTGCCGTGCAAATCGCCGTTTGACATCACCACATAGACCACCGGATCAGGCTGGCCCCAGTTAATGACGACAACTTGGCCGTTGATGACGCCGCTGCCGGTGTAGCTTTGCGATCCCACTGCCCAGCTGATCTGCACCGCATTCCCCTGTTGGCCGATCACAGCGGTGCCCGAGTAGGTGGAGCCGTTGGGGTTGCGCCCTTCGGCCCGGTAGCTGCCGGTGATATTGGAGGTTTGCGCCAGAGCCGGTGCGGCAAGCACCGCCCCCGCCAGCGCGCCGAGCGCGGTTCTACGTGTCGGTGTCATGAAATGTCTTTCCTCAAAACGCGTTATCAATGCCCCATGGTGCATCGCAAAAGCCTGTTCTGGCAAGCTTTGCGGCGTCAAAGAAACACGGGCTTCGGGAAAACCCAGCGTGCAACGCGCTAAAGCTTCCGACCCGAAACCTGAGACCTTTACGACCTTAGTTCACGCGCAGTCCCGCGGGGTGGCGCAGATGCGCCCCCCATAGGGGCGGGACGGCGCAGCCCAACAGTGCCTGTTGGGCAGACGCTTTGAATGGAGCGGCTGTCTCAATTTTGGGTCGGATGCTTTAGAGGTTCGCCGCCGTCTTACGTACCACCGCAAGGCGCTGCGCGTTAGGGGGATGCGTGCCCAGGAACCTGTCACCGGGGTCGGGGATGCGGTTGAAGAACTGCGCGCCATTGACCGGATCGTAGCCCGCGCGCGCGGCCAGGATGGTGCCCAGCGCGTCCGCTTCAAGCTCGAATTCCTTGGAATAGATGCGCGCGCCGACCTGCGCGCCGAGGTTTTGGGCGCGCCGCACCGCTGCGGCATCCCCGCCCGCGAGCGTTGCAAGCCCCGACAGGATCACCGCACCGTCAACGGCACTTTGCTGCTGGCGGCCGATGTGGCCTGCGATGTGATGCGCGGCCTCATGGCCCATGACAAAGGCCAATTCGTCCGCGTTGCGCGCGTCTTCAATGAGCGCCAACGTGAAGACGATGATGGGGCGCCCCCGGCGGTCCAGCGTCTGAAAGGCGTTGGCGGGCACGCCGGGTCGGTCGTCGACCACGATCTTGAAATCGCAGTTCACCTGCGTGGTGCGCTTGCGGCATTCGCTTTCGGCCACCGGCTCCATCCGGTCGAGCACGGCCACGAAGCTGCGCGCAGCCTGGTTGGCGGCGCGCCGCGCGCTGGCGCTGACCGGCTGAGTTGAGGGCGTCTCCACCCCCGGGGCGGCGGAGGTGGGCATCTCGTCACAAGCCGCGAGAAGCAACGCGGCGGTGAGGCTGGCAAGAATGGGTCTGAACATGGGCGGCTCCTAGGCGCTGCTGTGTTCGCTATAGGAGAGCTTAGCACGCCAAGCGGCCCGCGCCAGCCCGATCACAACAGGGTGACGCGGCCCTTGCAAAGGCGCGCCGAAACCCGCAATGCTCGCCCCATGTTTACCATTGAGCATGAATTCGACGCCACCGTGATCACGCTGGTGGATGAGGGCCGCGCGCCGCTGCGCGAGGATGTGAGCGTGCAGGCCTTTGCCGATCAGATCACCATCGAGCAATGGGATGCGCGCAGCGACACGGTTCACAAGATCACGCTCTCGCCCGAGCAGTTGCGCGACCTCACGGCTGCGCTGAACCTGCCCGAAGGCATCTACCGCAGCGCGCGCGAGGAGAAACGCTAATGGCCACCGGCAGCAATATCCGCACCTATTACGAAGGCCGCTGGCATGAGGGCGACGTCAAGATCATGACCGCCGCCGACCACGGCTCCTGGCTGGGCGGGACCGTCTTTGACGGGGCGCGCAGCGTGAACGGGCTGACCCCGGATCTCGAGGCGCATTGCGCGCGGGTGAACCGCTCCGCTGAGGCTTTGATGATGGTGCCGACGGTCAGCACGGGCGACATGGTGGAGATCGCGCTCGAAGGGCTCAAGGCCTACGCGCCCGAGGCGGCGGTCTACATCCGGCCCATGTACTGGGCGCAAGATGGGGATGTCACCGCCATCGTGCCCCAGGCTGAAAGCACTGGATTTGCGCTCTGCCTGGAAGAGATCCCCATGGCCGCGCCAGAGGCCGCCGCCACGCTGTGCCGCACGCGGTTTCGCAGGCCGGTGCTGGAGGACGCGGTCGTGAACGCCAAGGCGGGCTGCCTTTACCCCAACAACGCGCGTATGCTGGTGGAGGCACGCTCCAAAGGATTTTCCAACGCGCTGGTGGCCGATGCGATGGGCAACGTGGCAGAGACCGCGACGGCCAATGTGTTCATGGTCAAGGACGGCGAGGTCTTCACCCCGGTGCCCAACGGCACCTTTCTGGCAGGCATCACGCGGGCGCGGCACATGGCCAACATGGCAGAAGACGGCATGAAGGTGCACGAGACGGTGCTGACCTTTGAGGATTTCGAGAAGGCTGACGAGGTTTTCATGTCCGGCAACATGATGAAGATCACGCCGGTCTCTGCATTTGAAGACGTGCAGTACGGCGTGGGCGACAACCAGAACCCGGTGACGCGGCGGGTGCGCGAGATGTACTGGGACTGGGCGCATTCCGCTTGAGACGCGCGGCGGGGTATAACCTCGCCTTACCTTATGGGCTGTTGCCTGTCCTTTGCATGTCTTGGCGCAGGGGCTGTGCCGCGGGATAGGACACGCTTTGGACCTGCCGAAACAAAGACAGCCCCGACGTCTTAAGGCGAGCTAAATTCCCAGGACAGGAGCCGCAAAGTTGCGAGATTTACGGGCATGCGCCAGCGTCCTGTCTTGACCGCCTCGGCGTTCCAGGTAGGCTTGCCCCAGCCGCCGCCAGATCTCCCGAGGACTTCACTGTAGGACCTGATGGCAGACTACGCTCATCCCGCCCCGTCTTACACGATGCCAAAGGTGCTACTTTTTGGCGGTCTTGCGCTGACCTCCATGGGGCAGTCGGTGCTTTTTGCCGTGCTGGGCCCTAGCGCCCGGGACACTGGGTTGAGCGAGATCCAGGCCGGGGCCGTCATCTCCGTCTCGGCGATGACAGTCGTTGCGGTGTCACCGCTCTGGGGGCGCATCTCGGACAGGCGGGGGCGCAGGCCGGTCTTTGCCTTTGCGCTGGCAGGCTTTGCGCTGAGCACGCTGCTTTTTGCCTATCTGCTGCAAAACGCGCTGGCCGGGGCCATCAGTGGCGCATCTGCCTTTGCGGTGCTGGCAGGCGCGCGGGTGCTCTATGCGCTTGGGATCGCTGGCGGGCAGCCTGCAGCGGCAGGCTTCATCGCAGATATCTCCGCGCCTGAGGACCGCGCGCGCGCAATGGCGCTGATTGGCGGCGCCTTTGGCATTGGTGCGATCCTGGGCCCGAGCCTCGCTTTTGCAACCTCCGGTTTTGGGGTGCTGGTGCCGCTTTATGGCGTGGCGCTGATTGGCGTGCTTTGGTGGCTTCTGGTCCTGGCACGCCTGCCGGAGCCGCCGGCGCTGCGCGCGCGCGACACCGGCGTGCCCGCGTTGGCGATGACCGACCGGCGCCTGCGCGCGGTGCTTTTAGGCACGGTGCTGGTCTTTACCAGCATCGCTATGGTGCAACAGACGGTGGCCTTCCTGGTGCAGGATCGGTTTTCGCTCGCTACCCAAGCCACGGCAGCGCGCACGGGCGCTGTTTTTGCAGTGTTGGCGGTCTTCAACCTGATCGCCATCATCGCGGTTTCCCGGACGCAGTTGGGTCCATCAACGCTTATCCGTAATGGTGGGCTGGTGGCCGCTGCTGGCGTGGCACTGCTGTTGCCGCCGCTGAGTGCGGCAGGGATCTTTGTCGCCGCGGGCGTGATGGGCGCAGGCTTTGGCGCCATGGTGCCGGGGTTACAGGGCAAAGCCTCTTTGGCGGTGGGCAAAGAGGTGCAGGGCGCGGCGGCGGGGTTTGTGTCAGCGGCCATGGCAGGCGGTTTTATCCTGGGACCGGTGCTGGGTACGGGACTATACATGGTGGGATCCTGGGCCACCTACGGGGGCGCGGCACTGGTGGCCTTTTGCGGTGCTTTGCTGGCGGCGCGCGCTGTTTAGAATCATTCCAAACTCTTGACACCTCAGGGCACACCGCGCATATCCTAGGGGCCTGCAGCTGAGGAGCCGTCCGATGTTCATCCAGACCGAATCCACGCCCAACCCCGCCACGTTGAAGTTCTTGCCCGGCCAATCCGTGTTGGAGATGGGCACCGCCGATTTTCCCGCCCCTGACAGCGCCACAGGCTCGCCCCTCGCACAGCGGCTCTTTGCTGTCAGCGGTGTCACGGGTGTCTTCTTTGGCACCGACTTTGTCACCGTCACCAAGGATGACGCGGTGGAATGGGATGCGATCAAGCCGCCGCTCTTGGGCGCCATCATGGAGCATTACCAGTCGGGTGATCCGGTGATGTCCGAAGGCCAGACAGCGTCCTCCGGCCATGCCGATCACGACGGCGAGGACGGTGAGGTTGTCTTGCAGATCAAGGAGCTTTTGGACAGCCGCGTGCGGCCTGCGGTCGCGCAAGACGGCGGTGACATCACCTTCCACGGCTTTGACAGCGGCGTAGTGTATCTGCACATGCAAGGCGCCTGCGCGGGCTGCCCGTCTTCCACGCTAACGCTCAAAATGGGGATCGAAAACCTGCTGCGCCATTACATTCCGGAAGTGACGGAAGTCCGACCGGTGGCCTGATCGGATGCCCGACCAAGAGACCGTGGAGGTGCGCAACGTCAACCACCCAGACGTCCGGGGCCGGGTGAACGCGGACAAATACGAAGCGATGAAAGCGGCAGTTTTCACGGCACTGGCGGACGGGTTACGGTTGACGCAGTCAGAGCTGCGCGAAGCGGTTAAGCCGCATTTGCCCGAGGAACTCTATCCGGGCGGCAAAACCGCGGGCTGGTGGGTCAAGACCGTGCAGCTGGATCTGGAAGCCCGGGGCCAGATGGGGCGCACTGCCAGCAAACCGCTCACATTCTTTCTCGCGTGATCCTTGCGTTTGACACGGCCAGCGCGGCCTGCCGGGTCGCGCTGCTTTCGGGCGATGATGTGCTGGCAAGCACGGAAGAGCCGATGGCAAAAGGCCAGGCTGAGCGGCTCCTGGGTCTTTGCCAAGAGCTTCTCGCCCAAGCCGGAACGGACTGGAGCGCGCTTTCAGCCATTGGCGTGGGCACAGGTCCGGGCAATTTCACCGGCATTCGGATTGCGGTTTCCTCCGCACGCGGGTTGGCGCTGGGGCGCGCGGTGCCCGCGGTCGGCGTCTCGGCCTTCGACGCGCTGGCGTTTGGCACGACAGGGCCTTGCGTCTGCGCCGTGGCCGCACCGCGGGATCAGGTTTATCTTCAAGGCTTTGGAAATGCCGCCCTGGCAAAACCTGCGCTTTACCCCGCAGACAGCCTGCCGTCCTTTGACGGCCCGCTGATCGGCGCGGGCGGGCGGCCCGCCCGCGTGCCGCTGGCAGAGGCCATCGGGCGGATCACCGCGCAGCGTTACCAGACCGAAACCGCCCGCCCCGCCCCGCTCTACCTGCGTGCCCCCGATGCCGCACCCGCCCGGGACGCGCCGCCAGACATCCTGCCATGACGCCGCAAGCGCTCGAACAGATACACCGCGCCGCTTTCACGCAGGATCGCCCCTGGCGGGCAGCCGAGTTCACCGATCTTCTGGCCAGCCCCCACGTCACGCTGCATGCCGCCCCTTATGGCTTTGCCCTTACACGCACCGTCGCGGGCGAGAGCGAGTTGCTGACCATCGCGGTCCTGCCTACCCACCAACGGCGCGGGATTGCCCAGGCGCTGCTTTTGCAATGGCTCGCCATGCTCAAGAATCGGGCAGATGTCGCCTTTCTGGAGGTCGCAGCAGATAACGCGCCTGCCCGGGGGCTCTATGAAAAGGTCGGTTTTGCGCAAGCCGGCGCGCGCCCTGCCTATTATGCACGCGCCACCGGGCCTGCTATGGATGCGCTGCTCATGCGGCGGGAGATGCGCATGGCTCAAGGGGCCGTTTCGCCGCTAAAGAGCCCAGAATCCGGTTGACCCCCTGCCCTGCACTGCCCAAAATTCGGGCCAGATCACCTGATCGTGGGCGCGGCCGCTGCTGCCCGCCCCAAGAAACCCAAGTGGGAGAGACCTGATGACCGTAATGACCAAAATGATGGGCGCTGTTGCCGCTCTGGCGCTCAGCGCGGGCGCCGCCCTCGCCGAGCCCGCCGTGATCTTCGATCTGGGCGGCAAGTTCGACAAGAGCTTCAACGAAGCCGCGCACAACGGCGCGCAGCGTTGGGCGGAAGAGACCGGTGGCGAGTACCGCGAGATCGAGCTGCAGTCCGAAGCCCAGCGCGAGCAGGCGCTGCGCCGCTTTGCCGAGAACGGCAATAACCCGATCATCACCATGGGCTTTGCCATGGCCGATCCGCTGTCTGCTGTTGCACCGGATTTCCCCGACACGAAGTTTGTGGCGATCGACGTCACTTGGCTTGACGCGCCCAACGTGCGCCAGATCGGCTTTGCCGAGCATGAGGGCTCCTATCTGGTGGGCATGATGGCCGCGATGGCCTCTGAGAGCGGCACCGTGGGCTTCATCGGCGGCATGGACATCCCGCTGATCCGTCACTTCGGCTGCGGCTACGCCCAGGGCGTGAAGGCCGTGAACCCCGATGCCACCATCGTCGCCAACATGACCGGTACCACGCCTGCCGCCTGGAACGACCCGGTGAAGGGTTCGGAGCTGACCAAGGCGCAGATCAGCCAGGGCGCTGACGTGATCTATGCGGCTGCTGGCGGCACCGGCGTGGGCGTGCTGCAGACCGCCGCAGATGAGGGGATCCTCTCCATCGGTGTGGACAGCAACCAGAACTATCTGCACCCCGGCAAGGTCCTGACCTCCATGCTCAAGCGCGTGGACGTGGCCGTCTATGACGCGCTCAAGGCGGGCACCGAGGTGGAGACGGGCGTCTTCACGCTGGGTCTGGCTGAAGAGGGCGTAGGCTTTGCGATGGACGAAAACAACGCGAGCCTCGTGAGCGAGGAGATGAAAGCCTCCGTCAACGCTGCGCGCGACAAGATCATCGCGGGCGAGACGGAAGTGGTCGCCTATTACACCAACGACAGCTGCCCGGCGCTGGACTTCTAAGCCCGGATCGCCAAAGGTAAACGCAGGGGCCGCGCTGAGAAATCGGCGCGGCCCTTTTCGGGGAAAGTGCTTGCAGGGGAACTGGGGGATTTCATGGCTGACGTGGCACCCGCCATCGAGCTCAAGGGCATATCCAAGGCTTTTGGCCCCGTGCAGGCCAACAAGGACATCTCCATCCGGGTGATGCCCGGCACCATTCATGGCATCATTGGAGAAAACGGCGCGGGCAAATCCACGCTGATGTCCATCCTCTACGGCTTTTACAAAGCCGACCGGGGTGAGATTTTCATCTCTGGCCGCAAAACGGACATCCCCGACAGCCAGGCCGCGATTGCGGCAGGCATCGGCATGGTGTTCCAGCACTTCAAGCTGGTGGAAAATTTCACCGTGCTGGAGAACGTCATTCTGGGTGCCGAAGACGGCAGCCTGTTGCGCCCCTCGCTGGCCAAGGCCCGGGCGAGCCTCATTGAATTGTCAGAAGATTACGGCCTCAAGGTCGATCCCGACGCGTTGATCGAGGACATCGGCGTAGGCATGCAGCAGCGGGTGGAGATCCTCAAGGCGCTCTACCGACAAGCGGATATCCTCATTTTGGACGAACCTACTGGCGTGCTGACGCCTGCGGAGGCGGATCAGCTGTTCCGCATCCTCGCCCGGCTGCGCGAGGAGGGAAAGACGATCATCTTGATCACCCATAAGCTGCGCGAGATTATGGAGATCACCGACACCGTGTCCGTCATGCGGCGGGGCGAGATGACCGCGACGGTCAAAACGTCGGAGACCTCCCCGCCCGAATTGGCGGAGCTGATGGTGGGCCGCAAGGTACTGCTCAGGGTAGACAAAAAGCCCGCCACGCCCGGCGCTGTGGTGCTTGACGTGAAAGGCTTGCGCGTGGTGGACGACCAGAAGGTCGAACGCCTGCGCGGGATTGATCTGCAAGTGCGCGCGGGCGAGGTGCTGGGCATCGCGGGCGTGGCCGGTAACGGCCAGTCGGAGCTTCTGGAGGTGCTGGGCGGCTATCAGGACGCCACCGGCAGCGTGGCGTTGAACGGACAGGCGCTCGATCTGACGGGCAAGCTGTCTGACGGGCGGTCGCGGCGCGCGCGCGGGATTGCCCATGTGCCCGAGGACCGCCAGCGCGAGGGTCTGATCATGGACTTTCAGGCCTGGGAGAACACCGCGTTTGGCTATCACGACCGCGCGGAGTATCGCGCGGGGCTGTTGATGAACAACGCGGCAGTGCGCGAGGACACAACCGCCAAGATGGGCCGCTTTGACGTCCGCCCCCCCATCCCGGGGCTAGCCGCCAAGAATTTTTCAGGTGGCAACCAGCAAAAGATCGTGCTCGCGCGCGAGATTGAGCGCAACCCGGACCTGTTGCTGGTGGGCCAGCCCACGCGCGGGGTGGACATCGGCGCGATTGAGTTCATCCATCAACAGATCGTGGCCCTGCGCGATCAGGGCAAGGCGATCTTGCTGGTGTCGGTGGAGCTTGAAGAAATCCTGGCGCTCTCCGACCGCATCGCGGTGATGTTTGACGGGCGCATCATGGGGGAGCGCCTGCCGCACGAGACGGACGAGAAGGAGCTGGGGCTGTTGATGGCGGGGATCACGGATACGCAGGCGGAGCATTCGGTGGAAGAAATTGCAGACAATCTGGCCTACGTGGGCGAAGGGGAGCAATAAAGTGGACGTGATGCCCAAATGGGCCGAGGTGATCCTCGTGCCGCTGATCTCGCTGCTGCTTGCCGCCTTCTTGTCCGCTTTGGTGATCCTTGCGATCGGGGAAAGCCCGCTCGAGGCCGTCTCGCTCATGGTCGAAGGCGCCTTCGGCTCGGTGCGCGGCGTGGCCAATACGCTCTATTTCGCGACCAATTTCATCTTTACGGGGCTCGCTGTGGCCATCGCCTTTCACGCCCGGATGTTCAACATCGGGGGCGAGGGTCAGGCCATGCTGGGGGGCCTGGGCGTCGCACTCGTCTGTCTCTACATCCCCTGGCCGCATTGGAGCATCGCGCTGGTCGCTGCCTCTGCCGCTGCAGCGCTTTTTGGCGCGGCTTGGGCGCTCATTCCTGCCTACCTGCAAGCGGAACGCGGCAGCCACATCGTGATCACCACGATCATGTTCAACTTCATCGCCTCCGCGCTGATGATCTATGTGCTGAACGAATTCCTCAAGCCCGTGGGCAGCCAAGACCCGGCCTCCGCCCGCTTTGCCGCGCATCTCGACTTGCCGACGCTCAACGGTGTGCTGGGCTCTATGGGCTTTCGCGCCAGCAAGGAGGATAGCGTCAACGTCACTTTCCTGATCGCACTGGCCTGTGCCTTTGGTGTCTGGCTGATGCTGTGGCGCACGCGGCTGGGGTACGAAATCCGCGCCTTTGGCCATTCAGAGAGCGCCGCGAAATACGCAGGGATAAGCCCCACGCGGATCACCGTGATCGCGATGCTGATCTCTGGCGGGCTGGCGGGGCTCATGGGCATCAACACGGTGATGGGAGAGGCGGAGCGGCTGGTGCTCAATTCCACCGAAGGCGCGGGCTTTATCGGGATCGCGGTGGCGCTGATGGGCCGCTCGCATCCCGTTGGCGTGGTGCTGGCGGCAATCCTCTTTGGCTTTCTTTATCAAGGCGGGTTGGAGCTTGCGCTCTGGATGGCGATCCCGAGAGAGCTTGTTGTGGTGATCCAGGCGCTGGTGATCCTCTTTACCGGCGCTCTGGACAACATGGTGCGCATGCCGCTGGAGCGGGCATTCCTGGCGGCGCGCCGCCGCGCGGAGCCGCCCAAGCCTGAACGCCGGGAGCCTGCGGAGTAATGGATTATCTGACCTTCATCCAACTGCTCGACAGCTCCGTGCGGCTTGCCACACCGCTGCTGCTGGCCTGCCTCGCTGGGCTTTTCAGCGAACGGGCGGGCATTTTCGACATCGGCCTGGAAGGCAAGATGCTGGCAGCGGCTTTTTTGTCGGCGGCTGTGGCAGCGACCTCAGGCTCCGTCTGGGTGGGGCTTTTGGCGGGCATTGGCGCGTCCATGCTGCTGTCGGGGCTGCACGGGGTCGCCTCGATCACCTTTCGGGGCAATCAGCTGATTTCAGGCGTGGCGATCAACTTTCTGGCGGCGGGGCTCACGGTTGTGATCTCTCAGGACTGGTTTCGCCAGGGCGGGCGCACGCCGCAGCTGGCGGGTGGTGGACGCTTTGGCGAGATTGACCTGCCGGGCGCGGCGGCGCTGGCGGATGTGCCCATCCTCGGTCCGATCTATGCGGAGCTCATCTCGGGCCATTCGATCCTCGTCTACATCGCGCTTCTTGCCGTGCCGCTGACCTGGTGGTTGCTTTTTCGCACCCGCTTTGGCCTGCGTCTGCGCGCAGTGGGGGAGAACCCTGCGGCGGTGGACACAGCGGGTATCTCCGTTGTGGGGCTGCGCTATGCGGCGGTTGCGATTTGCGGCATCCTGTGCGGCATCGCGGGGGCCTATCTGTCGACCGCGCTGCAGGCTGGTTTTGTCAAGGACATGTCGGCCGGCCGCGGGTTTATCGCGCTGGCGGCGCTCATCTTTGCCAAGTGGCGGCCCTGGCACGCGTTGGGCGCCTGCCTGCTGTTCGGGTTCTTCGGCGCGCTGGAGACGCGACCGGATGTGATCGAGGCGGTGACGAGCTTCCGGGTCAATTCCGCGCTGCTGGGGGCGCTGCCTTACGTGATGACGGTCGTGATCTTGGCAGGGTTCATCGGCAAGGCGATCCCGCCAAGGGCGGGGGGCGAGCCTTATGTGAAGGAGCGGTAGGGTTGCCGACTGCCGTGCTGCGTCGACCCCTGGGGTGGCGCTTCCAACTTCTGAGCTGACGTACTTTATGGCACCCAAGCACATCTTCGCTCAGAGCTAAGCGCACAAGCCAACCAAAGCGCCGCCCCGTGGGAGGGGGCGACGCTGCACGGCGGCCACCTGAAGGTGGCCTCGATCCGTGCCGGTACTCTGGATTGCCCCAAAAACGACGCGTGGGAACGTCGCATTCCTTCAATCAAACTCAACAAAACCCGCCCAAGCTGGACCCACGGAGGCCAGCGATGAACCAGCATTACCGGGACACCCGCAAGATCGACCCGCAAAAGGGCGCCGTCCTGCCCGACGGCACCCCAAACGACAACGACCGGGTGGAAATCGGGCCTACCCAACTGGCCTTCAGGGAATGGGAGGCGGCGGGCCTCACGCTGCCCAACCTCGATGCCATGCGACGCTACCGCTGGGAGCGGCTGACGCGCCACGTTGTCGAGCGGAACTTGGGCGGTCTCCTGATGACCGACCCGCTAAACATCCGCTACGCCACCGACAGCACCAACATGCAGCTGTGGAACACGCACAACCCCTTCCGCGCGGTGCTTCTTTGCGCGGACGGCTACATGGCGATGTGGGATTACAAGAACTCACCCTTCCTGAGCGAGTTTAACCCGCTGGTGCGCGAGCAACGCTCAGGCGCGGACCTGTTCTATTTCGACCGGGGCGACAAGATCGGCCCGGCGGCGGACAACCTGGCCCATGAAATCCGCGACCTGATCACGGAGCACGGCGGCGGCACGATGCGGCTGGCGGCGGACAAGATCATGTTGCACGGGCTGCGCAGCCTGGAGCGCGCAGGCTTTGAGGTGATCGACGGCGAGGAGGTGACCGAAAAGGCGCGGTCCATCAAGGGCCCTGATGAAATCCTGGCGATGCGCTGCGCCAGCCACGCCTGCGAAACCTCCGTGCGCGCGATGGAAGATTTCGCGCGGGAAAACGTGCCCCGCGGCGGGGTGAGCGAGGATGACATCTGGGCCGTGCTGCACGCGCAGAACATCAAGCGCGGGGGCGAGTGGATCGAGACGCGGCTCTTGTCGTCGGGCCCACGCACCAACCCGTGGTTTCAGGAATGCGGACCGCGGATCACCCGCAACAATGAGATCATTGCGTTCGACACCGATCTGGTGGGCTCCTACGGCATCTGCGTGGATATCTCCCGCACCTGGTGGATCGGCGATGAAAAGCCGCGCCCGGACATGATCTATGCCATGCAGCACGCGGTGGAGCATGTGCACACCAACATGGAGATGCTTAAGCCCGGCGTCATGATCCCGGAGCTGACCGCCAATTGCCACGTGCTCGACCCCATCTTTCAAAAGCAGAAGTACGGCTGTCTGATGCACGGCGTGGGCCTGTGCGATGAATGGCCTTTGGTGGCCTATCCAGACCGCGCTGTGGAGGGCGCCTATGACTATCCTCTTGAGCCGGGCATGGTGCTTTGCGTGGAGGTGCTGGCCTCTCCTGAAGGGGGTGATTTTTCCATCAAGCTGGAGGATCAGGTGCTTGTGACTGAAACGGGCTATGAAAACCTCACGTCATATCCCTTTGACGCCGCGCTCCTGGGCGGCTGAGGCCCTTTCCACTGCTTGCAGGTGTCCTACCTGATGGGGCGCGGCGCGGGCCGCATCTGTCAGTTTAGGAGCTTCAGATGACCCACCCCATCCTGATCATGGGCGCGACCTCCGGCATCGGGGCGCTGACCGTGAAAGAGGCCAAAAGGCGCGAGATCCCCGTGCGCGCCTTTGCCCGTAGCGCGGGCGAGATGGAGGAGCATCCGTTGATCGACCGCGCCCCCGGTGACGCGCTGTCGCCGGAGGATGTCGCCCGGGCGCTCACCGGCACGCGCGCGGTGATCTATGCGCTGGGGATCAAGGAAAGGCTTTCGATGCTTTGGGAAGAGGAAACGCTCTTTTCCGAAAGCACCAAGGTGCTGTTGAAGGCCATGAAGGAGGCGGGGCCGAGCCGGCTGGTGGTCGTCACGGGCTTCGGCGCGGGCCGCTCCAGCAAAGCGATGAGCTGGGTTGAGCGAACAGGGCACCGCGCGATCCTGGGCCGGCCCTACGCCGACAAGGACCGCCAAGAGGCGCTGATCACGGAGAGCGACACGGACTGGACCATCGCACGCCCCGTGATCCTCACCAACAACGCGGCCAAGGCCGCGCCCCGCGTGCTGCGCGACCCGGCGCAGTGGCGCAACGGGTTGGTGCCGCGCGCGGCGGTCGCGCACTACCTTTTGGACGCGGTGGAGCAAGAGCTGGATATCCGGACGGATGTTGTTCTCAGCCGATGAATTGGATCAGGATCCACGTGCTCAGGCACTGGCGCGCTACCTGGAGCTGACGCGCGAAGTGATGCCGCGCGTGGCGCGCAGCGGCAAGGTCGCCTGGCCAGTGGTGCATGACCACTGCTTTCAGCGCATCGTGCTCGACGCCATTTGCGGGGGCTTCTGGTACGATCACATCGCCAAGCCCGCGGTGCGTCATATGACGAGCGCGCAGGCGCAGGAGGCGGTGCGGCTGTGTGAGGCAATCCTTGCAGGCCATGAGGATTTGCATAGGCTCAACCGACAGTCGCTCGCCTGGCGCGGCAAGCTGCGCTGAGCCGATTTGACGCGCCAAACCGGCTTGTTCCGCGCACCTTTGAACTAACTCAAGCCTTGCAGCGTTATCCCTCCACCTAATCAAAAGAGCAAAGAGAGTATGGCAGACCAATCCCACGTCCAGCGCATCACGGCCCTCGTGCTCGGCGCATTGCGGCCCGCGCCGGGACCCGGTCGGATCGCGCTTGCGCTGGCTTTCGGGGCCACGGTGCATCTCATCTTTGCGGTGGCGGTGCTGGCGATGATCACGGCCATGTTCTTTGGCATGAGCGAGAGCCTGGGCCGCGTGCCCTGGCCCTGGGCGGCGCTGGCCAACGCCGTCCTCGTGCTTCAGTTCCCCATCGTGCATTCACTGCTGCTCAGCAAACCGGGCACGCAGGTGCTGGCCAAACTCGTACCCGGAGAACACGGTGGGACCTTGGGCACCACTACCTTTGCCATCATCGCCTCGATCCAGCTCTTGCTGCTTTTCGCGCTCTGGACCCCCAGCGGCATTGTCTGGTGGCGCGCAGAAGGCGCGGCCTTCGTGGCGCTTTGCGTGGCCTATGCGATCTCCTGGACCTTGCTGCTCAAGGCAAGCTGGGATGCGGGCGCAGAGGTGCAATCGGGCGCTCTGGGGTGGATGTCCCTGATGAAAGGCGCCAAGCCGCGCTTCCCGCCGATGCCAACCACAGGACTTTTTCGGGTGATCCGGCAGCCGATTTACGTGGCCTTCGCGCTCACGCTCTGGACCGTACCGGTCTGGACACCGGACCAGCTGGCGCTCGCCATCACGCTCACCGCCTATTGTCTGGCAGCACCCATGCTCAAGGAACGCCGGTTCAAGCAGCGATATGGCGATGATTTCGAGGCCTATAAAAAGCAGGTGCCCTACGCCCTGCCCACCTTCTCATTGAAAGACGCAGATGCCCAAAGCCGCACGCAATGACCTGACGATTTATGACGACGTGGCCGCGCAGTGGTGGTCCGATGACATCCGCTGGGTCCGCACGCTCAAGAACCTCGTGCCGGGGCGCTTGCGCTGGTTTGACCGGCACATCGACTGGACGGGCAAGCGCGTGCTGGATCTGGGCTGTGCGGGCGGGTTCATGGCCGAAGCGCTGGCCGAGAGGGGTGCCATCATCACTGGCATAGACCCCGCCGAACAGGCCATCATCGCCGCGCGCCAACACGCTGAAGCAGAGGGCCGCGCCATCACCTACGACGTGGGCGTGGGCGAGGCGCTGCCTTACGCCGATGCGGCCTTTGACGCGGTTGTCTGCGTGGACGTGCTGGAGCATGTCAGCGACCTGACCAAAGTTATCTCGGAGGTGGCGCGGGTGCTCACGCCGGGGGGCATGTTCCTTTACGATACGATCAACCGCAACCCGCTGGCGCGCTTTGCCACCATCACGATGGCCGAGGACGTGCTGCGCCTGCTGCCCAAGGGGACGCATAACCCGGCGATGTTCATCAAACCGGCTGAGCTGCACGCGGAATTAAAAGACGCAGGGCTCGTGTTGGGCCCGACGACGGGGCTGGGTCCGCGCGGGATCAACCGCCGCTTTGACCTGACATTCGGCCCCCTGCCCCTGCGCCTCGTGCTCTATATGGGCACCGCCACCAAACCGGAGAGTTCCGCATGATCGCCGCCGCCCTTTTGACCACCGCCTTCCTCTTTGGCGGCGCCACGCTCTATTCCTTCGGCTTTGCGGCGTTCCTCTTCACCGCCCTGCCCGCCAGCACCGCAGGCCCGGTGATCCGCCAAGCGTTTCCCCATTTCTACCTCTTCGTGCTGGGCACATCGCTGCTGGCCACCGCATTGCTGCTCCCAAATGACACGCTGTCGGCAGTCATCATGGGCCTCATCGCGATCACGACCGTCTATGCCCGCCAAGGCCTGATGCCCGCGATCAACCGCGCCACGGATACGGGCGACAAGAGCCGCTTCAAGGCGTTGCACGGGTTTTCGGTGGTCATCACGCTCGCGCATATCGCGGCGGCAGGCTACGTCCTCGTGCGCTTGGCGGCGCTCAGCTGAGGTGACGCTCCAGCAGCGCGCGCACCGGGGCCTTTGACCGCAGCCGGTTGCACAGCAGGAACATGCCGCCGAATTTGCGCTGGAGATAGAGCACATCCATCGGCACCGGCGGCGGGAGGTAGCCTGCCTCCGCCAGTGCCTTACCGCGCTGGTTCATCTCATCGGTGAGCGTGCGGTCTGTGAAATCGAAGACCTCCCTTTCGCAGACCGCTTCAAAGACGCGGGCGATCATCGCGAGGATCTGATCGTCAAAGGGGCTCTCGCCGGTGATAAAGCGCATTCCAAGCGCTGCCGCGCGCAACGCGTCCGCGTTCTGCGCGATGCCTGCGCGCATCAGCTGGCGGTAGCCCTCGGTTAGCGCGGGATCAAGCACGCGGGTCGCGCCGAAATCCAGCAGGTTGATGCGGCCCCGGTCAGGGTTGTAGCGGAAATTGGCGAAGTTGGGATCGCTTTGCGTGACGCCGAATTCGAAGACCTCGCGCAGCGTCAGCTCAATCAGCGCCGCTGCAATGCGGTCGCGCTCCGCCTCTTGCGCTTCCCCCGCCGTCTCAATCGCCCGGCCCGGCAGATACGACATGGTGAGGATTTGCGCCGTGCTCCAATCCGCGTGATACGTCGGCACTTCGAAGATCTCACTGCCCTTGAGCAACCCCGCAAACCGCTGCATATGCGCGCCCTCGGCGGCGTAATCGGTCTCCTCGTGCAGTTGCTTGCGCGCTTCCTCCATGTAGGGCGCAATGTCGAAGCCTTTGGGGATGAGGCCCGACATTTTCACGAGCCCGCCCACATTGGCCACGTCGCTGTCGATGCTGCGGGCGATGCCCGGGTATTGCACCTTGATCGCCACATCGCGCCCGTCTTTGAGCTGCGCGCGGTGCACCTGCCCGATGGAGGCGGCGGCGATGGGCTGCACGTCAAAGCGGGCGAAGTGCTTGAGCCAGTCGGCGGGCCAGTTGACCCCGAGCACCGCCTTGAGCTGTTTGGGCGGCATGAAATTGGCCTGATCGCGCAGCCGCGCCATGATGTCCGACAGCTCCGGCGGGAGCATGTCACCGGTATCCATCGACATCAGCTGGCCCACCTTCATCGCGGCCCCGCGCATGCGCGCCAGCTCATCCGCAATGCGCGTGATGTTGCCGGGCGTCATCAGCAAGCGCCGCGCGTCGGGCCGCGACCCGCGCCCCACCTGCCCAATCGCGCCCGCCGCCATGTTGCCCGCGATGCCGGCTGTCATCGCGCCCAGCCGCATGAAGCGGTTGATGCGGCCCGAGGGCACCGCGAGGGGGCGAGGTGTGGACCTGTCCGCCATGCTCTAGCGCGTCTCCAGCACGGCCCGCGCCATCGCAACCCCGCTTGCCCAAGCGCCTTCCGCCCTGTCCGTCAGCGCCCAGTCACCACCGATGTAGAGCCCGGTGTCATCGCTCAGATAGGATTGACCCAGCGGTTTGGAGACCTGCGCATAGCGCCAGCGGTGGCCCGCGACATAGAGCGCCTGAGCCGGATCAGCGCCGAGCCGCGCGCAGACGAGCGGCAGCATCAGGTCCGCAATGGCGGGCTTTTCAAGCTCCAGATGTTCGAGGGAGAAAGCCAGCGAGGCTTGCGCGACCCAGCAGTCTGGCCCGTCGCGCCCGTGTTTTGCACTGTCGAGCGCGAGCCAGGCGATGTCTTCCTCTGCGTCGCGCGCTGTCTCAAAGGCGTTTTCACGGGCGGGCAAGGCCAGCATCAGCGTGAGGTTGGGCGTCATTTCCACCCCGGTCAGCGCTGCTGTCAGCGGATGCGCGGGGCCGAGGATGCCACAGGCCTGCGGGGCGGGCACGGTGCAGATCACCCGGTCGAAGGTGCCGTCCGCTACCTGCCACCCCCTGTCACTGCGGCCCAATTCGGTGATCTCAGCGCGGTGAACGTCAACACCCGATGCCAGAAACTTGGCCAGCCCGCTCATCCCTCGCGCGCCGATGACGCGGCCCTCGCCCCAGTTTTTCGCGGCCCCCGCCGCCTGCGCCTCAGCCAAGAGCGCGGCGAAGCCTTCCGACTTGGGCGACAGATACTGCGCGCCGTGATCAAACTGCAGCCCGCCGTCTGCCCGCCGGGTAGAGAGCCGCCCGCCCACGCCGCGGCTTTTGTCAAAAACCGTGACCGCCACTCCCGCCCCGCGCAGCGCCCGCGCAGCGGTAAGCCCCGTGAGCCCCGCGCCGATGATCGCCACGCGCATCACCAATGCCGCGTTCCCGGCGCGCCCTTGATCTGGCCGCGCAGGTTGTCGGTGGTCCAGCCGCCGTAGAAATCCCCCGGTTGCGGGACGACGGACGCCTCCCCGACAAAGCAAGCCTCCATGGAGGCGGCGTAGAAGGCCAAATAACCAGTGATCGGTACGAAGCCGGGCGTGGGGTTGGCATAGCTCCAAGCGGCGCGGGGGGCGGTGACCTCACCCGCTGTGACATCCCAGTAGCTGGCGGTGCCCTTCCATTCGCAAAAAGACCGGCCCTGCGCCGGGGTGAGATGGCCCGTCACGTCGTCAGGCGGGATGTAATAGGTCGGCGCGTGATGCGTCTCCAGCACGCGGTAGCCGCGCGTCGTATCTGCCACGATCTGGCCGCCGAGGATCACGCGCAACCTCTGCGGCACCGGCTCCAACGCGGGCGGGCGGGGGTAGTCTTGGACGTTCTCAACGGGCAGGCCGGTCATGACAGGCCCGTCCGATGCAGGATCTCGGGGATTTTCTTTTTCACCTTGAAAAAACCCGCCGTGGCGTGGGGCCAGACCAGCGCGTCCCAATCGCGGCGCAGCTCCGCCACCGTGATGCCTGCGCTTTTCAGATGCGGCGTGGCCTCGTCCATCCAGTCCTTGAGCGGCCCGGTGGGGGCATAGGGCATCACGATCTGGCGCGCGCCCTGCCCGCTGGCCCATTTGGCTAGATCAGCCGGCACACCCGCGCGCAGCATCTCTGTGGGCCGGTCAAGCCGCGTGGCTGCGTCTTCCAACGCCTGCTGCTCAAAGCGGGTCACTGTTTCTGAAACCTCAAGAGGAGAGCGCAGGTGGCTTGCCCGCAGCGCCGCCGTGGCGGTGATATCGAGCGCGCTCAGATCGAAGTCCTCCAGCGCGCAATCGTCTTCCGTCAACAGCAGAACACTGGGCACGCCCGGCTGGGGTGCCTGCACCTCGCGCAGGGGCTGAACGTCGGGCAGGCCCTCGGGCTCCTGATCTTGCAGTCCTTCAAGGCCCGTTTGCAGGTCCGCATCGCGCGGGGAAAAGCGGTTTTCGGTGAATTTGGCGATGTTCCAGGCCTGCGCCTCATAGACCTTGCCGCGGGTGTGCAACCCTGCCACCCAACGCCAGGAACAGGTGTTGGAGGCCGGATCGCCGTCGAGCAGATGCCGGTAGAAGAAATCCGCGCCCAACCGCCAGGGCAGCCCCAGCGTGAACACCCAGATAGAGGCAAACCACATGCGCGCGTGGTTGTGCAGATAGCCGGTCTCCGCAAGCTCCTGCGCCCAGGCGTCAAAACAGTCGAGCCCTGTGTCCCCCGCCTCCGCCGCTTCCACCGCGCGCCGCAGCCCGCGGTCTTTGGCCAGCACCGCGTGATCGCCGTCAAGCCCCGCTGTGTAGCTCGCCCAGACCTGCGGGCGGCGTTCCAGCCAGCCTTTGAAGTAGCCGCGCCACAGCACTTCTTGGATGAATTTCTCGGCGTTTTCGGGGCCATGGGCGTCAAGCGCTGCCGCAACAACTTCACGCTCTGTGATCAGGCGGCGGCGCACGAAAGGCGAAAGCTGCGACACGTCGCGGTGCCGCCCCGGCCCCCGGTCATAGTTGCGCCCGTTGGCATAGCGCCGCCCCATGCGCGGCGCGAAATCCTGCATGAGGCGCAGGCCGGTGTGACGCGTGGCGTCCAGCAAATTCATGTCTGTTTGTATCATGGCCCAGAACTGGCGCGCGGCTGTCTGGAATCAATGGTCTGCGACAAAGCGGTGCGCAGCCCGGGTGCCTCAGCCTTTGCCCTGCGAAAGCGCAAAGCTCACCGCTTCGGCCAGTTCCGCAGGCGGCGCGGGCTTTTGCAAAAGCGGCGCTTGCACCGTACCCATCTCCGCCGCGGTGAAGCCGGTATAGCCTGACATGTAGATCACCGGCAGGCGGGGCCGGACCCGGCGCAGCTCCCGCGCCAGTTCAAAGCCGCCGACCGTACCGGGCATCACCACATCCGTGAGCAAAAGGTCAAAGTGATCCCCCCGCTCTGCAATCCGCAACGCCTCCGAACCTGAGGCAGCGGTGATCACGACATAATTGAGGTCGCGCAGAACATCGGCCATCACCATCTGAAGCTGGTATTCGTCCTCCACCAGCAGCAACGTCTCGCCGTTGCCTTCCATGAGCGTGTCGGGCGGCAGAGCACTTTCGCGCGCGCCCTCTTCGGTGCCGCGCGGCAGGGTGAGTTGCACGGTGGTGCCGATCCCTTCTTCCGAATAGATACGCAGATCGCCGTCCGCCTGGCGCATGAAGCCGTAGACGATAGCCAGGCCAAGCCCGGTGCCCGAATTGGTGTCCTTGGTGGTAAAGAACGGATCCGTGCAGCGGGCAAGCGTTTCGGCGTCCATCCCTGGGCCGTTGTCGGCCACGCGGATCTCCACATAGCGGAACGTATCGCCCAGTAAGGTCTCCTGCGTCTCATCCGCCGTCTGTCGCGCGTCAAGTTCCCTGGTCGAGGATCGCACCGCGCGGGCCTGAATGTCGATCCGGTTGCCGCGCCCGGTCCGGAGAATGGCGTCGCGGCTGTTGAGCACGAGGTTCATCAGCGCTGTCTCAAGCTGGGTCTGATCGCAAAAATGGCGCAGCTCGGGATCGACCTCGCCGATTTTGACCTCAATACTTGCCTCCAACATCGGCTTTACCAGCGCGCCAAACTCTTTGAACACCAGGCTCGTCTGTTTGACCGAAGCCAGCGCGGGCTGCTTTTTGGCAAAGGCCAGCAGCTGCGCGGTGAGCGAACGGCCGCGGTTGATCGAATTCTCCACCGCGCGCAAGTAGCGGTCGCGCTTTTCTGCATCCCCCGCCCGCCGCGCCAGATCGATCGCGTAGATCTGAGAGGCGAGCAAGTTGTTGAAATCATGCGCGATGCCACCCGTCAGCTGGCCCAGCGCATCCAGCCGGGTCTTGCGTTCGACCACTTGGCGGTTGCGTTCCTCATTGGACACATCGTCAATCACCAGAACGGTTTGGGTGGCGTCACTCCCGCCCTCAAGGCTGACACTGGTCACGCGTACATAGCGTGTATCATCGCCCTCCTGCACCCGACGCATCAGGTGAGTCTCATTTCGCAAAAGGTGGCCGCTGCGCGCCCGGCGCACCGGATCAGCGCTGGCATCCAGCGGCTTCATGCTCTCTGCTTCCAGAAACCGCACGCTTTCGGGCCAGTCAAAGGGCACCTCATCAGACACGCCACCCAACAAATGGCGCGCTTGGTTGTTTACCCGCGTGATCTGACCGGTAGAGGACAGCGCAACAATGCCACTGGTGGCAGCATTAAAGACCGTACGGTACTCCTCGCTCAGTTCCTCTGCATCAATTTCTCGTGCCTTGATGTCCGAGATGTCAAAGGCCTTGCCAATGTGGCGCAGCACGCTGCCGTCCTCGGCCCGGTCAAAGACGGTGTCATGAGACAAAAGCCAGACCCAGTGTCCCGCCTTGTGCTTCATCCGGTACTCGACGGAGATGACCTCATCATCTTCCAGCGCTTTGATCGCTTCAAAATGGCCAAGCACGCCGGGCAGATCGTCAGGGTGGCACAGTCCCGGTATCAGGCGATCGCCCATCGCACGGGTTTCATCAGACTGGTAGCCCAGAATGTCGGTCATCGACCGGTTGGCGTATTCGTTGGACTGGGTGTGCTGATTGAAGACATAGATCATGCCCGGCACCAGGCGGAGCACCTTTTGCGCAAAAAGCAGGGATTGTGACAGGTCTTCAGTCATTATGGCCCTCTCCGTGTTCGCACTCGCGAAGTGCAATGTAACGTTTGTCCCGTCAATTCAACTAAAGAGTGAAGTTTTCGAGCGCCGCTTGCGTCATACCGCCTTTCAAGTAGTAAACAAACTATGAAGATCGGTCTGATCGGACGCGGCGCCATCGCGCAATACGTGACACACGCCTTGAAAGCGCGTGGCATGGATGTCGCGGCAGTGTTGCTGCGGGTAAGTGCTGCGCCACAGGCACCGCAGGACTACACAAGCGTGGCAGGATTGCCTGGGGATGTGACGCTGATGATCGACTGCGCGGGGCATGCAGCATTGGCTCAGCATGGTCCGGCCCTTCTCGCCAGCGGGCGCGACATGATCAGCCTCTCACTGGGGGCCTTGGCGGATCCTGCACTTGAAGACGCCTTGGCAAAGGCAGCCGCAGAGGGCCAGTCGCGGCTGCATCTGGCCAGCGGGGCCGTCGGCGCGCTTGATGCTTTGAGCGCGGCGCAGGCGGGCGGGTTGGACAGCGTCACCTACACAGGCCGCAAACCGCCCTTGGGCTGGCGGGGGTCTCTGGCGGAAAAGGTGCTTGATCTTGATGCGCTGCGGACCGGAGAGGCGGTGCATTTCGAAGGCAGCGCACGGCAGGCTGCGCTGACCTATCCCAAGAACGCCAATGTCGCGGCGGCGGTGGCGCTGGCAGGCCTGGGCTTTGACGCCACGCGCGTGCGGCTGATCGCGGATGCCGGGATCACGCGCAACATCCACGAGGTAACAGCCAGCGGTGCATTTGGTGATTTCCGGTTTGAGATCAGTGGAAACGCCCTGCCGGGCAACCCGCGCTCCTCCGCGCTGGCAGCGATGAGCGTTCTGGCCAAGCTCGACCAATTGCGCGCGCGGGTCACGCTGTGAGCCCAGCGCTTAAAGCGTCCGACCTAAAACCGGAGACCTTTACGACAGCAATTCATGCGCCGTCCCGCGGGGTGGCGCAGATGCGCCGCCCGATGGGGGGCGGGACGGCGCAGCCCAACAGTGCCTGTTGGGCGGGTGCTTTGATTGAAGCGGTGTGTCTCAGGTTTTGGGTCGGACGCTTTAGGGTGCCACCCAGGTGCCTGCAAATCCGTCCGCCCGCAGATAGCGCGCGCGCCGATGTGGCTCCCCAAGATGCACCAGGTCCATGTCCTCGATCTGGCAGCGCAGCACCATGAAACGGGCGCGCTGCGGCGGCTTTTCATAGGCATGCACCCCCGCGATGGGCGTCCCCGGCGCGGGCTCCGTCCCGTAGGAGATGCGCGAGCCTTGGGGGACTTTGTTCCACTCCGCCTCCACGTCTTCCCCGCTCAACAGCGTGACGGCGGTAGAAAGCCTGATCTGCAGTTTTGCGCGCGGCACCCAAACGTGCAGCGCGGCAAAGGGGCATGCGCGCAGCGCGCGGACCTTGGCCGTTTGCGTATCCGTATGTACCTCCACCTCGCCCGCGCTTTGCGCCGCGCGGCGCAGGACAACCGTGCGCGCCTCAGGTCGACCCTCGGGCGAGACGGTGGCGAAGGTGGGCGTGCGCGCGGGCGCTTTGGCATCGGCCACGCCGCGGCTCAGGTGTTGCCAGGCGTCACCCAGAAACGCCGCCAGATCGCCTGGGTCACTCATAGCCCGTCATCTCCAGGTAACCGATCCCGGCGTGGCTGCCGCTCACGCGCACCGGGCCTTCCCAGTAGGGGATCGTGAGCGCCATCCAGGCGCGCCGGTTCACCGCCTCCACCGTCACGTCCACGCCGCGGTCGGGCAGTTGCACCTGCCAGCGCGTGGGCACGTCGCGCCCGTCGATGTCAGTCTCGCCCAAAGGCTGGGCGCGGAAGGCACCGTCTTCATAGGCGGTGGTCTGCCCGTCGGGTGCGATCCAGGTGGAAGCACTGTAGCGCGTGCCATCGCGTTGGCGCAGTTGGAAGCCCATCAGCTTGGCCCCTTCGTCAAAAGACAGCGAAAACCAATCCCAGCCGGTCTGGTTTTCCGACAGCGGCTGGGAGGACCATTCCCGGTCAAGCCAGGCCTGCCCGGTGACCGCCACATCACCGGTCGGCAGCTGCAAGGTGCCTTCGATCTGGTAAAATGGCTGGGAATAGTAGTAGCTCGCCTGCCCCTCCGCCGATTTGACAGAGAACCCCTCCGCCCCGTGAAAAATCAGCGGGCCCTGCGCCTTGAGCGACATGTCATAGCCGAAATCGGGGCCCTGCGCCCTCAGAGCCAACGTGTCGAAATCCGGCCCCTCCAGCGCCCATTCGTCGATCCAGGCGCGGAAGGGCGCAGCCTCCACCCCCGCCTGCCCGATGCCGCCCCGGGCAAAACGCTCCGTCACGAAGTGCTGATCGGGCGTGGTAACGGCAGCATGGGCGAACCACACCTGGGGTGAGGTCCAGCCCTCCGCCTCTCCTGGCGCGAGCGCGGAGCGAAAAAGCGTCCACTGCAAACCAAACGTGCGCCCTTCCGCGTCCTCCAGATTGGCCGTGAGGTACCACCATTCGATCCGGTAGTCAGGGTGCGGGCCGTGGTCGGCAGGGAAATCAAACGTTGGCGCGGGCTGCGGCACGGCAAAGCCTTCGGCATCGGTGCCAAGCCCCGAAAAGCCCTGCGCCATCGCGGCCAGTGGCAGGAGGCAGAGGAGGATCAGAGTTTTAACGTTCACCGGCAAAGACCTTCAGCAAAGCGGCAGGCGGCAGGCGCATCAGGCGCAGCGCGGGCCAGGCGGCGGCCAGCACCGCCGCGATGAGCGCATAGAGGCCCAGCCGGGTGTAATCGAGCGGGAAAAGGAACATCGGCAGTTGCCAGCCAAAGGCCTCCACATTGATCACGGTCAACAGCACCCAGGCCAGCGCCAGCCCCAGCGGCAACGACAGGAGGACCACCAAGACCGCCAGCGCGAGCGCGCGCAAGAGCTCCAAGCGGCCCAACTGCCTGCGGGTGACGCCCCCCGCCCAGACCGGGGCCAGTTGCGGCACGCGCTGATCGGCAAGCGTCAAGAGGCTCATCAGGATGGCAAAGCCCGCCACGCCCAGGGTGAGCACATTAAGGGCCTGGGTGACGGTGAAGGTGCGCTCAAAGACCTCGAGCGAGGCGGATTTGATCGCCGCCTGGTTGATCATCGCGCTTGCTGGCAGGCCAACCTCCTGCGTGATCTCCTGCCTCAGGCCTGCGACATCGTCCGTGCGCAGCCCGAAGCGCATCGCCTGGGCGTCCGGGTAGAGCCGAAGAAACTGCGCCTCCGACGTGATGACCTGGCCGTTGGGATTGCCGTAATCCCCCACCACGGCGGCGATGGGCAGGGTCAAATCGGGGGTGACATCCACGCTGTCGCCGACCCAAAGGCCTGCGCGGCGGGCGATCTGTTCGTTGACCACCACCGCCTCCCCCGCTGCGACGCTGTCCCAGGCGTCCGGCGTTTCGTCCAGAAAGACCCAATTGGCCCGGTAAGTCGGCCCGACGCGCAGGCCGTAGAGCCGCACGGGCTGGCCCGCGATTTCCTTGCGCGTGATCAGGAGCGGAAGCGTCTCCACTTCTTGGGCGTCGAGAAAGGCCTGCAGGGCGCGGCTTTCCTCCGCGGTCTCGGTCTCCACGAAAAGCTCGGGCGCGAGGCGCTGGTCGAGAAAACCTGTGAAAGTCAACCGAAAGCTCGACACCATGGTGGAGACGCCGATATTGGCCGACACCGCCAGAAGGAGCGCCATCAGCGCGAGGCTCAGCCCCGGCAGTTGCTGGCGGGTATCGGCCCAGAACCACTGCGCCAGCGGGCCGCGCGCGCGCTGCTCAAACGTGCTCACCGCGCGCGCGAAGAGGCCGGGCAGCGCCAAGGCCGCGCCCAAGAGCAGACAGCCCAGCATGACAAAGCCAATGAGAAGGCCTGTGCCGGCGAAAAGCAGCACCGCCGCCGCGCATAACAGCGCGACTGCGGCCAGCGACAGCCAGCGAAAGCGCCCCGCCCCGGCGACCAGCCAGGCGCGTGGGCGCGCAGAAGCGAGCGCGGGCATCGCGCGGATTTGCCAGATGCGCGCGCCCATTGCGAACGCTGCCCCCAAGAGGGTGATCAAAAGGCCCGAGAGCCACCATTCTGGTCTCAGCGCCAGCGTGCCCGATATTTGCGCGCCATAGAGCCCGCGCAGGGTAGCGGCGACATCCGGCAAGAGAAGGGCCGCGATAAAGTACCCCAGCGCGACGCCAAGGCCCGCACCGATGAGCGCCAGCGTGAGCATTTCAAGCACTACAAGCCAGGTGAGCGCGCGCAAGGACACGCCCAGCGACCGCAGCGTGCGGATCATCCCGCGCCGCTGCTCGAACGCTAGACCGATGGTGGAATGCACGATGAAAAGCCCCACGGCAAAGCTAAGGAGGCCAAAGGCCGTGAGGTTGAGGTGGAAGCTGTCCGTCAATTGCGCCACATCCGCCGATTGCTGTGAGGACTGCACCCGCAACTGCGGCGCGACGCTGGCCAGAGAGGCCTGCTGCGCGGGCTGCACGGGCAGGATCATCAGGCGGCTGAGGTCCTCGCGGTCCAAAAGCCGCTGCACGACACTGATATCGCCAACCGCAACACCGGGGGCCACACCCGCGTCAAGCTCCACCGCCGCGAGGCCACGAAGCGCTTCCGCCGCCTCCGCCGCGGCGAAAAGGGGCGGGTCATCGCCGAAGGCCGCGAGCGCGGGCGCGCCGTTCATCTCAGCCGCCCCCAATCCGCTGGGCGCTGTCAGCACGTCGAGCCCGACCAGGCGGACGCCATTGAGCTGCCCTTCGACAATGGGTGCCACCAGCCAGCCCGCGCGGCGCAGCGTCACATAGGTCTCTAGCGCAATGCTGTCGCCCTCGCGCGGGACCAGCTGGTCGAACTGCCCCTCGCCCAGCGTGGTGGCGGCGGCGTCATAGCTCGCGCGCGCCTCTGCATTGATGGCCTGCACCCCGGTCCAGAGCCCGGTGGCGAGCGCCAGTCCCGCCAGCAGCGCGAAAAGCTGCAGCGGGTTGCGCCGCCAGTGGGACAGCAGGGCAGCAAGGCAGGTGCGGGTCATGTCAGCAGCCCGCCGCGCAGGTGCAGCGCGCGGTCCATGCGGGCGGCGAGCTTGGGCGAATGGGTCACGACCATCAGCGCGGCACCGGTCTGGGCTACCAGCGCAAGCATCTGGGCCAGCACCTCATCCGCGGTCGTTTCATCCAGATTGCCTGTGGGTTCATCGGCCAGGAGCAGTTTCGGCTTGGCGGCGAGGGCCCGGGCGATGGCCACGCGCTGCTGCTGACCGCCCGACAAAGCCTCCGGGTATTTGCGCAGCTGCGCGCTGAGGCCCAGCGCCTCGACCAGTTGTGCGATGTGGGCCTTATCCTCGCGGCCTGATAATTGCGCCTGAAAGGCGATGTTGGCCGCGACGGTGAGCGAAGGGATGAGATTAAAGCTTTGGAAAATTAATGCGATGTCCGTGCGGCGCAGCGCTGCTCGAGCGGCATCGTCGAGGCCTGCGACCTCCTGGCCATTCACGCGCACGCTGCCTGCGTCGGGTTCTTCCAGTCCCGCCGCGATATGCAGGATCGTGCTTTTGCCAGAACCTGATTCACCCGTGAGCGCCAGCGTCTCGCCCGCCGCAAGTTCAAGGCTGACGCCCGCCAGAACGGGCACCGCGCCGTCGCTGTCGCGGTAGGATTTGGTGACGTCGGTAAGCGCTAGGACCATGAAATTCTTCCCATGCCGCGCAACCTATGGCGCGGGGCGGGATTTGACAGGGTGGCTTGAAACTTGAGTGCGCGCGAGCGCTGCGACAATTGGCTGCGCGATCCGGGCCTGAGGTCAGGCGCGTGACAGATGCGGCAGCACGTACCACTCCTGCGCGCCGGGCGGCGCACAGCTTTGCACCCGGCAGCCATAGACCCGGCTCAGCAGCGCGTCCGTCAGCGTCTCCCGCACGGGGCCGTCCGCCACCAGCCGTCCGTCTTTCATCACCAGCACCTTGTCGGCGAACATGGCCGACAGGTTCAGATCATGCATCACCGCCAGCACCCCGCCGCCCGCATCCGCAAAGTCGCGCGCAAGCGTCATGACCTCCAGCTGGTGTGCGATATCCAGGCTGGCCACAGGTTCATCAAGAAAGAGCCATTTCGGCTCTACCGCTTCAAAGGGCGACCAGACCTGCGCGAGCACCCGCGCCAGTTGGGTCCGCTGCTGTTCGCCGCCTGAAAGCTCCTGGTAGAACCGCGCTTCATAGCCCTGCAGGCCCACTTGGCGGATCGCCTCAAGCGCGGCCTCGTCCGAGCCCTCGCCGCGGTAGCGAAGCCCCAGACGCACGACTTCGAGCACCTGGAAGGGGAAGGACATGGGCGTGGATTGCGGCAACACGGCACGCACCTCCGCCAGCCGCTCGGGGGCCGCGGTGTGGATGTCGAGGCCGTTGATGTCTGCGGTCCCGCTGGCCTTGATCTCCCCCGTCAGCGCTTTGAGCAGAGTGGATTTGCCCGAACCGTTGGGGCCTACAATTGCGGTCAAAGCACCCGCATGTGCTTGAAATCCGACGTCTGTGAGGATCACCTTCTTGCCCGCGCTGACGCCGATGCCCTGCGCGTTAAGCGTGCTCATAGGTCCACGATGCTCCGTCGCCGCAGTAGGATATAAAGGAACACCGGCGCGCCCAGCACAGCGGTGATGATGCCGATGGGCAGCTCTGCCGGGGCCACCAAGATGCGCGCGAAGATATCGGCAAGCAGCAGCATGACAGCACCCAAGAGCGCCGCATTGATCAACAGGCCGCGGTGGTCCGGACCGGTGACCAGGCGTAGCAGATGCGGCACCACGATGCCCACGAACCCGATGCCGCCGGAGACGGAGACAGCCGCGCTCACCGCCGCGCTCACCAGCAGGATCGCGGCCATCTTCAGCTTTTGCACGGAGATACCGAGGTGGTGCGCCGAGGCCTCTCCCAGGGCCAGCGCGTTGAGGCCATCCGCCAGCCGGGTGGAAAGAAACGTGGCACCCAGAATGATCGGCCCTGCAATGAGGATACGCTCCCAAGTGGCTCCGCTGAGCGAGCCGAGGCCCCAGAAGGTGAGCTCCCGCAGTTGCAGATCGTCCGCACGGTAGACCAGCAGGCCGGAGACAGCGCCCGTCAGCGCGCCCAGCGCGATGCCCGCCAGCAGCATGGTGGCCACAGAGGTGCGCCCGGCGCGGGTGGCCACGCGGTAGAGGATGAACATGCTGATCCAGGCGCCCACAAAGGCAAAGACCGGAAGCAAGGCCGGGCCAAAATAGGCCCCGATCCCCAGCGGCAGGCCCGCGCCCAGCACGATGGCGATCATCGCGCCCAGACCTGCGCCTGCGCTCACGCCCAAGAGCCCGGGGTCAGCCAGCGGATTGCGGAAAAGCCCCTGCATGATCGCGCCCGACACGGCCAAAGCCGCACCCACGATCGCGCCAAGTAACGTACGCGGGGCGCGGATGTCCCAGAGCACGATGCTCTCCACCCGGTCCAGCTCTTGCCCCTGCGCAAGCCGCAACAGCGCATCCCAAAGCGATGTGCCCGATGGCCCTGTTGCCAGGCTCGCGATCATCACCGTGATCAGCGCAATACCAAGCACCACATGCGCGCCCCGCGCCAGCCCCCGCCGGTCCGGGATGCGCCCAGGCGCGGCGGCGTCCGACGCAACTGCCATCAGCTTGGCGCGTAGAGCGCCTTGTGCAGCGTCTCAATGGCTTCCGCGGTGCGCGGCCCAAAGCCCAACAGGAGCAATCCGCCGATGCGCACCACCGCATCGTTTTCCGCCGCGGGTGTCAGCATTAACGCGGGCGTGGACCAGAGCGCTTCATTCGTGCTCGAATGTCCGCCGCCGCGATCCATCATCAGCACCACGTCAGGCTGGGCTGCGGTAATGGCCTCAGCGGTGACGGTCTTATAGCCGTTGAAATTGTCGATCACGTTGGTGCCGCCCGCCAGTTCGATGATGGCATGGGCCGCAGTGTCCACGCCGCCCGCCATGATGCGCCCGCCCTGGGTTGTCAGGATAAACAACACGCGGCGCTTTTCGGCCTTCTGCGCCGCAACAGTCGCGAGCACCCGGTCCAAATCGGCGTTCACGGCATCGGCAAGATCGGCGGCCTTTTCCTCCACGCCGAGGGCCGTACCGACCACGCGAATTTTATCAATCACGCCTGCAGGCGTGTCAACGCCGGGCACTTCCACATAGGTGATGGAGGCCGCTTTGAGAACCTCCACTGCATTGGCTGGACCCGCGCCGTCCTCCGCGATCACGATCTCTGGGCCCACGGAGAGTACGCCTTCCGGGGACAGCGCGCGGATATAGCCCACGTCGGGCAGATTTTCGACCTCGGGCGGAAAGCTCGACGTGGTGTCGCGCGCGAGCAAGCGGTGCTCTTCACCCAGCGCATAAACGATTTCGGTAATCGAGCCGCCGATAGAAATTGTATCGGCCTTGGCCTGCGCCTCTTCCGCGCTGGCTTTCCAGGCGAAAAGGCCTGTGAAAACAGCGATCCCTAAGATGTGCAGAGCGGTCAGGACGTTCGATTTCGTCAGAAAGTGTTTCATCACGCGTCCTCCGTTGCGAGGGTGTCTAGAGCGTCGACGATCCTGCGCCAACCGGGCCTACTGTCGCGACCCTCTTTCGGGATGCCGAAAACCTGGAAGATGAGCATGCCACGCGCGTCGAATGCCTCCACCGACACTGCGGGACCGCGTTGGGTCGGTTTTTCCACCGCCCAGACCTCTGCCACATGATCGAGCCGCAGATGAAGGTTGAAGCGCGGATCCATCACGTTTTGCCAGGGGCCCATGGCCTTGAGCGTCAGCAGCGGGCCAGAGTGGATCTGGATGCAGCCGCGGTTTCCAACAAAGAGCATCACCTCCGTGCCCTCCTCCTGCAGCATGTGCAGCATCGTATCCACGGCCAATATCGCCAGGGGGCGTACAAAGGGCGCGCCTGCGATGCGGTAGGCGCCCAGCCGGTTCATCCGCAGCTTTGACGTCAGGCGCATGAACTGATGTGTATCGGTCATACGCGCCCATTCCTTGCGCAGCACGTCAGCCTTTTCCGCGTTTGGCTTGGGTGCCTCAGCCGGTGCGCGGGGCGCAACCTCAAGCGATCGCGGCGCGTCTTTGAGCTGCAGTGTGGACTTTGCCGCCTCCCACGCAGCTTGCTTGGCCGGGTCACGCAAGAAAATCTTGTGCACCGCGTCGCCTGCCGCATCAAAGACTTGGAGCGAACGCCGCACGCCCCCGTCGATCTCCTTCTCAACCATGAAGCCGTGCTGCCAGTGGCTGGGGAAAATCCGCAAATCAATGTCCTCCGCCAGCACCATGGAGGCATGGTGGCCAGAGTGATAGTTTTCGTAAACGCCCACCTTCTCATGCACGCAGGAGACGTTGCGGGTGAGCGCCATGACCTCGCCAAATGTCTGGGCCGCGGCCATTACCTGATCGGGGTGCGAGGTAACGCCGCTGACCCCCTGCCCGATGTGCGCGGCCAGCAGCTGCGCCTCGGATATCCCGAGGCTATCCGCCAGGTCGCGCTCCCGCATTTTCGGGTTATCTGCCCGTTTTTGCCGGATTTCTTCGGGCGTGGGCGTCGGTTGGTCAGGCATGGCATCCTCTTGGCTAAAGGAAGGGTCTGAGAAGCGGCTTGGTTGCGTAAATTCCGCGCCCTGGCCCGAGCATTTCTAGATTGTTGACATATTTAGTCGGATTAAACAACCAGCACCAGGCACAAGCGTGACGGACGCTTGCAGCCAAAACGACATACCGGAGTCAGCACATAAGCGAGCCCGGAGCGAGGAAAACTGAACCGAACCTCTCATGCGGTTTCGCATTCCACTGTGCGCGTTCATGCGGCTTTCGACGGCCACGGTCTGCGCGGGCTTTGTTGCAACGCCAGGGCTGACATAGGCCACGGGCGAGGACGAAATCCGCGACCAGCAAGCGGGCACCAACGCGGAGCTCTTTGATACCGTCCAGGGTGTGTCGCTGATCAACCGGTCCGAACGCGGCAGCATCTATGAGTTGGGCGTGACCTATGACGGTGGCGATGTGTTTCGGGACGGGGACACGCCGCGCTTTACCGCCGGTCAGCGCTTTGGCGAGGCATGGGATCTCAGCTGGGAGACGGAGCTGGGCCGCGCCTACAAGAACACTGAGGGCGTGAAGACCGATCCGGGCTACGGCGTGCACAACCTGCGCGCCACTTGGAAGCCGCAGCGCGGCGTGCTGGAAGGCACGGAGGTGCGCTTTGGCCTGAACAACATCACCGACAAGCAGTACACGCCGCGCCTGTCGACCCGCCCCGCAACGGGCCGCAGCTTCAACGTCTCTGTGTCCAACACCTTCTAACCTCGCTGCGGGGATGTAATCATGAAACGCATCTCATCCTTTCCCATTGCACTTACCTTGGGGCTGCCAAGCCTGTCGGGCGCGGAAGACGCGCCTGCCAAACCGCGCCGGTCGGTTGAGCTCAATGCCACTGACACGGTGGGCGAGACCTGTCGCCTGACCTCCCTTTTGCACAACGAGATGGCGGCAGACATTGAGCAATTCGGGTTCGAAACCGTGCTCTTTTCCAAAGAGGGCGGGGTCATCCTGCTGACGCGCGCGGTGGTGCTCTACAAGCTTTGGCGGTTTTCTGCGGCGCATGCGGGCCGGCACCGCGCCATCCGCACCAGTCTGAAGGTTTGGGACGCGGGCGATCGGATGACCTCAAGATAGCGAAGCGCGCGAAACCGCTCGCTGCCAAGCCGCGTCAGCAGGCCATGCATCAGTCGCGGCAAAAGCCAAAACAGCCCGCCAATGCACGCAATGCCACTCAGCGCAAAGAGACCGCCGGGGCGCAAAAGGGGCCCGGCAAGGGCCAAACCTCGGGCCGCGGCCAAACGGCAAGCCAAAAAGCCGACGCGATCCGGAAATGCGTACGCATCCAACTGGCGCGGTGCTGTTGCCCGGAAGATCTTGCGCCAGCGGATGCGCGCCAAGTCCAGCCGAGGCGCTGGTATCTCGATCACCGTTTCGGCCAGCGCCGCGCTGGCAGGTGCGCGCGTGACCCGCAGTTCCGGAAACGCCCGCTTTGACCGCGAAGCGCTGGCCGCGGTGCGCCGCGCAGCGCCTTTTCCGCGCACACCTTCTGGCGGGCGGATGACGCTGTCGATAACAATTAAATGGCGCGGTTTTATTACCGATTGTTTTTGTCAGGATTGACCTTTCACTCAAACGGTGAAAGATGGAGGCACTAATCCGTGGCAGGCGGAAGCCCGCGCTGTCCGATCTGCCAAAGCCAAACGGAGTGCACGATGAACGCCATATCCAATATCCCCACGCCCATCACACCAGCAGACACACCGCAAATGGACACCTATGATGCGCGTGATCTGATCCGCAACGGCGTGCAGGCCTGCATCGTGCTGGATGATCAGACCTACTACCTACGCATCACCCGCGCGGGAAAGCTGATCCTGACCAAATGAGCAGCGATCCGCATATGGTGGGCGGCGCGCCTGTGGGTGTGTTGGACCGGCTGCCGCCCTGGGAAAGCAGGACGGTGATGAACCTGCGGCTCTGGTGCGAAGGGCCAGAGGGTCGCGCGGAGGTGCGCGCGGGGTTTGAGACCGCCCTGCCCCTGCAAGACGCCGAACACCAGTGCCGCGCTTTTGAGCGCCTGCTTCAAACGATCCTGCAGGCCGCGCACCGCCCGCTGGTGCGCCACGATGTGGGATGCGGCTGCATGGGCGCGGATGAAGGCGTCTTTTTGCACCTCATCCGGACGGCCGCGATGGGCCGGCACCGAGATGCTGCGCTGATCGCTACGCTGCTGGTGGGCCCCTCGGAAGCTGAAGCCGTCGCGCTGCTGGCCAGTAAGGTGGGCCTGTGCGCGAAATATATGCACGCCTGCGACACAACGCGTGGGCCTGCGCGGCCTGCACCTGTGGTACGGCTACATTAATTCCAACTATTCCGGTCAACAATTAGCACCGGAGACCTCACTACCAAAGCTAAGGACAAGCCTCTCATGAACTTCAAACTCTCAACCGCATTGGGCACCGCCCTTCTGGCAGCCACCCCTGCCCTGGCCGGCGGCCATGGCAGCAAAGCGGACGTGCTGGACAATTACGCCAACATCGCGCTGGCCAAGTACGAGGACAGCCTCACCACAGCGCAGGCGCTTCAGGCAGCTGTGAACGATCTTGTGGCCAACCCCTCCGCCGAGGCGCTGCAGGCCGCGAAAACCGCATGGCTCGCCTCCCGCGTGCCCTACCAGCAGACGGAAGTCTACCGGTTCGGCAATGCCATCGTGGACGACTGGGAGGGCAAGGTGAACGCCTGGCCGCTGGATGAGGGGCTGATCGACTACGTCGACGCCTCCTATGGCGGGGCGACGGATGAGAACGAATACGCGGTGCTCAATGTGGTGGCTAATGCCTCCTTCACGCTCTCGGGCAGCACCATTGACGCCAGCGCCATCACGCCCGCGCTGCTGGAGGAGGAACTGCACGAGGCGGATGAAGTGGAATCCAACGTGGCCACCGGCTATCACGCGATCGAGTTTTTGCTTTGGGGTCAGGATCTCAACGGCCACGGACCCGGCGCGGGCAACCGCCCCTGGACCGACTATGCGATGGGAGATGCCTGCACGAACGGCAACTGTGACCGGCGCGGCGAATATCTGACAGCCGCGACCGATCTGCTGGTCTCCGATCTGGAATGGATGGTGGGCCAGTGGCAGGACGGCGGCGACGCGCGTGCCGCCGTGATGGCGGATGAGGACGCTGGCATCGCCACCATCCTCACCGGCATGGGGTCGCTGTCCTACGGCGAGCAGGCGGGCGAGCGGATGAAGCTGGGCGTGATGCTCAACGACCCGGAGGAAGAGCACGACTGCTTTGCCGATAACACGCACAACAGCCACTTCTATGACGCGCTTGGCATTCGCAACGTCTATCTGGGCAGCTACACCCGCATCGACGGCACTGTCGTCAGCGGCTCCTCGCTGTCTTCGCTCGTCGCCAAGTCGGACGCGGGCGTCGATGCGGAGCTGACCGCGAAGCTGAACACCACGATGCTGGAGATGTCGGAGATGAAAACGGCTGCAGAAGCCGGTTTCGCCTATGACATGATGCTGGAGCGCGGCAACGCAGCGGGCGAGGCGTTGATCATGGGCGCGGTCAATGCGCTGGTGGATCAGACGCGGTCCATCGAACGCGCGGTCGCCGTGCTCGGCGTGGACAAGATCGAGTTCGAAGGCTCAGATTCGCTGGACAATCCGGACGCCGTGTTCGAATAAACTGCAACCCTACCCAGCTTGATCCGGGGCGTCCCAGCCCCGGTTCCTATCGCGAGGTGACCAATGGCAAAGACCCCAAGCCCCTGCATTGACGTCTGCAAGTTCAAACGTGAAGGCCACTGCATCGGCTGTTCGATGACCAAAGCGCAGAAATCGCTGTTCAAAGGTCTGAAAAAGAACAGCCACCGGGAGGGGTTCATCGCGATGCTGGTGGGCCAGCAATCGCGGTTGGGGCGTTACTCCCACTGGGCACCGCAATACTTGCGCAAATGTCTCAAGAAAAAGGTCAAGCCAATCCCCGTGGTAAGAGACGTGGCTTGACCTCTCGCGCGGGTCGCTGCCTACCTCGCTGGCTGCCTCTCACGTAGCTGGCTTGGTAGGTGGCTTCCTTTGCCTCTTTGCCCGGTTTCCTCAACCCAGATGGGCGCGGAGGAACCAGGCAAATTTCTCGTGCTCCTGACCGCGTGCGATGCACAGGTCTTCGGTCAGGGTGTCCCCGTTTTCCGCCGCGATTGCGCCGGTCCCGGCCAGGGTGGCGGCAAGGGTTTCTTGCGCGATTTGCATGGCCTTGATCATTTCCTTGTCGGTGGCATGGCCGTCATGCTCATCCACCTTTGACCGTTTGAGCATGGAGGACAGCGTCGCCTCCACATGCATGTCAAGCGCGCGGGCCCGCTCCGCGAGATCGTCCTGCGCGATGAAGTGGTCCTCGTAGATTTTCTGAAACAGGTCATGCAGGGGACCAAAGGCCATCCCTTTGACATTCCAATGAAAATTCTGCGCAAGCATTGTCGTGACCGTTGTTTCGGCCAAGGACTGGTGCAGGGCTTCGGCAATGGCGGTACGCGCGTCGGTGGACAGCGCTTCGGCTGTTTGTGTCATCTTTTTTCCTCGGTCAAATCCTGCGAGCTGGCGTCTGGCTTGCTTGCCGGACACAAAATAGTGGCCCTGCCGAGGAGTGCAAGAACTTTTTAGAATAATTCTAAACTAGAGAGAAACACTCGGAAATCCGGTGCACCAAAAACCGCACCAAACGCCGGTGCGCAGGCTCCACGCGGGAGTTCAGAAGGAAGGTCAGACTGGCCTCGTCCCCGCGCGCGCAGGCGCGGCCAAGCTGCAACAACCAGGATTCGTCGAACGTGAGTTCGGTCACACCGGGGGCGAGAATGCGTGCGGGGGCACCTAGCGCTTCGGTCAGGCAGCGCATGAGCGCCTGGGCATGGGCCTCTTTCGCGGCAGCAGGCGATCCTTGCAACAGCGCGCAGGCTTCAAAGAGTTCCGTGCGCGGCATCGCGCGGCAGCCCATGGTGGTAAAGCGCAAATGGTTCAGAAAATCGCGCGCGCCGGGCTCAAGAATCGGCGCAGGCGCTTCAACACGTCGCTGAAAGGCCAAGTTTCCTGATTGTCGTGGCACCATGTCGCGGCAGCCTCCGTCTGGCGGGCATTGTTGGGCCTCGCCATCTCTGAATCCTCAGTATATTTATAGGTTATGACGCGTGGCACAAGCCTCATCCTGACAAGTTTTGTCGCAATATTGGCGGTTCCAGGCGCCGGTCCGAGCCGCTCAGACGTTGGCCTTTCCGACCTGCACCTCGCGCCCGCGCCCCGCACGGCGGAGGAAACAGCGCGCATCGCACGCGTGATCCGGCCGACAGACGATTTCACCCAAGCAGAACGGTTTGAGACCAATTCAGCGGGTGCAGCCACGGTGCGGGTCACAAAAGACAGCAATGCCTTCAGCGCGCCATCCGGCAACATCAGCTTCGAACGGGAGCTTGATTTCAAGATCGGCAACGCGCTCTTTCGCAAGCTCTGGGTGTCCTCGCCCTCCTCCACTCTGGCCTCTGACGGGTTGGGGCCGCTTTACAACGCGCGCTCTTGCCAGCGCTGCCACCTCAAGGACGGGCGCGGGCATCCACCCGAGGGGCCCGAGGACAGCACCGTCTCTTTCCTGATGCGCATCGCCATCCCCGGCACGGCCCCGCCGGAAGAGATCGAAGGCTATCTGGCCACGCTGCCCGACCCGACCTATGGCGCGCAACTGCAGGATTTCTCGATTGCGGGACATGCCGCTGAGGGGCGGGTCCAGATCACCTACACCGAAGAGCTGATCGCTCTTTCAGGCGGGGAGACGGCCAGCCTGCGCAAACCCCAATACGAGGTGACCAACCTCGCCTACGGGCCGCTGCACCCGGAGGCGATGATATCGCCCCGCGTGGCACCGCAGATGATCGGATTGGGGCTGCTCGATGCTATCCCGGTCGAAGACATCCTGGCTAATGCGGACCCGGATGACGCAGATGGCGACGGCATTTCCGGCCGCGCGCAGATCGTGATGTCGCGCACCTACGGCGTGCCGATGCTGGGCAGGTTTGGCCTGAAGGCCGAAATGCCGTCCATTTGGGAACAATCCGCCTCAGCGTTTCACGGCGACATCGGCATCTCCTCCACGCTTTTCCCCGCCGACTACGGCGATTGCACCCGCGCGCAGGACCGCTGCCGCCGCGCGCCGGGGGGCAACACGGCGATCCATGACAACGCGGAGATCGGCGATGACGGGCTGTCGCTGGTGTCGTTTTATTCCGCCAACCTTGGCGTCCCGGCCCGCCGCGATGTGGACGACCTTCAGGTGCTGCGCGGCAAACAGGTATTCTACCAGACCGGCTGCACCTCCTGCCATACGCCCAAATATGTGACCCACCGGTTGGAGGACCAGCCGGAGCAGAGCTTTCAGTTGATCTGGCCCTACACGGACATGCTGCTGCATGATATGGGGCCGGGGCTGGCGGACGGAAAACCCTTTGCGCGGGCCAACGGGCGCGAATGGCGCACGCCGCCGCTCTGGGGTATTGGGCTGACGCAGCAAGTATCTGGCCACACGTATTTTTTGCACGACGGGCGCGCGCGGTCGCTGCTTGAGGCCGTGCTCTGGCACGGCGGCGAGGCGGAGGCGCAAAAACAGCGCGTCATCGACATGCCGCCTGCGGACCGCGCCGCCCTCATTCGATTTCTGGAGAGCCTCTAGTGCGACTGATCCTGACTCTCCTGGCGCTAATGTGTTTCACCCCGGCCCATGCCCAGCAGCCGGACCTGAAAGCCATTGTGGAGCAGCACATCCTGCCCGGGTACGCGGCACTCGCGTCGGAGACCGCCGCGCTTGATGCCGCCGCCTCCCCCTGTCGGGCGAAAAGCGCACAGTTGACCACCGCCTATCATAACGCCTTTGACGCATGGGTCAGGGTGAGCCACCTGCGCTTTGGCCCCGCGGAGGTCGATGACCGCGCGTTCTCGCTGGCCTTCTGGCCCGATCCGCGCGGGGCCACGCCCAAGACCCTGGCGCGGCTGATCCGCGATGCGGACCCAGTGGTTGAGGACGCCTCAGAGTTTGCAACCGTCTCCGTCGCGGGGAAAGGGTTCTATGCGCTGGAGTTTCTGCTTTACGATCCGCAGTTCGTTGAGGCAGAGGATAAGGACTATCTCTGCGCGCTCATCCAAGCCGTGACCCGCGACATCGCTGCCAATGCCGCCGCCATTCTTGCCGATTGGCGGGCGGGGTACGGCGCGCTGATTGCCACGCCCGGCAATGACACCTACCGCGACGCGCGCGAGGCCGCGCAGCAGGTCTTTACCGCGCTGGCCACCGGGTTGGAGTTCACCGCTGAGACCCGGCTTGCGCGCCCCTTGGGCACCTTCGACCGCCCCCGCCCTGCCCGCGCGGAGGCGCGCCGGTCCTTTCGGTCCCTGCGCCATGTCGTTTTGTCCCTGGACGGCACGCGCGATCTGGCGCTGCTGATCTCTGACAATGACGAGACGATTGTGTCGACCTACGCCGAAGCGCTGGCCCGGGCGCAAGAGCTGGATGACCCGGTTTTTGCCAGCGTCGCGGAGCCCATTGGCCGCATCCGGGTGGAGGCGCTGCAATCGGCGGTCAATGCGATCCGGCGGACGCTGGCGCGCGATATCGGGCCTTCGCTCGGCGTGGCGCAGGGCTTTAACGCGCTGGACGGCGACTGATGCCAAGCCGCCGTGCCTTTGTCGCGGGCGTGATGGCCGCGGGCCTTATGCCCCGGCCCAGTTGGGCGGAGGCGGGCAACCCCGCACTGCTTTCCGCTGCGCAGACACCTAACGGGCGGTTCGTGCTTTGCGGGCTGGGCAGCGACGGCGCCTTGCGGTTTCAGCTGCCCTTGCCAGCGCGCGGTCACGCCGCCGCCGCGCATCCCGACCAGCCGCTCGCCGTCGCCTTCGCGCGCCGCCCGGGTCGCTTTGCCATCGTGCTCGACTGCCGTGACGGACGCGAGACCGCGCGGTTGCAAGCACCTGAGGGGCGGCATTTCTACGGGCACGGGGTCTTTTCCGCGGATGGTCGGCTGCTTTTCACCACTGAGAACGACTACGCCGCCGCGCGCGGCATGGTGGGCGTCTGGGACGCGGCGCGGGGTTTCGAGCGGGTGAGAGAATTCCCTTCAGGCGGCGTCGGCCCCCATGACATCAAGCGGCTGCCGGGCACGGACATACTGGTGGTCGCCAATGGCGGGATTGAGACGCACCCCGAAACGGGCCGCGCCAAGCTCAACCTGGCAACGATGCGCTCCAACCTCAGCTATCTGGACGCGGAAGGCCAGGTGATAGAGCAAGTGCGGCTTGGGCCAGAGCATCAGCGCGGCTCCATCCGGCATTTGGCCGTTGCAGGCAACGGCACGGTGGCCTTTGCGATGCAGTGGCAGGGTGATTTGAACAGCGATCTGCCGCTTTTGGGGCTGCATCATCGCCTGGCCAGCAAGCTTGAGATGGCTGAGGACACATCGGTGCGCGCGACCCAGGGCTATTTGGGCAGCGTGGCGATGTCTCGGGATGGGAGACGGACGGTGACGACGTCGCCACGTGCGGGCGTTGCGCTTGAGTTTGAGGGCGCGCGGCTTGTCACCCGGACCGGCTTGGCGGATGTCTGCGGCGTGGCCGCCGCAGATGCTGGGTTTACAGTGACAACGGGTATGGGGCGCGTGCGTCCAGCCGTAGGCGCTGAAGTGATCCATCCGCTGGCGTGGGATAACCACCTCGTCACGATCTGAGCGCGGCTGAAACCGCACTCAGATCGACCGTGACCCCGCTTAAAGCCCTTTGTTCATCAGCGCTTTGATCGCGCTCTCAGACGTACCCGCCACGATGCGGCCCAGCTCCTGATTGCCGCGCAGCACCAGCAATGTGGACCGACGCGGCACGCCGCGGGAGGTGGTCACCGAATGACGCGCGTAAGTGTCCCAATCGACATTCACGAAGGTCATCGCCGCGTCGTAGGCCGGGTTGGAAGACCGCAGCGCGTTGATCACGCGCTTTTGCCGCGCGCAGGTGCTGCACCAGGTGGCGCCGAAGTCCACGAAGACGGTCTTGCCGCTGGCCAGTTGGGACTGGATCAGCCCGGGCTGGTACTCCACAAAGCTCGACGCGGCGGCTGCGAAAGGCAGGGTGGCGCCCGCTGCAGCGGCGCTCAACAGCAGGTGACGGCGGTTCAGGGTGGTCATTTGGACGTCCTTTCAGTCAGTTAGAGAGCTACGGAGAGGTCTTGCAACCAGTAGGGCATGACCGACAGCAGCCAGGCCTCGATCATGTGGTGCACTTTGAAAAAGAGGGCGAGGCCCACGGCGACAAAGGTCACGCCGAGGATCGGCTTTGAGCGTTCGGCCAGGCCGCGCAGCGCCTGCGCGCGGCTGCGGATCGCCTCCCGCGCGCCGAGGCCCAGACCCACGATCAGGGTGGAAACGCCCAGCGCGAAGGCGCACATGATCGCGGATACATAGCCCAGGCTCTGCCCTTGCGAGGCGAGTGCGATGGCACCGCCGAGCGTAGGCCCGATGCAGGGCGACCAGACAGTGCCCAAGAGCAAACCGCCCAGAAACTGGCCCTGAAGCGACCCCTGATCGACACCGTGCATGCGGGCATCTGCCCCGGCGGCGACACCGGCGGTGGCCAGCTCAAAGCGGCGGGAAAACATCGGCACCAGCAGGATCAGCCCAAAGGCCACCATCAGCACCGCGCCGATCTGCGCGAGCAGGTCCTGCGTGAGCCCGATGGTCGCGCCGAAAGCCGTGACCAGCACGCCAAAGACCACGAAGGACACTGACATGCCCGCCGCCAGCGCAATGGGCCCCGCCTTGCTGGCGTTGAGCGCGCTGACCAACACGATGGGCAGAACCGGCAGCACGCAGGGGTTAATGAGCGTCAGCAGTCCGGCGAGGTAGGCGAACACAAATTCCATGCTGGTGATATGCCGCGCGCGACCGCAGGCGGCAATTGAACTTGCGCTGGCGCTGTTTCACATTCCTGTCAGCTTCGTGTCAACCTGCGTGCACGCAGCGCTCTTTACCTGCCCGCCGGCATGGCGCAATAC
>JBCCPS010000020.1:0-43868 GCA_039024775.1 Pseudomonadota bacterium
CGGGTGTCACAGGCGGCGAGCGCGCCGATCATGGGCAGTGCGATGAGGACTTTCTTCATGGGTCTTTCCCTTCATACCAAGTGCCGATCTAACCTCTGGTACGTGCTTCGGTTCCGCCGGATGCGCAAGAGTTGTGCAGCCAACGGGGTCTTGTTCGGGCAAGACACATCGCCAACGTATACACGCGCCGCCAAGTGCCAAGTGGCGCTGGCGATTTGTCGCCTACTCGTTAAAGTAGCAGGGGTGAGCATGGAGGTCACCCGTGGGTCGCCAGGTTGCATTCTGGATCGGATTTTTCGCAGCAGGCTTGCTGATCGTCCCCATCGCCGTTGGCATCTGGGGCGCCTCCGAGGAGTTTGCCCGTCAGATCGCTGTGTTTCTCTTCGGCGCTGCCTGTGTGCTGGTGGTGCTGCTGGTCCTCGTCCTGTTCTTTCGCGACGCAATCCTGCGGCGGCTCACCGGCCAAACCGAGGTCGCGCTGACCGATGTGGTGTCATCGCTGATTGCAGGTGTCTCAGCGGCCAGCGCGGGGGACCGGACCCGCGCGGAGGCAGAGGCGCAAAGGGTGATCGGCCGGGCGATGGGACTTTATGCCTGGTCGAACTTCTATCGCTGGGTCATTGCCACAGCCCTGGGCCTTCTGCTGGCCTTTGGTGCTTTTGTGGGCACCGTGATGCTCTTTGAGCAGACCCGGACGCTGCGGCTGCAAACAGAACGGCTGGGGGAGCAGACCCAACTGATGGCCGCGCAGAACGAACTGATGTCCACGCAGACCGAACGGCTCAACGAACAGGCCGCGCAGTCGCGCCTGCAGGCCGAAATGCGCGCGCTGTCGCTGGTCAAGGACCTGCGAGAGCAGCTTGTCGCCGCCACCGATGACATCGCGCTGGATCAGATTTTCCGGGCGCAGGCCGGTCTGCCCAGCGGCGGGATTTCAAATTCGGCGGGCGACAACAGATGTTTCATGCGTTTTGAGCCGGATACCCGGCTCAAAACGCTGCCCAACGCCTCAACCCTGCAACGGATGGAAGAACTGGCGTCCAACCCCGATCTGGGTCCGCGCGTGATCAGGGCGCTGCAGTCGCTCACGCAAGACAGCGACGGCAGCGTGGCGCTTGGTGCCGCGCTCGTGCTTAGAGCGGCGGGCGAAGTGGTCCGCACCAAGCCCGTCAGGGCCAGCAACGTCTACGCGCCCAACCTGACCCTCAAGCCCGGGTTCGCGGTGGAGTTGGACAGGTCGGTGCTGGTGGGACTCACCTGTCCGGTGTGTGAGGTCTACCTCAACGGCAGCATTGTGGCGGACTTTCAGGAAAACACGCTGATCAAGATGAACAACAGCATCGCCTTCCGCGCGGTCAGCCGGTTCCCCATCGTGATCCCGGACGACCGCGGGCTGCGCTCTTATGAACGCAACCGCATTCTCTATCTCGACTTTCGGCTGGAAGGGGAGGAGGAGCGCCAAGGCACGCCCAACAGGCTCGGCCAGCGGCACCATAGATTTACGTTTCACAGGGACAACGGGAGTTCCAACCCCGCTTTGCTTGCCCCCAACACCGGGGAAAGTGACTGCGCCGCGATGGAGGGCTTTGCCACCCTCAACCCCTTCGTGGCGCATTACACGAAGTAACGCGCCACGCTTGTAGTCTGAAGCAGGGCGACCTGGGCCGCTTAACCGAACACCCGCCCCAGCGCGCCGTCCACTGCGGTCACGATCTCATCCAGATCGGATTTCGTCGCGATCAACGCGGGCGAGAAGCACAGCGTGTTGTTGCGCCCTGGCAGCGACCGGTTGGTGGCGCCGATCACGACGCCCTGCGCCATGCAGTCGGCCACGACCTGCTGCACCTTGGCCTCCGGCGCGGGTGCGCGTGTCTCATGGCTCTCCACCAGTTCGCAGCCCAGAAACAGCCCCTTGCCCCGGACCTGTCCGATGATTGCGTGCTTTTCGGCCAGCCCGCGCAGCTGGTCCTTCATGTAGTGGCCCATCTCGGTCGTGTTCTGCAGAAGCTCCTCCTCCTCGATGATCGCCATGTTCTCAATCGCCGCCGCCGGACCCGCCGTGCAGCCGCCAAAGGTGGAGATATCGCGGAAGTAGTTCATCGGATCGGTGTGGTCGTCCTTGAACAGGTCAAAGACTTCTTCCGTGGTCACCAGACATGCGATGGCCGCATAGCCGGAGGCCACGCCCTTGGCCATCGTCACCATATCGGGCTTGATGCCGTAGTGCTGGTAGCCGAACCACTTGCCGGTGCGGCCCACGCCGCAGACAACCTCGTCGATGTGCAGCAGGATGTCGTACTTTTTGCAGATCTCCTGAACGCGCTCCCAATATCCCTCAGGCGGTGTGATCACGCCGCCGCCCGCCGTCACCGGCTCCAGGCAGAGGCCGCCCACCGTGTCCGGCCCTTCGGCGAGGATGACCTTTTCGATCTGATCCGCCGCCCAGACGCCATAGTTCTCCTGCGGTGCGCCGTCCTGTTCAAAGGCGCGGTACTCCAGACAGTGAGGCACCCGCACGAAACCGTCCGTGAAGGGGCCGTACTGCGCGTTGCGCTCATCCTGACCGCCGGCGGAGAGGCAGGCGATCGTCGTGCCGTGGTAGTCGCGATCCCGGTAAAGCACCTTGTGCTTTTTGCCGCCGTAGCGCTTGTGCGCGATCTGGCGGACCATCTTGAAGCCCTTCTCGTTGGCCTCGGACCCGGAGTTGCAGTAGTAGACGCGGGACATGCCCGGCATCTTGTCGATCAGCATCTCGGCAAAGCGCGAGCCGGGGATGGAGCCCGCGGAGCCCGCAAAATAGTTCAGTTTGATGAGCTGGTCGCGCACGGCATTGGCGATCCGCTCGCGCCCGTAGCCCACGTTCACTGTCCAGACCCCGCCGGAGACGGCGTCGATGTGCTCCTTGCCCTTCTGGTCCCAGACGCGCATGCCCTTACCCTCCACGATGATGCGGGGGTCGATCTGGTGATCGGGGTCCATGTAGGGGCGGTGCTGGCTCAGATGGTGCCAGATGTGCGCGCGGTCGGCCTCGACAACGCGAGAGATGTCGTTTTCGTTGAAATTGCCATCCATGGTCGGACCTTTCTGAGAGTTAATCGGGAATTGGGGCGGACCTCTGCCACCATTAATACTTTACAGACTGCAAAAAATGCGAATCGCGTAGGTCCAGTGTGGTCTGATCGTTCAGGCCAGGCAAGCACCAGAACCATGATCCGGCGGCTTAGGTGACCTTATGCCTAAGCCTCAGGCCTTTACAGTTTCAATCGCGCGGCGATAGCTGGCAACCCCGACGAGGGATTTGTTTAAACCGTCATTGGCATAATAGCTCTGACCCGCAACAAGCGCCTGACCTTTATGGCCAGTCGTTGATGCGATCACGGGCATGGAGGCCCATTCCATCGCGACATTCTTGGCAAAGCCAGTCGTGGAAAGAGTGCCAGCCAGGTATTTGTCGAGGCCGCGACCCTTGAGCAGATGCAGCGCAAGCGCATCCTGAACCGCCGAATTGAACCGCACAGTCCGCGCATCCAGATTGAGATCGCGCACCAGGCTCTGCAGCGTCTTGCGGATGATCTGGTACTTGCCGGCGGCGGAGGATGGGCTGCCGCCACGCACATAGGCGCGCTGCCAGTCGATCACGTTGCCGACAAACATGCTGGTCAGCCGGGGGTCGTTCTGATTGTTTCCGCGGACATAATAGGCATTGTAATTCCCACCGGATTCAAATCGGGCGATGAAGTCCAGCAGACCCTGAACCCCGCCGGGGGCTGGGTCCACCGGCGGGCTGTCATGGGCGCCGTCCTCAGGCTCTTTCGGGTTTTCGGCAGGGTCCGTTGACCCAAACCCGGGTGGATAGGCACGCACCATCCAGGTGCCGTCTTCCTCCTGTTCGACCTCGCAGGCCCAGCCGTTGAGCCGCATCGTCACTGCCAGGTCCTGCGCTTCTTGTTCTGTTGCAATGCCAAAACGTTCTTCGATCACATCTGCCGCCATCCGGGCCCCCTATATTCCCAGGCACCGGGTGATGGCCCGGGCCAGTTCTTGGTGATCCCCCTGATTGAGCAGGAAATCCGTGAAACTGCTCGGCTTGTTCGCAACGCTCGCCTGGTCAAAACAGGCAATAGCGCTGGCATTGCGCGCGCGTTTGTCCTCTTCGGTTGCGCCTGCTTGAATGTAGGCGGGGATGGATCGCGACGTGGGCGTGGAATTCAGCGGGCGGCGGTTGAGCCTTGCGCGGTCGTTAAGCGATGCGGCTTCTTTGGTGCGCAGCGTGCTGGCGGAGGCTTGCTCTTCTTGCTTGGCTTGTTCGGTGATGCCCGAGATCGCGGACGCAAGGGTTCCGGCCTGTCTGTACATCTCCAAATCTGACAATGCAGCTTGCAGCGTTTAGGAGGTTCCAGGCTGGCTGAGTTTGCCCAGGACCTGTTCTTTGACGGTGTTGCGGCTGGCACGCATCTGGCTGATGAAGGCCTGCACGCTTTGATCCAACGAGACCTCCTTTTGATAGGCTGCGCTGCCGCCAGAGATCACGCCGCTCAGAGCAGAGAGGTTCTGGCCTGCGCGCCCAGAGGCTTGTGCACCGGCCGCGCCGACCAGGATGCCGCCCAGGCTGGTCAGGAAGTTTCCGCGCCGGATTTCGGATGTGATGTTGTTTTCGTATTCGTAGTAAAGCACGTCGATCTCTGCCATCCGGGCCTCGATGATCGTGTTGCGTGTGATCGCATCGACGAACGGTTGCTGGGCCAATGCCGCGAGCCGGGCCTCGCTGAGCGTGCTGTTGATGATCAGCCCGTTGAAATCAAGATCCGGGTTGATGCTGGCTCGTGGCGTGCCGGTAAATCCGGCATCGCAGGCAGACAGAGCCATAGATATCGCGCAGCTCGACAGGATTAACCGCATATTGCCCCCCAGCAAATGACTTTGGCATAATCGATCGAACCTAGCGTTGCATTTGGCGCTTTGTCTAGTTTGTCACTTGAAACGGTCTGTTGGTCCGGGTCGCGACAAATCTTCCCCTCGCTTTCTGCCCTCTTTTGCTTTAGAACAAAAAGTGAACAAATGGAGAAATGCATGACTGTCGATTCGCCCCTGGGGCAGGTGGTTTCCCTGTCCGCCAAACGCCTGTTGAAGGATATTCCGCGCCCCGATCAGGGCGATGCGGTGCTGCGCGACGTGGTGGGGGGCATGCCTTTCGACGGGGCGGTGACGGGCTTTGTGCTGGCCTGTCTGGCGGGCAAGAAGGGCACCGTGCTTTGGGCCTCCGACCGGATGTCGCGGCGCGAAAACGGGCGTTTGTACGGGCCTGCGCTGCGCCGGTTCGGCTTTCTGGGTCGGATTTTACGGGTCGAGGTCAGCCACCCGCGCGACGTGCTCTGGGCGATGGAGGAAGGGGCCTCTTGCGCGGGGCTCATCGGCGTGGTGGGCGAAATCCACGGCGCGCCCGAGGTGCTGAGCTTTACCGCCTCCAAGCGGCTCGCCCTGCGGGCGGAAGCCTCTGGCGTGCCGGTCTGGCTGATCCGCACGGGCGAGGACGGCGCGCTATCAGCCGCGCGCGAACGATGGCGGCTCTCGGCGATGGCCTCAGAGCGGCATCCCTACAATCCCCAAGCCCCCGGCGCCCCCGCCTGGGAGGCGGAGCTCTTTCGCGCCCGTGGCCGCGCGCCGGGTACATGGCGGGCGATTTATGAGCCGGAACGACACGCAAACGCAGGCGCAAAGACCAGAACGCAGGATCGTCTCCGTCTGGTTTCCCGATCTGGCGATGGACCGCTGGCGGCGGATCATCACGCGGCAGCGGACGCTGCCGGATGAAGACGTGCCGGTGGTCTTGGCAGCACCCGGCTCCCACGGCCCGGTGGTGCATGCGGTCAGCGCAGCGGCCCGCGGCAGGGGGGTCTTCCCCGGCCAGCGGGTGGTGGACGCGCAGGCGATCCACCCCGATCTGCATGTGGAGCAGGCCGATCCGGAGGGCGATGCCAGGCTGCTGGAAGAGGCCGCGCTTTGGGCGCGGCGCTGGTGCCCCTGGACGGTGCGCGATGGGGGCGATGGCATTGTCATGGACGTGACAGGGGCGGCGCATCTTTTTGGCGGGGAGGCGGCCCTGCTGCGCGACATCGGCGCGCGGTTCAAGATGCAGGGGCTGACCGCGCGGCTGGCGCTCGCGCCCACGCGGGGGGCCGCGCAGATGCTGGCGCGCTTTGGCGCGGCGGGCACGATCTGCGGGGCGCAGGACGTGCAGGACAGGCTGGCGCCGCTGCCGGTGGCAGCGCTGCGGCTGCCGCAGGACACGTTGCGGATGCTGACCCGGTTGGGGCTGAAGACGATTGCTGCGCTGATGGCAGTGCCACGGGTCGCGCTGATGCGCCGCTTTGACCGGGCGGCGGCGGATGTGAACCCTTTGGTGCTGTTGGACCGTGCGTTGGGGCGCGCGGCCGATCCGCTGGACGCCCCGCCCGAGGCGCGGCGTTGGATCACGCGCACGCGGATGGCCGAACCGGTGGTGGACGCCGCACCCTGGCTCGACGGGTTGGCAGAGGCGCTTTGCGCCGATTTGGCTGAAGCCGAGCTTGGTGCGCGGCAGCTGCGGCTGACCATTTACCGCGTTGATGGGGAATGGCGCGCGCGCGACGTGGCTCTGGCGCGCGCGAGCCGCGATCCAGCGCATCTCATGCGGCTTCTGTCGGGCAAGCTTGACGGGATTGACCCAGGCTTTGGCTTTGATCTGATGACGCTGGAGGCGGTTCGCGCCGAGCCGTTGGCGCTTCATCAGGACCCGCTGGAGGGCGCGCGGGCGGCCCAGGCGGATGTGGCGGGGCTTCTGGACAGGCTCACTGCGCGGCTGGGGCACCGCAAGGTGCAATGGTCGACCTGGCGCGAAAGCCATGTGCCTGAGCGCGCCGAAGGCCAGGTGGCCGCGCTTGAAGGGATGGCAGAGGAGGCGCCGGCCTTCGTCAAGGAGCGGCCTTTGCGCCTGCTGGACCCGGCGGAGGAGATCGCGGTGCTCTATGCCGTGCCCGAGGGCCCGCCTGCGCGGTTTCGTTGGCGGCGCGTGGCCTTTGTGATGCGCCGCTATGAGGGGCCGGAGCGCATCGCGCCCGAATGGTGGGCCGACCGCCCCGGCACGCGGCTGCGCGATTACTACCGGGTGGAGGTGCAGGACGGGCGGCGGTTCTGGCTTTTTCGGCAGGGTCTTGTGAGCGACGGGCGCGGGGCGGCGCCAAGCTGGTTTTTGCATGGGGTATTCGGCTGACGGGCGGCGCGCGTCTGCGACGACGCCCCACCCGCCATCCCGTATTTGCGCTTTATTCTGGAGCGTTGCGGTCGGTGGTGTCGTCACTTTTTGGATATTTTTGGCCAGAAAAAGGACAATGAAGCGCTCAAATGCCGCAGCAGGAAGGACATAAGCGGCGGACGCTGGAGGGGGAGGATCCGTTCACGCGTCATGATCCGGCACCTTTTGTGGAGCTGGGCTTGGCCAGTGCGTTTTCGTTCCTGCGCGCGGCATCGGACGCGGTGGATTTGGCCGCGACAGCGAACGTGCAGGGCTATCACGCGCTTGGCATCGCGGATCACAACACGCTGGCCGGTGTGGTGCGCCTTCATACCGAGGCCAAGCGCGCGCAGGTGACGCCTCTGATCGGGTCGCGGCTGGTGTTGATGTGCGGCACAGAGCTGCTTGCCTATCCGCGCGACCGGGAGGCATACGCCCGGCTGTCAGTGCTTTTGTCCAAGGGCAAGATGTCGGACGTGGAGGGCGGCTGGCAGCAAAAGGGTGAGACGCATCTGACGCTTGAGATGTTGGCCGCTCACGCGGAGGGGCTGCATCTGATCGCGGTGCCGCCGGAGAGCCTCGATGTGTTTGAGGCGGGGTTGCCGCGGCTCATCAAGGCCCTGCCGGGCATGCGCCATATCGCGGCGCGCTATCTTTACCACGGCGATGATGTGGCGCGGATCGCGCGGCTGGATGCCATGGCACGCGCGCAGGGGCTGTCGATCCTGGCCACGAATGATGTGCTCTATCACGCGCCCCACCGCCGTCCGCTGCAGGACGTGATGACCTGCATCCGCCACGGCGTGACCATCGATACCGCGGGGTTCCTGCTGGAGGCCAATGCCGAGCGCCACCTCAAGTCACCCGAGGAGATGTGCCGCCTGTTTGAGCGGTGGCCCCATGCGATCCGCGCCACGCGGGAGGTCGCAAATGACATCACCTTTTCCCTTGATGATCTGGTTTATGAGTACCCCCATGAGATCGTGCCCGAGGGCCGCAGCGCACAGGAGGAGCTGGAGCGGCTGACCTGGGAGGGTGCGGCGCGGCGCTATCCGGGTGGCGTTTCAGAGCGGATCAGGGCGGTGATTGAAAAGGAATTCGCGCTGATCCGATCCAAGAAGATCGCGCGGTATTTTTTGACCATCAACGACATCGTGCGCTTTGCGCGGGAGGAGGCTGAGCCGCCGATCCTCTGTCAGGGCCGCGGGTCGGCGGCCAATTCGGCCGTGTGTTTCTGCCTGGGCATCACGGCGGTGGACCCCGAAGAGCATGACGTGCTTTTCGAGCGTTTCCTGAGCGAGGAGCGCGATGAGCCGCCCGACATCGACGTCGATTTCGAGCATGAGCGGCGCGAGGAGGTGATCCAGTACATGTATGCCAAATACGGACGCGCGCGCGCGGGGCTTTGCGCCACGGTGATCCACTACCGCCCGCGCTCGGCCATTCGGGAGGTGGGCAAGGCGATGGGGCTGTCCGAAGATGTGACCTCCAAGCTGGCGAGCACGGTCTGGGGCAGCTTTGAGGCGGATGTGCGCGACGCGCGGGTGAAGGAGGCGGGCATGGATCTGTCCGATCCCTATTTGCGCCGCGTGATCAAGCTGGCTCGGGAGATGACGGGCATGCCGCGGCATCTGAGCCAGCACGTGGGCGGTTTTATCCTGACCGAACGGCCGCTCACGCAGATCGTGCCCATTGGCAATGGCGCCATGCCGGAGCGGTCCTTCATCGAGTGGGACAAGGATGACATCGACGCGCTGGGGATTTTCAAGGTCGATGTGCTGGCGCTGGGCATGCTGACCTGCATCGCCAAGTGTTTCGACCTTTTGCGCGCCCATTACGGGCTCGAGTATGACCTGGCCAGCGTGCCGCAGGAGGACCCGGCGACCTACGATATGCTCTGCGCGGGGGACAGTCTGGGGGTCTTTCAGGTGGAGAGCCGCGCGCAGATGGCGATGCTGCCCAAGCTGCGTCCGCGCACCTTCTATGACCTGGTGATTGAGGTGGCCATCGTGCGTCCGGGGCCCATTCAGGGCGACATGGTGCATCCCTTTCTGCGCCGCCGTCAGCGGCTGGAGGGGGTGAGCTATCCCGCACCGGGGCCGGAGCATCCGCAGGATGAGCTTTTGAAGATCCTGGGCCGCACGCTGGGCGTGCCGATCTTTCAGGAGCAGGCCATGAAGATCGCCATTGATGCCGCGAAATTCAGCCCGGCGGAGGCCAATGAGTTGCGCAAGGCGATGGCGACCTTCCGGTCGCGCGGCACCATCGAGACCTTGCAGCAGAAGATGGTGGGGCGGATGACCGAGCGCGGCTATGACCCCGACTTTGCCCAGCGCTGTTTCGACCAGATCAAGGGTTTTGGCGAATACGGGTTTCCCGAAAGCCATGCGGCGAGCTTTGCCAAGCTGGTCTACGTCTCCAGCTGGCTGAAGTGTCATTACCCGGATGTCTTTGCCTGCGCGCTTTTGAATTCCCAGCCGATGGGGTTTTACGCCCCCGCCCAGATCGTGCGGGATGCGCGCGAACACGGGGTGGAGCTGCGCGATGTGGATGTGGATTTCTCCGATTGGGATTGCACGTTGGAGCCGTCTCAGCGTGGGTTTGCTCTTCGCTTGGGGCTGCGCCAGGTGGATGGGCTGCACGAGGTCGCCGCGCATCGCATTGTCGCAGCGCGCGATGCGCCCTTTGGCGATGTGGCGGACCTCAAGGAGCGGGCAAGGCTGGACCGGGGGGCGGTCCGGCGGTTAGCGGCCGCGGATGCGATGCGCAACATGGGTATAGACCGGCGCCAGGCGCTCTGGCAGGCGGAGGCCCTGAAGGACGCGCCCGATCTGCCGATTTTCACCCACGCTGAGGCGCGCGATGAGGGTGCGGAGCCCGCTGTGGCGCTGCCTCAGATGCCGCAGGCGGAGCATGTGGTGGCCGATTACCAGACGCTGCGCCTTTCGTTGAAGGCGCATCCCATGGGCTTTTTCCGCCCCAGCTTGCAGCGCCAGGGCTTTGTGCAGGCCCAGGACCTGCCGGGGCTCCACCACGGCAAGCGGGTGCAATTGGCGGGGCTGGTGCTGGTGCGTCAGAAACCGGGCAGTGCGAAAGGCGTGTGCTTCATCACGCTGGAGGATGAGACCGGCGTGGCCAATCTGGTGATTTGGCCCAAGATGTTTGAGGCTTACCGCGCGGTCATCATGGGATCGCGCCTGCTGGTGGTCAGGGGCCGGGTGCAAAGCGATGGGCGGGTGATCCATGTGGTCGCAGATCATCTGGAGAACCGCACGGAACGGCTGGATGCGCTGTCCGAGGAACAGGTGCCCGCCATCACTGTGCGCGGCGATCACCCCACGCATCCCATCCCCGGCCAGGTCGCGCCCCGGACCCATCCCCGCGACGTGCGGGTCATCCCCAAGAGCCGGGATTTCCATTGAAATGTTCCCTCAACTCTCTGAGAGCCAAGAGCCAGGCGCTGTAGAAACGGGCGGTGCGGGCTGTTAGGAAAAGGAGCGGCTGCGCCGCAAGAGATTTTTCTTGGCGAGGGGCTCTGCCCCTCGCGATCCCCGGGATACTTATGGCCAGAAAAAGAACAGGGTCGTGAAGCAGGAGGTGCCCTTCACGCAGGATCTCTTGCTCATCGGCGGCGGGCATGCCCATGCGCTTGTGCTCAAGGCCTGGGGCATGGATCCGCTGCCGGGCGCGCGGCTGACGGTGATCAATCCGGGACCGACCGCGCCCTATACGGGCATGCTGCCGGGACATGTGGCAGGGCATTACGCCCGCGACGCGCTGGAGATTGATCTGGTCAGGCTCTGTCAGCACGCGGGCGCCCGCTTCATTGACGGCCGGGTCATCGGGATTGACCGGTTTCGGCGGGCCGTGACGGTGGAAGGGCGCGGGCAGATCTTTTATGACGTGGCTTCCTTCGATGTGGGCATCACCGCTGAAATGGCGCTGCCGGGCTTTGCCGCGCATGGCATAGGGGCCAAACCGCTCGACCGGTTTGCCGACCGCTGGCGCGCCTTTCGGGATCAGGCTGCGGCGGGTGAGGTAACACCCAGCGTTGCGGTCATCGGCGGCGGCGTGGCGGGCTGCGAGCTGGCGATGGCCATGCAGTTTGCCCTGCGGGAAAAGGGGCTGTCGCCAGAGGTGACGGTGATTGAGGCGGGTCCGCAGATCACCGGCGTCAGTGCGGCGGCGCGGGCGGTTTTGCGCGCTGAATTGGACGCGCGCGGCATTCATTTGCTTTGTGGCGCGGCTGTGGACGAAGTGACCGAAGATCACGTGGTGCTCAATGACGGGTCGCGCGTCCCTGCGCGCTTTGTGGTGGGGGCCGCTGGTGCCTTCCCGCATTCATGGCTGCGGCAGACCGATCTGCCACTGGAGGACGGGTTCATCACCGTGGGCGCTGATCTGGGCGTGAAGGGGGACGCGCATCTTTTCGCGGTGGGCGATTGCGCGCACCTGTCACACGCGCCGCGGCCCAAAGCGGGGGTCTTTGCCGTGCGCGCCGCGCCGGTGTTGCACCACAATTTGCGCGCAGTGCTCAGCGGCGGGGTCCGGCGGCGCTTTGTGCCGCAAAAGACCTATCTCAAGCTGATCTCGCTTGGCGGCAAATCCGCAATGGCGGAGAAGTTTGGCCGCGTGGTCAAAGGCCCCGCCATGTGGCGTTGGAAGGACTGGATCGACCAGCGGTTCATGGACAAGCTGTCAGAGCTTCCGCCGATGCGACAGCCTGCGCCAAGAGGTGCCGTTGCCAAAGGCCTGCGTGAGGCGCTGGCGGCCAAGCCGCTGTGCGGTGGCTGTGGTGCCAAGGTGAGCGGTGGCGTGCTGACCCGTGCGCTGGGCCAACTGCCTGCGCTAGAAGGTGCGGCAAGCGCGGGACCGGGCGATGATGCGGCTGTTTTGGCGGGGCCTGGGGGCCAGGCACAGGTGATCAGTACAGACCATTTGCGCGCGCTTTTCGATGATCCCGGCCTGATGGCGCGGATCGCGCTGGTGCACGCGATGGGCGATGTCTGGGCGATGGGGGCCGCGCCTCAAGCCGTTCTTTCCAGCCTGACCCTGCCGCAGATGTCCGCCCCGCTTCAGGCGCGCACGCTGGATGAGATCAACGCAGCACTGCAGGACGTGCTGGCCCAAACCGGGGGCACGATTGTTGGCGGCCATACCACGATGGGTGCTGAACTGACGATTGGTTTCACTGTCACGGGGCTTTGCCCGAACGCGCCCGTCACCCAGGCCGGAGCGCAACCGGGTGACGTGCTGGTGCTCACGCGCCCCTTGGGCACCGGCGTGATACTGGCGGGCCACATGCAGGGCAAAGCCAAAGGTCCTGACGTGATGGGCGCGCTCTCACAGATGGCCCTGCCCCAGCACCGGGCGGCAAAAATCCTCGCGGGGGCCCATGCCATGACCGATGTGACTGGGTTCGGCCTGGCTGGGCACGCTTTCGCCATGGCGCGTGCCTCCGGAGTGGGGTTCACGCTGCAACACGATGCCCTGCCGGTCTATAGCGGCGTGCGGGGCTTGATCCAGGCGGGCATCGGCTCAAGCCTGATGCCCACGAACCGGGCGGATGCGCCGGTCGAAGGGCCAGACGATCCGCTGCTTTTTGACCCGCAGACCTCAGGCGGATTGCTCGCTGCGGTGCCGGAGAAAGACGCCCCGAAGCTGCTGCGCAAGCTGGAGGAGGCGGGCGAAATTGGCTGGGTGATTGGCCGGGCTCATGAGGGACCCGCGCGGATCACGCTCAGCTGATTTGCTTGATCAGTTGGCGGGCAAGTGCTGCAAGCGCGACCCCATCAAGCGCTGTCATCTGAAAAGTCCGGATTGCGGCATCAGATCGGGCCGCGGATTTCGCATAGCGTGGATCGTAGTGCCGCGCGATCAGATCCCGCGCCAGCGGGACCCAAGCGCCGCGCCGCGCGAGATCATTCCAACCTGCAATTACCTCGCCCGCGTGGTAGGGCCGCAAACGGTCGATGTTGCGCGCAAGAGCTTCTTTATCCAAGGTCAGGTCGGCGTACGCCTCTGCCAGATAAGCCGCCCGCACGTCTTTTGCCGCCGTGATTTCCACCCGCCGCGCGGCCTGCATCGCGGCCCAAAGGCTCGGCGGGACGGTGCGTTCGCCGATTTTGCTGCTTTCGGCTTCGACCCATGTGATGCGCGACGGGTCAAGGCGGTTCAGCACCTCCGCCACCCGCGTTTCAAAGAGCTTTTGCGCCGGTTGCGGGTCTGCCACGGCGCCAAAAAGCGATCCGCGATGGGCGGCCAACCCTTCGAGGTCCAGCACCTGCGCGCCCGCCTGTGACAGATGCCCCAAAAGCGCCGTCTTGGCCGTGCCGGTGCCCCCTTCGATGATCATCAGCCGGTGCGGAAGGGGCGTTTCATAAAGCAGCCCCACCACCAGCCGCCGGTAGCTGCGGTAGCCGCCCTGCAGCAGCCGCACCCGCCAGCCCACCTGGTCAAGCACGGTTGCAAAAGCGCCAGAGCGCTGCCCGCCGCGCCAGCAATAGATCAGCGGTTGCCAGCTGCCGTCATGGTCGCAAAGCTGACCCTGCAGATGCGAGGCCGTGTTTTGCGCGACCAGCGCGCCGCCAACTTTGCGGGCGCGAAAGGGGCTGTCCTGCTTGTAGATCGTGCCGACCTCGGCGCGCTGGGCATCGCTCAGCACGGGCAGATTGATCGCGCCCGGCAAGTGATCCTCGGCGAATTCGCTGGGGGAGCGGACATCGATGATCGTGTCGACATCGAGCGTTTGTAGGGTGTTAAGGCTTGTAAGGGTGAGGGGCTTCATGGGTGACGTTCTAGCGGACCGGCAAGGGCGCGCAAGTAGAGGTGAGTGCCGTCACCTGCGTTGCTTTCGGGATAAGAGGCTGGCCCCTGTCATGCGCTTTCCTTTGGAAAGCCACTGCCGGGGCGACGCGCTTTTGCCGCGCAAAAGCGCTTGGTGGAGCATAGCGGGATCGAACCGCTGACCTCCTGCATGCCATGCAGGCGCTCTCCCAGCTGAGCTAATGCCCCGAAACGTCCAAGCCGCTTCCCGGTGGCGCGTGGTTAAACGCGCGGGCTGGCGGGATCAAGGGTAAAAAGCACCCCGCCAGTTGCGATCAATTCTCTTCGTCTTCGCTCGCGACATCCGCGATGTCCTCAAGCGGCACCGTGTTGTCATCATCGTCATCGTCATCCAGCAGATCATCGTCGAGATCCACATCAACGTCGTCGTCATCGTCCAACACGTCATCGTCATCCGCGCTCGCGGCAGCCTTGGCCTTGGCGGTTGCCGCGTCCTCTGCATCCGCTGCGATCATGCGCGACTTGGAGGCGTCCACCTCAAGCACTTCACCGGTGTAGGGGCTCACGATCGGGTTCTTGTTGAGGTCGTAGAACCGCTTGCCGGTCGTCGGGCAAAGGCGCTTGGTTCCCCATTCTTCTTCGGGCATGCGACACCCCTTTGATCAGAAATTGGATTGCACTCTGCCCGGGCAGGCAGAGGATTGCCGGGCAACTGCCATATGAGATAGGCAGTGTCAAAGCCATAAACCATGACAAAAGAGGCCCATGAGCGAGGTTTTTCTGCCCGGCGATCCGCCGATCCCGCTTTTCCTGCGCCGCTCGCCGCGGGCGCGGCGCATCAGCCTACGCGTCTCCCAGCTGGACGGGCGCGTGACGCTGACCCTGCCGCAGCGGCTGGCCGAACGCGAGGCGCTGGATTTTGCGCGCAGTAAGGAGGGCTGGATCCGCAAGCATTTGAGCGAGCGAGGGCAGAACATCCCTATAGGTTATGGCGCTAAGCTGCCGGTTGAGGGTCAGTTGATGCAGGTGGTGCCCGCCACCGGGCGACGGGTGGAGATCGCGCAAGCTACGATTGCCGTGCCGGGCCGGGAGGCGCAGGTGGGCAAAAGGCTGCAAGCGCATCTGAAGGAACTGGCGCGCGTCCGACTGGTGGCGGCCTGTGACACCTATGCAGCGCGGCTGGGCCGCGACTACAGCCAGATCGCGCTGCGCGACACGCGCTCTCGCTGGGGGTCATGCACCACCGCGGGCAGGTTGATGTTTTCCTGGCGATTGATCCTCTCACCCCCGCGGGTGCTGCGGTACGTGGCAGCACACGAGGTCGCGCATCTGGATCAGATGAACCACTCGCCCGCGTTCTGGGCGGGTGTCAGCCGCATCTTCGGCGATTATCCAGAGCCCCGCGCTTGGCTGCGCCAGCACGGGTCAGAGCTGCACCGTTACGACTTTTTCTGAAACAGACGTCCAAGAAGCGGGACCGTCGGCGCTTCGGCCTCGATCACCTCGGCAGGTTCAATGGGCTCGTTATTGGGATAGATGAAGCCCCGGATCGGGTACATCCGCCCATATTGGCCGGGGCTGCTTTCCAGTTTGACCTGAGACCAGTCGTTGGCGGGCGAGATGTCGATCACGCTCATGCCAAGGGAGACTTGATTACGCTTCCAGTTTGCGTGGTCCACGCGGATCTCGCGGTCCGAGACGATCTCCGACACCACCGCGACGTGGCCGCGCGGATTGCGGCCTGTGGCCTTCCAGGTCATGACCGCGCCCACGCTGGGCTCCTTGCCCCGGTCGTAAAGGCCAGCGGCCTGACCCCACCAGGTGTTGGCGTTGCCGCGGATCTGGATGCCGCTTGCGTCGCGGGCGAAGGGGACGCACCAGACGCGGATGCCGCGCGCGTGTTTGATCTGCACTTCCTGAAGCGCAAGCGCCTGGCGTGCAGGGTCAAGCTGCACCTCCGACAGTTTCGGCAGCTCCGGCGCACCGCAAGCGGCTGTAAAAAGCGCAGCCGCAGCCGCCATGGAAAGACCCATCCGTTTCGTCATAACCCGTCGTCCCCGTCGTTTTTCCCGCACTCCCCCGCGGGTGGGCGTGAAAATTGACGAGTTTGTGCAGATTTCAAAGAGATTTTAATTAACTTGGCAAAAATCCGCGCATCGCTCCGCGCCGGATGGAACGCTTGCGCGCCGCGCATGTTGCTTGACCCGCCTCGGATTTGTGATCACGACTGCCCTATGACCCTCACCGCACGCCCCGCCGAAGCGGCCAGCCTGGCCCATGACCGCGTCTACCGCCATCTGCGCGGCCAGGTGATGTATGGCCATCTGAGCCCCGGCCAGGCGCTGACCCTGCGCGGGATTGGCGCTGCTTTTGAGGTTTCCATGACGCCCGCACGCGAAGCGGTGCGCCGCCTGGTGGCCGAAGGCGCGCTGACGATGTCGACCTCTGGCCGTATCTCCACGCCGGAGCTTTCCAACGAGCGCATTGAAGAGCTTGCCGCGCTGCGTGCGCTCATTGAGGTGGAATTGTCCAGCCGCGCCCTGCCCCGCGCCCATCTGGCGTTGATTGAACGCCTGCAGACGATCAACAACGCGGTGGGCGAGGCGGTCAACCAGCGCGACGCGGTAGCCTATATTCGCGCCAATCTGGAGTTTCATCGCACGCTCTATTTGCGCGCCCAAGCGCCCGCGATGCTGGCGACGGCCGAAACGGTCTGGTTGCAGATGGGTCCCACGATGCGGGCGCTCTACGGCAGGTTGCGCCGGACCGAGCCGCCGCAGTTTCACAGGCTGATCATCGCGGCCCTGAGGGCGGGCGATGAACCGGGCCTGCGGCTGGCGGTGCGCTCTGACGTGACCCAGGGTTTACGGATGCTGGCCACGTGAGCACCGGGCGGATGGGCGCTGTGAAAATGTCAGGCCGCCAGACCCTTTGAGCCCATGCCAAGGAATTTCGCCCGCCGGTCGGACACCAGATCAGCCGGGCTTTTGCCGTCGAGCTCCGCCAGCATTTCGCCGATGGCGGTACCTACCGATGCAATGCTGGCCTCCGCGTCGCGGTGCGCCCCGCCCATGGGTTCGGCAATTATGCGGTCGATCACGCCGAGCTTTATCAGGTCCTCTGCTGTCAGCCGCATGGCCTCTGCCGCCTCGCGCATCTTTTCGCTGTCTTTCCACAGGATGGAGGCGCAGCCCTCCGGCGTGATCACCGAATAGACCGAATGCTCCAGCATCGCCACGCGGTTGGCCGTGGCAAAAGCCACCGCCCCGCCAGAGCCGCCTTCGCCCACGATGACGGAGACCAGAGGCACGCCGATCTGCAGGCACTTCTCTGTTGACCGCGCGATGGCCTCCGACTGGCCGCGTTCCTCCGCGCCTTTACCGGGATAGGCGCCGGGGGTGTCCACCAGCGTGATCACTGGCAGTTTGAACCGGCCCGCCAGATCCATCAGGCGCACCGCCTTGCGGTAGCCTTCGGGCCGGGCCATGCCGAAATTACGCTCAATCCGCGATTTGGTGTCATTGCCCTTTTCATGGCCGATCACCACCACGGGCCGGTCCTGAAACCGTGCGAGCCCGCCCATGACCGCAAGATCATCGGCAAAGTTCCTGTCGCCCGCCAGGGGCGTGTATTCGTCAAAAAGCGCCTCCAGGTAGTCTTTGCAGTGGGGCCTATCGGGGTGACGCGCCACCTGGCATTTGCGCCAGGGTGTCAGCGTGGAATAGAGGTCTGTGAGCATCTTGGCGGCTTTGTCATCAAGCGCGCGCGCCTCGTCGGTGACGTCCATTTCCGCGTTAGCACGCGCCAATGCACGCAACTCTTCAGCCTTGCCTTCGATCTCTGCCAGCGGTTTTTCGAAGTCCAGATACTGCGTCATGGACGGCTCCTTCGCCACATCTTGGTCGTGGAGCGTTATATGGCGGGCGCGCGGCGGCTTTGCAACGCGTTGAGCGCTCAGGCCTCTTTAGCGCTGTCTTCCGGCGGCAGCGGCCTGCCTTCGCGCAGGTGGGCCATTTCTGCCTCCAGCTTTGGCTGCGCGTGTTCCACCAGTTCCTTTACGCGCGCGACGTAGGCGTCGTTTTCATGGGGGGCGAGACCGACCTGATGGGTGTCCGCCACCGCGACCATCGCGCGGCGGTCATAGGCGTTGAAGTGGTCCACCATGGATTGGGCGCGGTCCTGCGGGATGCCCAGAGCCTCAAAGGCCGAACGGCCCATGCGCAGGGAAGAATCGTAGGTCTCCCGGATGATGTCACGACAGCCCAGCGCCCAGAGGTCATAGACGTGGTCGCGGTCGCGCGCGCGGGCCACCACGTGCACCTGCGGGTGGTGCTTTTGGACGTATTGCACCAGCGTGCTGATCTTGTCGCGGTCATCGATGGCTACGATTAGCATGCCGGCCTGCGCGATGCCCGCCGCCTGAAGCAGATCGGGCCGCGTGGCGTCGCCATAGTAGGCAGAAAAGCCGAAACGCTCCGCGATGAGCAAGCGGCGGCTGTCGTAGTCGATCAGCGTCGTCTCGAACCCGCCTGCGCGCAGAATACGGTCCACCAGCCCGCCGACACGTCCGCCCCCCGCGATGATGATCTTGCGCCCCTGCGGCATGTCATCGGCTGCACGCGTCTCACTGACCGCATAGCGCGGCGCGATGAGGCGGTCGTAGGCAATGAAAAGCGCGGGCGTCAGAAGCATGGAAAGTGCCACCACAAGCAGCAGCACATCGGCCACCGGTGCGGGCATGACGTTCTGGGCGGTGGTAAACGAGAGCAGGACAAAGCCGAACTCGCCCGCCTGCGCGAGCCCAAGTGCCAACAGCCAGCTGTCGCCGCCGCGCACGCCAAAGAGCCGCGCGAGGATCAGCAAAATCGCTGCTTTAAGCGCAATCAAACCGAAGGTGAGGCCGAGCATGGTAAGCAGGTTCTCCGCCAGCAGGGCAAAGTTGATGCCCGCGCCCACGGTCATGAAGAAGAGGCCCAGCAGCAGGCCCTTGAAGGGGTCGATGTCGCTTTCAAGCTCGTGCCGGTAGGCGGAATTGGCCAGCACCACGCCCGCGAGGAAGGTGCCAAGCGCAGGCGAGAGGCCCACCAGCGTCATGAGCAGCGCGATGCCGATCACCATCATAAGTGCCGCAGCGGTGAACATCTCGCGCAGCCGCGCCGCCCCGATGAAGCGGAAGACCGGTTCGGTCAGCACCGAGCCGCCGATGACGACAAACGCCACAGCTCCCAACGTGACAAGCGCGGTCTGCCAGCCGCTGAGCCCGGCGACAAGGCTCATCGACGGGCTATGGCCCGTCTCTTCGCCCGCTCCATGGCCGCTGTGTGCCGCCAGATCGGCAAGCTCTGGCATGGCGAGCAAGGGGATGAGCGCCAGCATCGGAATGACCGCGATGTCCTGGGCCAGAAGCACCGCAAAGGAGGATTGGCCGCCGTCGGACTTCATCTGGCCCTTTTCGTTCAGCGTTTGCAGCACGATCGCGGTGGAGGACAGCGCCAGCACCATACCGGCGGCCAGCGCGATGCCAAAGGGCTGTCCCAGCGCCATGGCGATGCCGGCAACGCCCAGCGTCGTCAGCACCACCTGCCCACCGCCGAGCCCCAAAAGCCGCCCGCGCATCTGCCAGAGCATGCGTGGCTCTAGCTCCAGCCCCACCAGAAAGAGCATCATCACCACGCCGAATTCCGCGAAATGCTGGATGGAGACGACATCGACCTGCAGCAGCGCCAGCACCGGAGAGATCGCGATGCCCGCGATGAGGTAGCCCAGCACCGATCCCAGCCCCAGCCGCGCTGCAATGGGCACGGCGATCACGCCTGCGATCAAAAAGATGAAGGCCAGAAGGAGGAAATCGGTCATGGCACGCTCCGCTTGGGCAGGGGAGAGCCTAGTGCGACTGCCGAAGAGTGAAAGGGCAGCGCGTGTTCACTGCTGCTCACGCTCTTGCGCCAAACGCAGCTGCTTTTGGCGCTCCCGAAAGCGGCCCTTGTCGAACTCTGACGTGGTGCCTGCGCATTTGTGACAGCTGACCCCGTGTTCATATTCGGGCCGCTCCCGGTCCTGGGGCAGGATCGGCTGGCGACAGCCATAACACAGCAGATGCGGCCCTTCCTTGAGCCCATGCCCGACGGAGACCCGCGCATCAAAGACAAAGCAATCGCCACGCCAGGTGCTGTCGTCCTCGGGCGTTTCCTCAAGGTACTTCAGGATGCCGCCCTTGAGGTGAAAGACATCCTCCACCCCCTCGCCCAAAAGGTAGTTGGTGGATTTTTCACAGCGAATGCCGCCGGTGCAGAACATCGCGATTTTCTTGCCCGCAAACCGCTCCTTGTTGGCGGCCCACCAGGCGGGGAATTCGCCAAAGCTCTTGGTTTTGGGATCAATGGCGCCTTCAAAGCTGCCGATCGCAACCTCGTAGTCGTTGCGCGTGTCGATCACCGCGACGTCGGGCTGCGCGATCAGCGCGTTCCAATCGGCGGGATCGACGTAGTGCCCGGTGCCGGCAGCCGGATCAACTTGCGGCTGGCCCATCGTCACGATTTCGCGCTTGAGCCGGACTTTCATGCGCGGGAAGGGCGGTGTGTCTGAGGTTGCCTCTTTCCAGTCGAGCGCGGCACAGCCCGGCAGACCGCGCAGGTGCGCGATCACCGCGTTGATCCCGGCGCGTGGCCCCGCGATGGTGCCGTTGATGCCCTCGGGCGCTAGCAGCAGCGTGCCCTTGACGTCTTGCGCCAGGCAAAGCGCCAAAAGGGGCGGCTTCAGGGCGGCGGGGTCCTCAAAGCGCGTAAAGTGGTAGAGTGCGGCGATGGTGTGCATGGGGCTTGAAATAGGCTGGCGCACGCCGTTGATGCAAGAGGGCCAAGGTTGCGTTTGCGCCCGGCGCAGGATTTGAGTTTACTTGGTAAGCTGAAAAGGGAAGGCCGTGCTTTCCCGTCAAAGGAGGTGCAGAGTGCAGGCCTTGATCGTGATCGACGTGCAGAATGACTTTTGCCCCGGCGGGGCGCTGGCAGTGACAGGCGGGGATGAGATCGTCTCCGGAATCAACGACGCAATGGGCGGATTCGAGGCGGTTATCCTGACGCAGGACTGGCATCCGACGGGGCATTCCTCCTTTGCCTCTTCACATGCCGGGCAGGACCCCTACGCGGTGGTCGAGATGCCTTACGGGCCGCAGGTGCTTTGGCCTGATCACTGCGTTCAGGGCTCCCCGGGCGCTGACTTTCATGCCGGTTTGAACGTGGACCGCGCCGATCTGATCATCCGCAAGGGCTACAACCCCGCGATCGACAGCTATTCGGCGTTTTTCGAGAACGATCACCAGACGCCGACGGGGCTGGAGGGGTATTTGCGCACACGCAGCATTGAACGGCTAGTCATGGTGGGGTTGGCGACGGACTTTTGCGTGAATTTCTCCGCCGTGGATGCCGCGAAACTGGGGTTCGAGGTCGAGGTGCGGCAAGAGTTGTGCCGGGGGATTGACCTGGACGGATCGCTCGCGGCAGCGCTTGAGGGGATGCAGGCGGCGGGCGTGACGCTGTGAATCGGACGCTTTGGATGGCGGTTGCTTTCGCGGCCCTAGCCTGGCCCGCGGCGGCTTTGACGCAGTATGACTGCGTTGTCTCGGAATTCAGGTCAAGCGGGGCGGACCCCGTTTTTGACCGGCGCAACAAGCAGAAGACCTTCGAGATTTTGCGCAAGGAGGATGAATTCGTCGTCTTCTCAAAGTCCGAGGTCTTCGACGACAGCGAAAGGCGGTATGCCATCCACCGCAAGGGGACACTGGACGTGGTCGCTTTGTCCCAAAACGCGGTCAGTCACTACACCCTTGTGATGCCAGCCGATCCGAACGGCGACGTGAAACGCGAAGGGTATTTTGAGGCCAGCATCACCACGCAGTCGAATTTTTACGTGAATGCCTGGTTTCTGCGGTGCATAAACTGACGACTGTTGGACAGCGCGCCTGATCCAAAGCGCGTCACAAACATTGGAAAGTGCCCTTCATGGTCGACATCGCAACCCGCGTCTGGAACCACAAGTGGAAGATCGACCCTATCGTGCGTTCACTGATCGACACGGATTTCTACAAGCTGCTCATGTGCCAGTCTGTGTTCCGCAACCGACCCGACACTCAGGTGACGTTCAGCCTCATTAACCGATCCAAGGATATCCCGCTTGCCGATCTGATTGATGAGGGGGAGCTGCGCGAGCAGCTCGATCACATCCGGTCGCTGTCGCTTAGCCGGGGGGAATCAACCTGGCTGCGGGGCAATACTTTCTACGGCAAGCGGCAGATGTTCCGGCCTGACTTCATGGAGTGGTTCGAGGGGCTGCGCCTGCCCCCCTACCACCTGGAGCGCAAGGGCGATCAGTATGAGCTGACGTTTGAGGGCGCCTGGCCGGAGGTCATGCTTTGGGAGATACCGGCGCTTGCGGTGCTGATGGAACTGCGGGGGCGCGCGGTGCTCGCACGGCTCGACCGGTTTGAGCTGCAGGTGCTTTATGCCCGCGCGATGACGCGGGTGTGGGAAAAGATCGAGGCGCTGCGCGAGATCCCAGATCTGTCGATTGCCGATTTCGGGACCCGGCGGCGGCATTCGTATCTCTGGCAGGATTGGTGCGTACAGGCGATGCACGAGGGGCTTGGCACGGCCTTCACCGGCACCTCCAACTGCCGGATCGCGATGCAGCGCGAGCTGGAGGCCATCGGCACCAACGCCCATGAGCTGCCAATGGTTTACGCGGCCCTGGCGGAGGATGACGCCGCCCTGGCGCGCGCGCCCTATGACGTGCTGCAGGACTGGCATGAGGAGCATGACGGCAATCTGCGCATCATCCTGCCCGACACCTACGGCACAAAGGGCTTTCTGGATGCAGCACCCGACTGGCTCGCGGGCTGGACGGGTGTTCGGGTGGACAGCGGCGATCCGGCGGCGGCGGCGCGGACCGCCATCGACTGGTGGCGCGCGCGGGGCGAGGATCCGCAGGCCAAGCGCGTGATCTTCAGCGACGGTCTGGACGTGGAGAAAATCCGCGAATTGCACTGGGCCTTTGCGGGCAAGACCAATGTGTCTTTCGGCTGGGGCACGCTGCTGACCAATGATTTCCGCGGGCTGGTGCCAGACGACGCGCTGGCGCCGTTTTCGCTGGTCTGCAAGGCCGTGTCGGCCAACGGGCGGCCCACGGTCAAGCTGTCGGACAACCCCAACAAAGCGATGGGGCCGGCGGAGGAGATCGACCGCTACAAGCGGGTCTTTGGCGTGGGCCAGCAGGAGGCGCTGGAGGTTACCGTCTAGTAAATTTGTTTCGCATGCGAAACATTTTCAAATGTTTATAGAGTGTTAAGTCGTGAAGCCCAAAGCCTGAGTCATGCATGACAATCGTTCATGCGCCGTCCCGCGGGGTGGCGCCGATGCGCCGCCCGTCGTGCTGGAAGCACGCCTTCGGCATGTCGTGCTGAAAGCACGCCTTTGGCGTGACGTGCTGAAAGCACGCCTTTGGCGTGACGGGGGTAGGACGGCGCAGCAGGGCAGTGCCTGTTCGGCGGGCGCTCTGATTGAGGCGGGCTGTCTCAGATCTTGGGTGAGATGCTATAATCCTTGTCACGCGCCAGCTTGATCACCTCCGCTACGCAGGCCTCAAAGTCATAAGCGGGCCGCCACCCCCAGTCTTCGCGGGCGGTGGCATCCTCCATTTTATCGGGCCAGCCGCTGATCAGCGCATCCACATGTGCGTCAGGCTCAAAGCTCAGCCGCGCCTCCGGCCATTCCGCTTTGATCCGGGCTGCAAGCGCGGCAGCGGTGAAATGAAAGCCGTGCAGGTTGTAGGCGTGCCGCGTGAGGGCGGCGCGGTCGGCGCGGGTGATCTCAAAAAGGCTGTGCGTCACATCATCCAGAAAGAGCGTGGACATGCCGGTCTCAGCTGCGACCGGAAAGGCAAAGGGCTCTGCGCGCGCGGCGGCATTCACCGCATGGCCGGGGTAGGCGGTCACGGCACCGGGCGGCGCGAAGGGGGAAAGCACCATCGGAAACCGCAGACAGCGAAAATCAAACCCACGCGCGGTTTTGAGCCAGACGCCCATCCGCTCTACCGCCACCTTGGTCGCGCCATAGACGTTTTCGGGCCACTGCGGCGCGTCCTCGGGCAGATGGCGCGGAAAAGTGCTGGCGTAGGTCGCCACGGTGGAGGCGAAGACGAAAGGACCAATGCCGCGTTCGTGCATCATGTGCATCAGGTTGATCGAAGCTGTGGCGTTGATCTCCCAGGCGGCGTGGGGGTCAGCCTCCGAACTGCCGGAGAGTAGCGAGGCCAGATGGATCACCGCATCGGGCGCGTGTTCATCGAGGATGCGGGCCAACGGGGCAGTGTCGCGTATGTCGCCTGCGTAATTGCCCAGCACGCCCTGCGCGGGCATGGTGCCGGGCAAGTCGAAGCTGATCACGCCACTGCCTGCCCCGATGAAGCGCGCGGCGACCAACCGCCCAAGATTGCCATTGCCGCCGGTGATCAGCACTTTCTGGGGCATGTTCCGGGTCCTTTTACCGCGTGCCTTCAGGCATAGCCGCCTGGCGGCGTTCACGCCAGATGATCAGCAGCCCGCCCGCCACGATGAGCAACGCGCCGGGGAAAAGATCGCCCCACGGGGCCTCATCGTAGAACAACCATCCCAGCACAAAGGCGATGGGGATGCCGAAGTAGCTGAAGGGGGCCAGATTGCTCTGCTCCGTCATCCGAAAGGAGGTGATCAGCAGCAGCACCGCGCAGCCGCCAAAGCCGCCCATTGCCAGGATCCACCAAAGGTCCGAGCTTTGCGCGAGCGGGCTGAACCCGGTCGTGAAGGCCGCCAGCAGAAGCGCGCCCGCGCAGGCCACGGTGGAGGAATAGAGGTTGATGAGCGCGGTGGAGACATCCGTGTCCATCAACCGCGCCGTCACGCCTGTCAGCGCATAGCAGGCGCCCGCGGCCACCGGCAGCAATGCCGCGAGCGTGAAGGTATCGCGCCCCAACCCCATCACCATGACCACCCCGCCAAAACCGATAAGCACCGCGCCCCAACGCGCCCAGCCGACCTTTTCGCCAAGGAGCGGCACCGCAAAGGCCACCATGAACAGCGCGTTGGAATAGCTGATGGTGGCGGCTGTGGCGAATTCCAGAAGGCCCAGCGACAGGTAGAAGAAGAACTGCGCGAAGGTCAGCACCACGCCGCGCATCGCCGCGAGCCGCCACTGGCGGATTTTGAGCCGCCGCCCGCGTGCGTGCCAATCCGCCGACCACCGCAGTGCAATGAGCGCGGGAATAAGCCCCGCGAGGTTGCGGTAGGCGGAAAGCTCCGCCGCGCCGTAATCCGGGCTCAGCCGTTTGATGATCAGCCCCATCGCGTCAAAAAGCGTGAGCGCGGCGAGCGACAACAGGATAGCGAGCGTGGTGCGGTTCAAGGGGGCAGGCGCTTTCAACGGACGGCGCGCGGGGAGTCGCGCGCTGCAGCCCCCGTTATGGGGCAGTTTGGGGCAGGGGGCCAGAATCCTGCGTATCAGGGACAAAACCCGTCGCTATTGCGCCTTGCGCGCGGGGGCGCGAAGTGCGATTTTGCCCGCGCTTGGTGCTTTGCCCTGCACGCATGTGCAGGGTGAGGCTGAAAAGGGAATTTGGTGAGGGGCTGCGCCCCGATGCCAAAGCCGCCCCCGCGACTGTAAGCGGTGAGCCGCGCGCCCCACATGCCACTTGGCCCGCCCCGGGCCAGGGAAGGCGGGAGCGATGGCCCTGACCCGCGAGCCAGGAGACCTGCCAGGCGCATAGACCAGCAAGCGCCGTCGGGTGTGACGGCAAGGAGCGAAAGACATGACCAGCACTTTGGGGGCCGCAAGCGTCGGCCCCGCTTTGAGGCGCGCGCGCCTTTTCTCCACATCGCGACCGGGCAAGAATTGCCATCACGCCAGGGCGATAGCAGAGCGCGCCTGCCGTGCCGCCTGCCCGACCCCCCTCTCATCCCGGAGCTTTTCATGAACGATCTGTCAAAAATCCCCGTCACCGTGATCACCGGCTTTCTGGGCGCGGGCAAGACCACGCTGATCCGCCACCTGATGACCCATAATGAGGGCAAGCGCCTTGCCGTGCTCGTTAACGAATTCGGCACCGTGGGTGTGGATGGCGATATCCTCAAATCCTGCGCGGATGAGGACTGCCCGGCGGAGAACATCGTGGAGCTGGCCAACGGCTGTATCTGTTGCACGGTGGCCGATGATTTCATCCCCACAATTGAGGCGCTGATGGCGATGCCTACGCGCCCCGATCACATCCTCATTGAGACCTCGGGTCTCGCGCTGCCCAAGCCGCTGCTCAAAGCCTTCGACTGGCCCGCGATCCGGTCCAAGATCACCGTGGACGGCGTGATCGCGCTGGCGGATGCCGAGGCTGTCGCCGCCGGCACCTTCGCAGCGGACGTGGCGGCAGTGGATGCCCAGCGCCGCGCGGATGAGAGCCTTGATCACGAGACGCCGCTGAGCGAGGTCTTCGAGGATCAGATCAGCTGTGCGGACATCATCCTGATGTCCAAGGCCGATCTGGCGGGCGAGGCTGGCCTTGGTGCTGCGCGCGAGGTGATCGAAGCGGAAAGCCCCCGCCGCGTGCCGATCCTGCCCATGTCCGAAGGTGTGATCGACCCCAAGGTGGTGCTCGGGCTGGGCGCGGCGGCAGAGGACGACCTGGCCGCGCGGCCCTCGCACCATGACGGGCATCACGATCACGAGCACGATGATTTCGACACCATCGTGGTGCCGATGCCGGAGGTGGAGGACGTGGACGCGCTGGTTGCAGCGATCGAGAAGCTCGCCAAGGAGCAGAACATCCTGCGGGTTAAAGGCTATGTCGCTGTCACGGGCAAGCCCATGCGGCTGCTGGTTCAGGCCGTGGGCGCCCGGGTGCGACACCAGTTCGACCGGCCGTGGGGAGAGACCCCGCGGCAGGGCTATCTGGTGGTGATTGCAGAGCATGATCACGTGGACGCGGCCAAGATCCGCGCCGTGCTGGGCGCCTGAACCCATGCACGTCGTCTTCCGCGAAAGCCACGGGCTGGAGGATCAGGACACGCCCTATGATCCGGGGCAGGACCCCGCCGATCTGGTGGTGCTGTCCTTTTCCGACAGTGATCTGGGCGCTTTCGCGGCGGGCTGGCATCGCGGCGGGGGGGCCGAGGGCAAATTGCCCACCCTACGCTTGTGCAATCTGGTGGCGCTCAGGCATCCGGCCTCCACGGACAATTACATCGAACAGACGCTCAGCGGCGCGAAGGGTATTCTCATCCGCCTGATCGGGGGCGAAAATTACTGGCCCTACGGGATCATGCAGGTGCAGGATTTTGCCCGGCGTCATGACATCGCTCTGGCCGTGCTGCCCGCAGACGGGCGCGAGGACCCCGCGCTTGATGCGCATTCCACGCTGCCGGTGTCTACGCTGAGGCGGCTGTCTCATCTGTGCGACGCGGGCGGAACTGTGGCCGCTCAGGCCGCGCTCGCGCAGCTTGCGCTGGCAGCGGGGTTTTATGCGGGGCCTGTGACGGGGACCAAGACCATTCCCGCGACAGGCTTTTACCGTCCGGGCGAGGGCGTTGTGGCTGGCGATGAAGCCGAGACGGCGAAGCCCGTCGTCGCCATCACCTTTTATCGCAGCTACTTGATGGCGGCGGACCTCGCTCCGATTGATGCGCTCTATCACGCGCTTGAGGCCAAGGGATTTGCGCCTGTTGCTCTTTTTGCGCCCTCGCTGAAAAACCCCGCGGCGCGGGACTTTCTGAGCGCGGCGCTGACCCGGATTGCGCCTGCGGCCATTGTGAATGCCACCGCCTTTTCGGGACGCGGCGAAGACGGCACCTCGCCACTGGATGCGCCGGGCTGTCCGGTCTTTCAGGTCGCTCTCTCCACCGCGCGACGCGGGGAGTGGGCGGAAAGTGAGCGTGGGCTGTCACCCGCCGATCTGGCGATGCACGTGGTGCTGCCGGAGGTGGACGGGCGGCTTTTCAGCGGCGTCGTGAGTTTCAAGGCACCGGAAAAGAAGGACCCGCATCTGCAGTTCTCCCGCTTTTCGCACCGGGCGGAGGCGGCGCGCATCAGCGCAGTGGTGGACCGGATCGCAGGCTGGCACCGGCTGGCACAGACGCCAGAAGCGGCGCGCAAGCTCGCGCTTGTGCTGTCGACCTATCCCGGACGCGAAGACCAGATCGCCCATGCGGTGGGCCTCGATGCGCTGGCCTCTGCCGAGGAAATGCTCACGGCGTTAGAGGTGGCGGGATATGACGTCACTCAGGAACGAGGTTTTGGCCAGCGAATACCGCGTGAGACGCGCGCCTGGCCGCTGGAGGACTACCACAAAGCGCTGGAGGCGTTGCCTGCGCCGCTGCGTGAGGATCTGCAAACGGCATGGGGCGCGCCGGAGGATGATCCGCTCTGCCGGGACGGGGCGTTTCACTTTCCGGCCATTGCCTGCGGCAAGGCGCTGGTGGCGCTGCAACCGGAACGGGGCAGCATCCCGGAACGGGAGACCGACTATCACGATCTGGCGCGCATTCCGCGCCATTCCTACGTGGCGTTCTACCTCTGGCTGCGCGCGCAAGGGCATCACGCGCTGGTGCACATCGGCGCGCATGGCACGCTGGAGTGGATGCCGGGCAAGGCAGTGGCGCTGAGCGATGCCTGCTGGCCCGAGGCGCTGACGCGCGATTTGCCGGTCATCTACCCCTTCATCGTCAATGACCCGGGCGAGGCCGCGCAGGCCAAGCGGCGCATTGGTGCGGTCACCCTGGGCCATCTGCCGCCGCCCATGAAAGACAGTGAAACGCCTGCGGCGCTGCTGCATCTGGAGCGTCTGCTGGATGAATATTCCACCGCGGATGGCCTCGACCCCGCGCGGCGCGACCGGCTGATTGAAACCATCCGGTCAGAGGCGCAGGCGGCGGGTGTGGAGGCCGATCTGGGGCTGGGTCAGGACGCCTGCGCAGCGGAGGCGATCACGCGGATCGATCGGTTTGTCTGCGACATCAAGGAAAGCCAGTTCGGCGACGGCTTGCACATCTACGGCGCAGGCGCGGGCGAGCAGGCGGGGCTCCTTGCGGCCCTCGCGGGCCGACGCGTCGCCTCTGGCCCCTCCGGTTCGCCTTATCGCGGGCGCTCGGATGTGCTGCCCACCGGGCGTAACCTTTATGCTGTAGACCCCCGCGCGGTGCCGTCACGGGCGGCGCACGCGCAGGGGGTGAAGCTCGCCGAAGAGCTGATCCGGCGGCATTTGCAGGACCAGGGCGACTACCCCCGTGGCTTTGTTGTGGACCTTTGGGGTTCTGCCACGATGCGTACCGCGGGCGAGGAAGTGGCGATGGCGCTGCATTTGGCGGGTCTGACGCCCAAGTGGGATGAGGGCTCAGAGCGCGTGTCGGGGTTCGAAATCGTGCCGCTGACCCTCTTGAACCGCCCACGCATTGACGTGACGCTGCGCGTTTCCGGCCTGTTTCGGGACATTTTTCCGGGGCTCAGCCAGCTTTTCGAGGCGGGGGCGGAGGCGCTTTCCGCGCGCGAAGAGACGGCGGAGATGAACCCCTATCTCAAACGCGCTCCGCGTGTCTTTGGCCCCAAACCCGGGCTTTACGGAATGAATATGGAGGCGCATTTGCAGGATTACGCGCCTGAGGCGCGCGCGGCAGCGGGGCAGGCGTGGCTCAAGGGCTCTGAGTGGGCGATCAATGCCAAGGGCGAGGCGCGGCAGGACCGCGCGGGCCTTGAAGCGCGGCTGCGCGCGGCGGACGGATTTGCTCATGTGCAGGATTTGGCGGAAAGTGACGTGCTCTTGGCCAGTGACTACGCCAGTCATGAGGGCGGATTTGCCGCCGCGATGGACTATCTGGGCGCGGCCAAACCGGCGATGTATCACGTGGACAGCACTCGCCTAGGCGCCCCAAAGGCCCGCAGCCTGCCCGAAGAGATCGCCCGTGTGGTCCGCGCGCGTGCCGCCAACCCTGACTGGGCCAGCGGCATGATCCGCCACGGCTTTCGCGGCGCGGCGGAGGTCGCCGCGACGCTCGACAACCTGGCCGCCTTCGCGCATCTGACGCGCGACGTGCCGGGGCATCTGATTGATCTTTACTATGAGGCGACGCTGGGCCGCGATGACCTCGTGGCCTTCATGAAACGGGAGAACCCGAAAGCGCTGGAGGAGATGCGCAGCCGCTTTGCCGCGCTGCGGGACGCGGGCCTCTGGATTACGCGGCGCAATTCGATCAACGCGCAGTTGGATGCCGCGGAGTGAGTGCCGCGCCCGAGATAAAGGGCTGGTGCCCGGGCGCGCATGCGCCGATGTCCTCGGGCGACGGGTTGGTCGTGCGGATCAGGCCGCCCCTGGGCCGCTTGACGCCCGCGCAGGCCGCGGGTGTGGCGACGCTTTCCATGGCCCACGGCAACGGGATCATCGAGCTTTCGTCGCGGGCCAACGTGCAACTTCGCGGCGTGACACCGGAAAGCCACCGCGCCTTGCTTGACGGCTTGGATGCGCTGGGCCTTCTGGACGCAAGCGCGGATGTGGAGGCGCGGCGCAATGTGCTCGTTCAACCGTTCTGGCGCGCGGGAGATGAGACGTATCGCTTTGCGGTCGCGCTGACATCTGCCTTGCGCGCCAGCGGCGCGCCGCAGGTGCCGCACAAGTTCGGCTTTGTGCTGGATACCGGGCCGCAACCGGTGCTGCGGCAGGCCTCCGGCGATATACGGCTTGAGCGCGGGGCGACGGGCGATTTGATCGTCGTGGCATCGGGGATGGGCCGGGGCAAGCCGGTGACGCCCGACAGCGGGGTGGCCGAGATGCTGGCGCTCGCGCGCTGGTTCTTGGAGACCCGAAAGGATGAGACCCGCATGGCGCGGCTTTTGGCGCATGGCGCAGTGCCGCCCCCAGGCTTCAGCGCGCCGCGTGGCATCGGGTCGGGCGAGCCGGACATCGGCGTGACCGCCAGCGGTGCCATGATCGGCCTTCCCTTTGGTCAGCTTCAGGCGCAAACGCTGCAGCAGCTGTCAGAGCATGGGGCGCTTAGGCTGACACCCTGGCGCAAGCTCCTGATCGAAGGCGCGCGCAGGCTGCCCAGGATTGAAGGCGTTATCACCGACCCCGCAGATCCTTTGTTGCGGGTGATGGCCTGCCCCGGCACCGACGGTTGCACACAGGCGCATGTGGAGACGCGCGCGCTGGCCCGGGCGCTGGCTCCACGCGTGCCGGAAGGGGCCAAGTTGCACGTCTCCGGATGCGCCAAAGGCTGCGCGAATCCGCGGCCTGCTGACCTGACGGTTGTAGGCACTGATGCAGGCCTGTCGATGGTCAGGAATGGCCGCGCGTCGGATGCGCCCTCGGCCGCGCAGCTTACTCCCCATGACATCGCAAAGGCGCTCTGATGCCCCACAGCTATATCACCGACGGTGCGGAGATTTACCGCCAGTCCTTCGCGACCATCCGCGCGGAGGCCGATCTGGCGCGCTTTTCGCCGGAGGAGGAGATTGTCGCCGTGCGCATGATCCATGCTGCCGGCATGGTAGGGCTGGAAGCGCATATGCAGTTTTCGGCTGGGATGGCCGTCGCCGCGCGCGCGGCATTGGAGGCGGGCGCACCGATCCTCTGTGACGCCTATATGGTCAGCGAAGGGATCACCCGAAAGCGCCTGCCTGCGGAAAATGAAGTGATCTGCACCCTGCGCGACCCCGCAGTGCCCGCGATGGCGCGCGATATGGCCAACACGCGCTCCGCTGCAGCGCTTGAGCTGTGGCGCCCGCATCTGCAAGGCGCGGTCGTAGCCATCGGCAACGCACCCACCGCGCTCTTTCATCTGCTCAACATGCTGGAGGACCCGGACTGCCCGCGCCCTGCGGCCATCATCGGCTGCCCAGTAGGCTTCATCGGCGCGGCGGAGAGCAAGGAAGCCTTGATGGCTGATCTCCCGGTGCCCTCTATGATTGTTGAGGGCCGCCTGGGCGGGTCCGCCATCACCGTGGCGGCGGTGAATGCGCTGGCCAGCAGGGTCGAATAGATGGGGCGCGTCATTTGCGCAGGCCTGGGCCCCGGCGATCCGGATTTGCTGAGCGTGCGCGCGGACCGGACGGTGCGCGCAGCAAAGCACGTCGCCTATTTTCGCAAGAAGGGCCGCAAGGGCGAAGCCCGGCGCATCGTGGAAGGCATGTTGCGCGCGGATGTGACTGAGTACGCGATGGAGTATCCCGTCACCACTGAGCTGCGCTTTGACAGCGCTGAATACCGCGCGTTGATGGTCGCGTTCTATGCCGATTGGGCCGACAGGCTGGCCGAACTGGCGGCGTCGGAAGAGGTCGTTGTGCTCTGCGAGGGGGACCCGTTCTTTTACGGGTCTTTCATGCATCTGCACACCCGGCTGCAGGGCCGCGTGGCGGTGGAGGTGATCCCCGCCATCCCCGGCATGGTCGGCTGCTGGAACGCCATTCATGAACCCTTCACCTGGGGCGATGACGTGATGTCGGTGCTGATGGCGACACTGCCGGAGGACGATTTGGTGGCGCATATGGCGCGGGCGGACGCGCTGGTGATCATGAAAACCGGACGCAACCTGCCCCGCGTGCGCCGCGCGCTGGACCGCGCGGGGCGCTTGGCGGACGCCTGGCTGGTGGAAAAAGGCACGATGCCGGGTCAGCGCGTGGCGCGGCTCGCGGAGGTGGCGGATAAAGACTGCCCCTACTTCGCCATCGTCCTCGTGCACGGCCACGGTCGTCGCCCGGAAGCGCCAGCGTGACCGGTTGGGTCGCCATCGCGGGCCTCGGGCCGGGGCGCGAGAACTTGGTGACACCCGAGGTGTCGCTGGCGCTGGAGGAAGCCACCGACGTCATCGGCTACATCCCATACGTCGCGCGTGTCGCACCGCGCGCAGGGCTCACCTTGCACCCCAGCGACAACCGGGTGGAGCTTGACCGCGCGCGCCATGCGCTGGCGCTTGCCGCAGCGGGCGCGCGGGTCGTCGTGGTCTCCTCCGGTGATCCGGGCGTTTTTGCCATGGCTTCGGCCGTTTTCGAGGCGCTGGAGGCGCATCCCGAACACCAGCAGGTGGACATTCGCGTGCTGCCCGGCATCACCGCGATGCTGGCGGCCGCGGCCGCGGCGGGCGCGCCGCTCGGGCATGATTTCTGCGCGATCAATCTGAGCGATAACCTCAAGCCGTGGTCCTTGATCGAGCACCGCTTGCGCATGGCCGCGCGGGGTGACTTCGCGATGGCCTTCTATAACCCCCGCTCCAAATCGCGGCCTGAAGGATTTGAAAAGACGCTGCATGTTCTGCGCGAGGAGTGTGAGGGCGCACGGCTCATCACCTTTGCCCGCGCGGTCTCTACCCCTGACCAAGTGCTCAAAACGGTGCCCTTGGATGAGGCCACGCCGGAGATGGCGGATATGCGCACGGTCGTGATCTTGGGCAACAGCGCCACGCGGCGGGTGGGGCGCTACGTCTATACGCCAAGGTCGGCGGAATGAGCGAGCCACGCTATCGCGTCTGCCGCAACGGCGACGGTCGGGGCTTTCGGCAGGGCCGGGCGGTCGGCCATGATGACCGGCAGGCCAAGCGCGCGCGCGGCGTCCAGTTTGGCGCGCGAGGCCGTACCGCCGCTGTTCTTGCAGACGACGTGCGTGATCCGGTGTTCGTTCAGCAGCGCGGTCTCTGCCGCGCGCGAAAAGGGCGGGCGTGCGATCACGGTATGGGCGTTTGTCAGCAGGACGGGGTCTTTGGGCGCGTCCACCAAGCGCAGCAGGTAGTGGTGCTGTGGCTGGGCTGTGAAAAGCGCAATCTGCTGCTTGCCGATGGCCAGAAAGACGCGCGCGGGCGCTTCAGGCAGGCGGGTGGGCAGGGCGGTCATGTCGGGCACATGGGTCCAGTTGTCACCGGCCTGCGCTTGCCAGGCGGGGCGTTCAAGGCGCAGCAGGGGAAGCGCAAGCGCTGTGCAGGCGGCATGGGCGTTCCGGCTCATGCCCTCCGCGAAAGGGTGCGTGGCGTCGATGACATGGCTGATGCGCTCCGCCTCCAGATAGCCGCGCAGGCCCGTCACGCCGCCAAAGCCGCCCACGCGGGTGGGCAGGGGTTGCGCCACAGGGGCCTCAGTGCGGCCCGCGTAGGAGAAGACGGCGTTGGCCCCGACGGAGGCCAGCGCGCGGGCAAGTGCGGAGGCCTCAGCGGTGCCGCCCAAAAGAAGGATGCGCATGGTGGGTGATCCCTGGCTCAGCCTGATTGGCATGGGCGACGATACTGCCGATGCGCTGACCCCCGCAAGCCGCGTGGCACTTGATGCAGCGGAGCTGATCTTTGGCGGGCCGCGGCACCTGGAACTGGTGGGCGCGGGCGCGCGGGGGCAGGCCTGGCCGGTGCCTTTTGATGCAGCGCCCGTGCTGGCGGCACGGGGGCGCCGGGTGGTGGTGCTGGCCTCTGGCGATCCTTTCTGGTTCGGCGCGGGCGGCGTTTTGGTGCGGGCCTTGCAGCCCGGCGAATGGCGCGTGTTTCCTGCGCCTTCGACCTTTGCGCTGGTGGCGGGCGCTCTGGGCTGGCGGATGGAAGAGCTCACCTGCCACGGCCTGCACGCCGCCCCCTTTGCGCGGCTGCGCAGCGTGCTTGCGCCACGCGCGCGTCTGATATGTCTGGTGCGTGACGGCGCAGCGGTGGGCGATCTGGCCGAATGGCTCTGCACCCAAGGCGCGGGCGCGGCAAAGTTGCACGTCTGCGAGCGCATGGGCGGGCCGCATCAGCGGGTGCGCGAAACGACCGCTGCGGAATACTCCTTGCACGATGTGGCAGCGCCAGTGGCGGTGGGCGTGGCCTTGCCGCCTGGCGTAGGCTTATCGCGGGCCAGCGGTCTGCCCGATAACGCCTTTGAGCACGACGGCCAGATCACCAAACGCCCGGTGCGCGCGCTGACCCTTTCTGCTCTGGGTCCGCGCCCGGGCGAGCTGCTCTGGGACATCGGCGCGGGGTCGGGGTCCGTGTCCGTCGAATGGTGCCTTGCCGGGGGCCGCGCAATTGCCTTTGAGCGTAAGGCGGGGCGCGTGCAGAACATTCAGCGCAACAACGCTGCCTTTGGGGTGGATCACCGGATGGAGGTGCGCGAGGGCGATGCGGGGTCGCTCTTCACAGGCCAGCCCGGGCCCGATGCGGTCTTTGTCGGCGGCGGCGGGTCTGCCACGCTTTTCGCGCAGCTTTTCGACGTGCTGCCCCCCGGCGTGCGGATTGTGGCCAATGGCGTCACGCTGGAGACGGAAAGCCTGCTGACCCAACTTCACCGCGATCACGGCGGCACGCTCTTGCGGATTGAGCTGGCGCAGGCCGAACCCCTGGGCCGCATGCGCGGCTGGACACCCGCGCGTGCCGTTGTGCAGTGGAGCGTGACGCGATGAGACTGCTCGGCATCGGTTTTCGGGCCGCGGCAACCTGCGCCAGCCTGCAGGAAGTGCTGGCGCAGGTTCTCGCACAGAGCGAAGGCGAGATCGGCGCCATCGTGACCGAAGCCGCCAAAGCCCGGGAAGAAGTCTTTCGCGGCTTTGCGCAAGCGCTTGGCGTGCCGGGTCTGGGCATCACCGCGGCTGAACTGGCGCAGATGATCACACCCACCCAATCGGCGCGCATTCAGGACCGTTTCGGCACTGGCTCGCTGGCGGAGGCCGCCGCCCTTGCCGCCGCTGGACCACGCGCGCGGCTGGTTGTAAGCCGGGTCGTCTCCTCCGACGGTATGGCGACGGGGGCTTTGGCTGAAGCAGAGGCAGAGGACTAGGCGATGACGGTGCATTTCATTGGCGCAGGACCGGGGGCAGCGGATCTGATCACGCTGCGCGGGCGCGATCTGATCGCGGCCTGTCCGGTTTGCCTTTATGCCGGATCGCTGGTGCCGGAGGCGCTGCTGTCGCATTGCCCCAAGGGCGCGCGGGTTTTGAACACCGCGCGCATGTCGCTCGACGACATCATGGCAGAGATCAGCCGCGTGCATGACGCAGGCCATGATATCGCGCGCTTGCATTCAGGTGATTTGTCGATCTGGTCGGCGATGGGCGAACAGCTGCGGCGGTTGCGCGCGCTGGGCATCCCCTATGACGTGACCCCCGGCGTGCCATCCTTTGCCGCCGCCGCCGCCGCGCTCAATGCGGAGCTGACGCTGCCGGGCGTGGTGCAGTCGGTGGTCCTGACCCGCACCTCGGGCCGCGCCACCGCGATGCCCGAGGGAGAGACGCTGGAGAACTTCGCCCGGACCGGTGCCACGCTCGCCATTCATCTGAGCGTGCATGTGCTTGATAAGGTGGTGGCTGAGCTGTCCCCGCACTACGGCGAAGACTGTCCCGTCGCCATTGTTTGGCGGGCCAGCTGGCCCGATCAGCGCGTGGTCAAGGCGACGCTTGCTACCCTGCGCACAGCCATCGCGGCGGAAATGGAGCGCACGGCGCTCATCCTCGTGGGCCATGCCATCGGGGCGGAAGACTTCGGCGAAAGCCGCCTTTACGCCGAAGACTACGACCGCCGCTTTCGTCCCATGGGCGACAGCCCGCGCTTCCCGGAGGGGGAGGCATGATCCCTCCCGGCCTGCTGATTTCCGCGCCCGCCTCCGGCACCGGCAAGACCACCCTGATGCTGGGGCTTCTGGCCGCGTTCCGCGCGCGCGGGCTGGCGGTGCAACCTTTCAAAAGCGGGCCTGACTACATCGACCCCGCGTTCCATACGGCGGCGTCTGGTCGCGCGTCTTTCAACCTCGACAGTTGGGCGATGGACCGCGCTGCCATCGAAGGGCTTGTCGGGAACGCAGTGGGCGCTGACCTGATCCTGGGCGAAGGGTCCATGGGGCTTTTTGACGGGGTGGCGATGCCCGGCGCCTGCGGCAACGGGGCCTCCGCCGATACCGCCGCGATGATGGGCTGGCCGGTGGTGCTGGTGCTGGACGCGGGCGGCGCGGCGCAATCGGTGGCCGCGACGGCGCTGGGGTTCAAGATGATGCGCGCGGATGTGACGCTCGCGGGGGTGGTGCTGAACCGCGTGGCCTCGCCCCGGCATGAAAGGCTCATTCGGGTCGGCATGGAGGCGGTGAGCATCAACGTGCTGGGCGCGCTGCCGCGCCGCAATGAGATCGAACTGCCAGAGCGGCACCTGGGCCTTGTGCAGGCGGGCGAGCAAGAGAACCTGCCTGAGATCCTGGCGGAGGCGGCGGCTTTCGTTGAGAACCACGTTGATCTTGACGCCCTGCGCGCAGCCGCAGCAGGCGCGCAAAGCACCGCTTCGGAACCTGTAAAAGTCACGCCGCCTGGACAGCGCATCGCGCTGGCGCAAGATCAGGCCTTTGCATTCGTCTATCCCCATCTGCTGGAGGGTTGGCGCGCGGCGGGGGCCGAGGTGCTGCCGTTTTCGCCGCTGGCGGATGAGCCGCCGGATGCAAGTGCGGATGTCTGCTGGATCCCCGGCGGCTACCCTGAATTGCACGGCGGAACGCTGGCGGGGGCGCGCCGGTTCCGCGAGGGTCTACAGGCCTTTGGCCAGACCAAACCGGTGCATGGCGAATGCGGGGGATACATGGCGCTGGGCGCGGGGCTGATTGACAAGGATGGCGTGCGCCACGAAATGGCGGGACTGTTAGGGGTGGAGACCTCCTTTGCCCAGCGCAAGTTCCACCTGGGCTATCGGCAAGCGGTCCTTCACGCGCCCCTGCCGGGCTTTGTCGCGGGCCGCGTGCTGCGCGGGCATGAGTTCCACTACGCTACCATCCTGCAAGAGCCTGACGCCCCGCTCGCCAAGATCACCGACGCCAACGGGGAGGTGGTGGCAGAGACCGGCTCCCTGCGGCGGCAGGAAGGCGGCGGCGTGGCCACGGGCACGTTCTTTCACATGATCGCGGAAGCGTCATGAGCGGCTTTGTCTCTTTCGTGTCCTCGGGTCCGGGAGATCCTGACCTTCTGACGGTCAAGGCAGTGGACCGCTTGAGCCGTGCGGAAGTGGTTCTGTTCGACGACCTGAGCGCCGGGCCGATCCTGGAATATGCAAATGCGGAGGCGGATCTGATCGGCGTGGGCAAGCGCGCAGGCCGCGCCTCGCCCAAGCAGCACCACGTCAGCCAGGTTTTGGTGGATCACGCTAAGGCCGGGCTGCGGGTGGTGCGGCTCAAATCCGGGGATGGGGGGATGTTCGGGCGGCTTGAGGAAGAGTTGATTGCCCTGCGTGCAGAAGGCATCCCCTGTGAGATTGTCCCGGGTGTCACGGCGGCCTCTGCCGCCGCCGCCACGGCGGAGATTCCGCTCACGCGCCGCCTGACCGCGCGCCGGGTGCAGTTCGTCACCGGCGCGGATGTGACCGGGGGGCTGCCGGGGGACGTCAACATGGCCGCGCTCGCCGACCCGCAGGCCACCACGGTGGTCTACATGGGCAAGCGCACGTTTCCAGCGCTCGCTGCTCGGTTGATGGAGGCGGGGTTGGCCGCGGACACGCCTGCGCTGCTGGCCGAAGCGGTCTCCACCCCGGCAGAAAAAGTCAGCTGGTTCACGATAGAATCCCTCGCCGCGCATCTGTCGGAGACGGTTTCCAGCACGCCAGCGCTGATCTTTTATGGCGCGCTTGCAGAACCAGAGGCGAGCCGGTGAAGCTGACGCTGATCGGGATGGGGCTTGGTAACCCCGAGCATCTGACGTTGCAGGCCATACGCGCGATCAATGCCCAGGACGCGATCTTGATACCGCGCAAGGGTGCGGGAAAGGCCGATCTGGCGGAGCTGCGCCGCGCGATCTGCGCGCAGGTGCTGGAGAACCCGCAGACCCGGCTGGTGGAGTTCGACCTGCCCGTGCGCGATGAGGCCACGCGCGACTATAGGCAGCGCGTAGACGACTGGCACGACGCGATTGCGCTGGCCTGGGGCGGCGCGCTGCGGGAGGCGCCGGACGCGCAGCGCGTCGGACTGCTCGTCTGGGGGGACCCCTCGCTTTATGACAGCACGCTACGCATCGCCGCGCGCCTGACCCCGCCGCCGGAGATCGCGGTCATCCCCGGCATCACCTCGCTTCAAGGCCTGACTGCCGCCCATGGCATCGCGATCAACGAAATCGGCGCGCCCTATCTGGTGACAACGGGCCGACGGTTGCGCGACGAGGGCTGGCCGCGGGGCGTGGACACGATTGCGGTGATGCTGGATGGGGGGTGCGCGTTTCGAGAGCTGGATGATGCGCAGTTCGACATCTGGTGGGGGGCCTACGTGGGCATGGCGGAGGAGATCACCTGCGCCGGGCGGCTCTGCGATGTGAGCGCGCGGATTGTCCAGATGCGGGCAGAGGCCCGGGCCGCGCACGGTTGGATCATGGATATCTACATTCTGCGCAGGCGGATGGCACACTAAGGCTTATTGACCCTAAACCTGAGACACATCGCTTTTTTCAAAGCACCCGCCCAACAGGGACTGTTGGGCTGCGCCGTCCCGCCCCCGTCACGCCAAAGGCGTGCTTTCAGCACGACGGGCGGCGCGATTGCGCCACCCCGCGGGACGGCGCGTGGATTCTTTTCGGATATACCTCAGGTTTAGAGCCGGACGCTTTGCTTCCGCCCTACTCCGGCGGCGATACCTTGCCGCGCAAGGCCTTTACCTCGCCGCGCTGTTTTTTCGCCTTCAGCCTGCGCTTTTTTGACCCCAGCGTGGGGCGCGTGGGGATACGCCTTTTGGGCGGGGTGAGCGCCTGGCGAATGAGCTCCACCAGCCGCTGGCGGGCGATGTCGCGGTTGCGGGCCTGGCTGCGGGTTTCGTCACACTGAATGATCAGCGCGCCCTCGCGGGTCCAGCGCCGCCCGGCCAGCCGCTTCAGCCGTGTCTTGACCGGCGGAGGCAGCGAGGGCGAGGTCGCGGCTTCAAAACGCAGCTCCACCGCCGTGGCCACCTTGTTCACGTTCTGCCCGCCAGGGCCGGAGGCGCGGACGAATTGCTCAGTCAGTTCCCAGTCCTGGATCGCGATGGTGTCATTGATGCGTAGCATGACGTTTACTTATGCCGCAGGCGCCGAAAATCGAAAAGGGCCGCCCCGGTCTCGGAGCGGCCCAATCGAAATGGTTTCAGGAGGGGGTCGGTTAGACGAAGTTAAACGATGCGTTCAACCGTTGCCCACTCAGGCGTTAAGCTGCCAAGGGCTGCCTTAGCAGATCACCTCCCAAGCTGTTCCGACACCTCGCTCCAATACCTTCTCTGACACTGGATCACCTCCTTCCGTTTTGTTGAACTCAGCTTTGAGTCTGACACAGGTTCTGCGATGCGCAAAGCGTTTTCTGACCCGGTGCGCCCCAGCGCGCGCGGTTGCGCGCTAAAGTCGCACATGCTCAGGCGGGTTGGCTGTTTGCCGTCAGCAGACGGAAGGGGATGAGCGCGACAAGCGCTATGGAGAGTTTCACCGCCCAGTCGGCGACGGCGAGCGAGACCCAGAGCGGTGCCTCGGGACCCATGCCCAAAAGCGGCAGCACTTCTGATGCCCAGCTCACATCCGTCGCGGGGTGGATGAAGCTGAGCGCGCCTGAGAAGGCGACCGAGAAAAAGATCGCCGTATCCAGCGTGGAGCCCACAAGCGTTGAGACCAGCGGCGCACGCCACCAGGGCCCGCTCCGAAGCGCCGCAAAGACCGACACGTCCACGAGTTGCGCCACAAGGAAGGCCAGGCCCGATCCGATGGCGATGCGCAGCGTGACCAGGGGGCCGAATTCGCCCATGATCTGGGTGCCGATCAGGGAGCAGACGAGACCCGCGATGAAACCCACAAGCACCACGCGACGGGCCGCTGCTGTGCCGTAAATGCGGTTCATCACATCCGTGACAAGGAATGCGAGCGGATAGGTGAAAGCGCCCCAAGTCAGCCACTGGCCAAACAGGAATTGCACGAGAATGTTGGAGGCCACGACAATGGCGGCCATGGCAAGGATGCCGGGGAGATAGGTGCGGGTCATGTGGATACCGTTTTTGCAAGGGTGCGGTGACTTGGCCCGACGGTGTCGGACGGACGCGGAGTATGCCCTTGAGAAGGGGCGCGCAAGCCTATTCTTCCAGCACGAAGTCCACGATCTGTGTTCGCTGGATCGGCAGGAAATTGTCATCTGCGATCACCGTGACCCGCTGTTGCCCCGCCGGGTCTTGCCAGAGTGCTATGGCCTCAAGGTTATCGTAGCGCCCGGGGGTTGAGCGAAAGAGTTCCTCTTCGGTTGCGAGTGCGGGGTTGAGGTCAAAGCGCCGGATCCGGCTGCGAAAGCCCAAAGGGGTCGTTGCGCGTTCCAGAAGGTAGAGCCGTCCGCTTGCGTCGAAATCCGCACCCACAGGCAGGAAGGGCCCGCGCGCGGGAATGCGGGCCGTGATTTGCCAGGCTTGGCCGTCAAATGCATACAAAGGGAACATCCGCGCCCCGGAGCCCAATTCTTCGGGCAGGCAGAAAAGCCTGCCATCTGGATGCAGCGCGAGCGCTTCAAGGCCTGCGTTTTCGCCGAACCTTATGAAATCAGGATGCGCAGGCAGCGTTACAGCCCTGCCCGAAGGCTCAAAGCGCATCACCCGGTGGCGGTGTTCGAAAGAAACGAACAGGGTCCCACCCGCGCCTAGGGCAAGGCCTTCGGCATCTGCACTTTTCCCTCTGAACGGTGTGCCGCCCGTGCTTGCAAGCAAGTTGCGCGTCAGCAGGTCCACCCGTTTGAGCGCATCGTTCTCCCGCCCTATGCGTGCCGTGACCAGACTGCCCCGGTCCGTGATCAGGATGGCTGCTGTACCGCCATCTGACAGCTCCAGCCCGGAAATCCCACCGAACCAGGACGCATCAATGCGCCAAACAAGCCGGGAGGTTTCGCGCAGGCGTGGCTCCGCCCCGGCGGCACCCAGAAAGGCGCAGAGGGAGAAGAAAGTGCAAAGGGGCCTGATCAGTTGTCCAGCACCGCTTTGCACTGGGCGGGCAGGTCCGCCAGCAGCAACTCGCGCCGCGGTTTGGGCGGCGGTGCGTTGGGGTCGCGCGGCTTGGGCGGTGGTGGGTTCAGGATATTGGCCTGCCATTCGCGCGCATCCGCGCAGCCGTCACCCGTGGGCGGCGGATTTTGCGGCACGCAACCGCGCGCGCCTTTCGGGCAGGCCAGACGAATGTGGAAGTGGTAGTGGTGGCCGTACCAGGGTCTGATCTTGCGCAGATAGCTGCGGTCGCCGCGCTCATCCTCGCACATCTGCACCTTGGCGCCGGGGAAGACAAAAATGCGTTCGGTGCGTGGGTCTTTGGCGGCGGCCTTGATGATCTCGTGATGCGCCCGCGTCCAGCTGGAGTTGACGTAGGCACCATTCGCCCGCCGGGTGGAAATGGAGGAGATGTTCTCGCGCTGCTTGCGCGTGAGGCTCAGCGATTTGGGCGGCAGCATCCAGATGTCAGCGTCCAGCCCGATCTGGTGGCTGCGATGCCCGGTCAGCATGGGCCCCCCGCGCGGCTGGCTGAGATCGCCCACATAGAGCCCTTCCCACCCCGGCTGCGCAGCCGCCACCCGGCTGAGCTTTTGCACCATGTCGATAAGCTCCGGGTGCCCCCAGTTGCGGTTGCGCGACAGGCGCATGGCCTGCCAGGTGGGTCCGGTTTCGGCCAGCTGCACACCGCCCGCCATGCAGCCCTTGGCATAAGAGCCAAACGCGGCGGAGGGTTGGCTGGAAGCGCCTGTCTTGGCCCCGAAAAGCCGCTTGGCCTGCACGTTCGACAGCGCGCCGCCCGAGGAGCCGATGGTGGGCAGTGGCACGCGTTCGCCGCTGATGTCGCGGCTGGTGGAGCCGCCGCAGGTCGCAAGCGCCATCGCGAGCGTTGCACTGGTTAAGATACGCTTGAGCGTCATGTCGCCACATCTCCGTCCCGGTTGACCCATGCTAGCAGGATCAGCCCCACAAGAAACAGGAATATCACCGGGGAGATGCCTATTCGCGCGGACCCGCTGACGGTCGTTACGATCCCGATGAGCAAAGGCGCCAGGAAGGCCGTCGCGCGCCCCGAGAGGCCATAGAGGCCGAAGTATTCCGTGGCGCTCGCCTCGTCCGTGTGGCGGACCATGAGCGACCGGCTGGCCGATTGCAGCACGCCGCCAAAGCCACCGATCAGCACGCCGCAGCCCATGAAGACGATGTTGGGCAGGTTTGAGCCGTCCGCAAGCGTTACTCCAAAGAGCGAGGTGGGGCTGAGGTTCACGATGACCGCGCAGACGCCGATGAGCACCCAGATGGAGAAGATCACGACCGGTTTCGGCCCGAACCGCCGGTCGGCGAAACCGCCCAGATAGCTGAAGATGGAGGCACCAATGGCGGCGATGACGCCGAAAGCGCCGATCTGCGCCACTTCCCAGTTCAGCACCAGCCCTGCGTAGACACCGCCAAAGGTGTAGAGCCCGTTCAGGGCATCGCGGTAGAGCATGGATGCGCCGAGGTAGAAGCCCAGGCTCTTGCGGTGCACGAGCCCTTTGACGGATGTGACGACACTGCCGAAGGCAGCGGAGAAGTTGGCCATGCGGTGCGTCGTGCGGACCTCGCGGACCCAGAGGAAGTAGGGAATCATGAAAAGCGCGAACCAGAGCGCTGCGATGGGCCCCGTGCTGCGGGTGCCCTCGCGCGCGGCCGGATCGAGGCCCAGAATGGGGTCGAGACCGACGAGCGTCTGCCCGTTGGGCTGTTCCACGACGAAGACGAGCACCAGAAGCAGGGAGACCACGCCGCCCAGATACCCAAAGGCAAAGCCAGAGCCTGAGATACGGCCGATCTCTTCCTTGGTGCCCAGCCCCGGCAGCTGGGAGTTGATGAAAATGAGTGCGTATTCA
>JBCCPS010000021.1:0-43706 GCA_039024775.1 Pseudomonadota bacterium
GGATGTCTATGCCGTGGACATGATGGTGACGCAGATTGAGGACGCCAAGGGCTATTCCAAGCGGATCGGGTTCGAGCACATCATCGAGACAGCGCTGGGGATGCAGAACATCACCGAGATCGCGGGCGCGTCCAAGCGCAACGAGAGCCTGCATTTTGGCGTGGCGGATTATGCGGCGTCGACGCGCGCGCGCACGACCATTATCGGCGGCGTGAATGAGGACTACTCGGTGCTGACGGACCCGGATGCCGATGGCAACCGTCAGGTGCATTGGGGCGACATGTGGCATTATGCGCTCGCGCGCATGGTTGTTGCAGCGCGGGCCAACGGGTTGCGGCCCATCGACGGTCCGTTTGGCGATTTCCAGGATGCAGACGGCTACAAGGCTGCCGCCTACCGCGCGGCGGTGCTGGGCTGTGAGGGCAAGTGGGCCATTCACCCCAGCCAGATCGCGCTCGCCAACGAGGTGATGAGCCCGTCGGAGGCGGAGATCACTAAGGCCAAGCGCATCCTTGAGGCGATGGCGGAGGCGGAGGCCGCGGGCAAGGGCGCGGTGAGCCTTGACGGGCGTCTGATTGACTATGCGTCCATCCGTCAGGCGGAAGTGCTGGTGGAGAAAGCCAAGCAGATCTCGGGCAGCTGATCCTGCCCCATTGACTCAAGAGTGAAGCCGCGTATAAGCGCGGCTTCATTGGTGTTGGTGGCCCCCGCGAGGGGATGCCTGTCGGGGTGTCGACCCAGAGGACAACGCCCTTTATATCGCAATAAAGGAGAACAGCCGTGACCAAACGCACCGCTGCCAAGCACAAAATTGACCGCCGGATGGGCGAAAACATCTGGGGGCGTCCGAAATCCCCCGTCAACCGCCGTGAGTATGGCCCCGGCCAGCACGGCCAACGCCGCAAGGGCAAATTGTCTGACTTCGGCATCCAGCTGCGCGCCAAGCAGAAGCTGAAGGGCTACTACGGCGATCTGACCGAGAAGCAATTCAAGCGCATCTATGGTGAAGCCGCCCGGGTGAAGGGCGACACCGGTGAGAACCTCATTGGCTTGCTGGAACGGCGTCTTGATGCGGTGGTCTACCGCGCGAAGTTCGTGGCCACCATTTTTGCCGCGCGCCAGTTCGTGAACCACGGCCACGTTCGCGTGAACGGCAAGAAGGTGAACATCCCGTCCTACCGCGTGAAGGAAGGTGATGTCGTGGAGGTGCGCGACCGCTCCAAGCAGATGGCTGCGTTGCTGGAGGCCACGCAGCTGCCCGAGCGCGATGTGCCCGACTACATTGAAGCGGATCATTCCAAGATGACAGCGACGTTCGTGCGCACCCCCGGTTTGGGAGATGTGCCCTATCCTGTAATGATGGAGCCCAACCTGGTCGTGGAATTCTACGCCAAGAACTAAAGCGATAATGGCGATGTATTCATGAGGGCCGTGCCGCGTGGTGCGGCCCTATTTACGTGTGGGACGTATGTTTGTAGCGGCTGCCGCAATAGAAAATGTTGCCGTGCCGCCGGATGCGCACGTTGGCGCGTTCCAGCAAAAAGCCGCGCGCTTCCATGATCTGACGGACCATGTGGCCGATCATTTGTTTGATGGGCTTTTGCGCGACCTCGCCGCCGAAACGGTGCATGAGCGCGGGGGAGAGCGGCTCCACTGCCGGGCGGCCGAGGTAGGTTGCGGCCTCCATCCGCAAGATGTTGTCGTGTTCGTGCAGAAAATGCCAGAAGCGCGCGCCGTCCAGGCGGTGGAACGTGCCTTCGAAATGGTCAGTGCGGTAGGGCAGGAGGCTGCCGTTGGAAGGCGGTGTACCTGGTTTGGTGGATGACGCGGGTTGGACGAACATGGGCGCTCCATTCACTTAATCGTTTGGGCTCGACATGTCGCTATGGTCTGGGACACCCCTCTGAAGCGACGCGTCGTCTGAAAGGGGTGTATCTTTCGTCAGTTAAAATTTGGTGAATGGGAACTCGATCTTTGCTCGTCAAATTTCTCCCACAAACACAGTGAGCCCAAGAGGATAGGACCTTGCGCTTTCTGCTCGAAACCCGTCAAGATCGTGCCGCACCCCTCTGAGAGGACGCGTCGTCTCAGAGGGGTGTCTTGGCAATACGGAGCGGTTCTCCATTCCCCAAGACCCCCTTAAAACCGACTGCCACGCCAGCCAAGCAGCGACAAATCAACGCCCCAAAGGCCTTGCACGGCCTCACCCGACACGCTGGCTCTCCGCCCGCTCTGGCGCTACAAGGGCCCCAGAAACAAAGGGATGGCCATGGCCCAGATCACGCCGCAGCCCGGCATCATGCAGATCGCACTCTACCAGGGCGGAAAATCCGCGATCCCTGGCCGGTCCGATGTGCTCAAACTCAGCTCGAATGAAAACCCTCTGGGGCCGCCACCCGCAGCGGTGGCCGCCCTGACGGAAGCTGCAACAGGCGTTCACCTTTATCCCAGCACGGACCACGCCGCGTTGCGCACCGCCATCGCGGAGGTGCATAGACTCGAAGCAGAGCGCGTGATTTGCGGCGTTGGCTCTGACGAAGTGCTGCAATTCGTGACCCAGGCCTTCACCGGCCCGGGGGATGAGATCGTCCACACCGCGCACGGCTTCTCCATGTACCCCGTCCTGATCAACATGGCGGGCGCCACGGGCATCTGCGTGCCGGAGCGTGACCGCGTGGTCGATGTGGATGCCATTCTTGGCGCGGTGACGGACAAGACGCGCTTGGTGCTGTTGACCAATCCAGGCAATCCGACCGGCACCCGGATCAGCGATGAAGCACTGCTCCAACTCGCAGATGGCCTGCCCAGCGATGTGATCCTGGTGATTGACGCCGCCTATGCCGAGTATGCGGCAGGCTATGATGGCGGACAAACGCTGGCAGAGACGCGGCCCAACGTGCTGATGACACGGACGTTTTCAAAGATTTACGGGTTGGGCGGTTTGCGCATCGGCTGGGGTTATGGCCCGCGTGAGATGATTGACGTGATGACCCGCATCCGCCAGCCTTTTAACCTTTCCGTCGTGCAACTGGCGGCGGCGGAGGCTGCGGTGCGCGACCGCGATTGGGTCACGCGTTGCGCCGCGCTCAACGCCGATCAACGCGCGCGCCTGCGCGGCGCTTTGGGACAGCTCGGTATCGCCTGTGACGCCTCTGACACAAATTTCGTCCTCGCGCGCATGGGCAGTGTGGCGGAGGCTGACGCCGCCGAAGCCGCTCTGGTCGCGGACGGCATTCTGGTGCGCCGGGTGGGCGGCTACGGCTTTCCCGAAGCGCTGCGCATCACCGTGGGCGATGCAGAGCAGACGGGCCGTGTGATCGACTGCCTCAACCGCTGGAGACGGGGCGATGTCTGAGCCTTACACCCGCGTCGCGCTGATCGGCCTGGGGCTGATCGCCTCCTCGATCTACTGGGCGCTCAAACGGCGTGATTTCAGCGGCGAAGTGACAGGTTTTGCGCGCTCCGAGGAGACGCGCGCCACCGCGCGGGAGATCGGGCTGTGCGACAGGGTGTGCAACAGCGTCGAGGAGGCGGTGGAAGGGGCCGACCTCGTGGTGCTCTGCGTGCCGGTGGGCGTGATGGGCTCGGTCGCCCGCCAAATCGCGCCGCACCTTAAAGCCGGAGCGACCGTCACAGACGTCGGATCAGTCAAAGCGGATGTGATCGCGCAGGTGGCCCCCCATGTGCCCGCAGGCGTGCATTTCATCCCGTCCCATCCGCTTGCGGGAACGGAGCATTCGGGGCCGCGCTCCGGCTTTGCCGCGCTTTTTGACAACCGCTGGTTCCTGATTGTCCCGCCAGAGGATGCGGACCGGGCCGCCGTGGATGCGTTGCGCGAATTCTGGGAAAGCCTCGGCGCCAATGTGGACGAAATGGACGCAGAGCACCACGATCTGGTGCTCGCCGTCACATCCCACGCGCCGCACCTGATCGCCTACACGATGGTGGGCGTGGCAGATGATCTGCGGCGCGTTACAGATTCGGAGGTGATCAAGTATTCCGCTGCCGGTTTCAGGGATTTCACGCGCATCGCGGCCTCCGATCCGACCATGTGGCGCGACGTGTTTCTGGCCAACAAGGAAGGTACGTTGGAAATCCTCGGGCGCTTCACGGAGGAGCTTTTCGCCCTGCAGCGCGCGATCCGCCAGGGCGACGGGGAGCATCTGCACGCCTATTTCACCCGCACCCGCGCCATTCGCCGGGGGATCATCGAAGCAGGCCAGGACACGGACGAGCCGAACTTTGGCCGGATGAAAAGCTCATGATCCTGCGCGGCGCGCTCGTCCTGGCACTCCTCGCGGGGTCCGCCCAGGCGGATGCGCCCAGCACGAGCCTGCGACCTGTGGAACGGACAGGCACGCAGTCTACCGCCCCCCAAGAGGATGTGCGCCAGACCCGGCCTGGGCTTCTCAGCTCTCTGAGACCCCTCTTTCGCTCCCGCAAGGCCACGCGCGAGGCGCGCGCCGCCCAGCAGCTGCGCGAAAAGGGCGCGATCTGCGGCGATATTGCCCTGCAAGGCGATGTGGTGGGCCGTGTCGCGGGCACGCTGCCCGGCTGCGGCGTTGAGAATGCCGTGCGCGTGCGGTCGGTCGCGGGCGTTGCCCTCAGCACGGGTGCTGTGATGGATTGCCAGACAGCCAATGCGCTCAAGCGCTGGATGGAGACAAGCGCCAAACCCGCGCTGGCGCGCCGCGGTGGGGGGCTCAAATCAATCAAGGTCGCGGCGCATTACGCCTGCAGGCGGCGCAACAACGCACGAACTGGGCGCATATCGGAGCACGGCAAGGGCCGCGCCATCGACATCTCCGCTTTCCGCTTGCAAGACGGATCGGAGGTCACCGTGCTGCGCGGCTGGAACGCGCGGGGCACGTCGCGCGCGCTGAGGGCCATGCACAAGGGAGCTTGCGGCCCCTTCGGCACCGTGCTGGGGCCGGAGGCTAACCGGTTCCACCGCGATCACTTCCATTTCGATACAGCGCGATATCGGTCGGGGAGCTTCTGCCGGTAAAGCTCAAAGAAAGGCGTCAATTGCCAATGCGCGGTGCCGGGCCAAGGTCGATGCCGCTCAGCGCAAGCCGACCACTGGTGAAGTTCAGCGTGAGGTCGAGGTCTTCCGGCGCGCCCGCGCGGCTGGCAAGCGCGCCCAGCATGAAATTGGCTTGCCGCCGGGCCTGGTCCGGCAAAGCCCCTGCGTTCTGCGCCAGATCCAGCACCGTTCGCCAGTTTTTAAGCTGCACCTCGATCCGGCCCTCCGGCACGCCGGTGGCGTCGATGTCCAGCGCGCCCTTGGCGCTCAGCGCAATCTCCCCCCAGGCCAGATCTAGACCGTTGAGCGCAAGGCGGCGTGGTTGTGGGCTGGGCTGCTCACCGGCGAAACGGTCGAGTGGCTTGTCGAAGATCACGGCCAGATCGGCGGTGAAGCGATCAAAGGCTTCGGGCCAGTCCGCGGGCAACGCAAGCGCCGCGCGCAAGCTGTCCCCGAGGGAGAGGTTTTCTGCCGAAAAGTCAGCAAGATAGCGCGCAGCGCTTTGTGCATCCGCGTTGACTTGCAAAGCGATTGCATCGCCGGAAAAAAGCGCCTGGTCTTGGAGCCGCAGCCGCCAGGTGCCGCTACGCAGTCGCAGATGCGCAAGCTCAAGCGCCATGCCGGGGCTGACGTCAAGGCCCGCGTCGCCCTCTGAAAGCTCCAATATTACCTCACCTGCGGGGGTGCTGATGCGCACCGGTGCTTCCGGCAGATCGGCGGTGATGAAGCCCGGCCAATAGGTTGGCGCGCTGATCGCCAGCTGCTCTGCCGTGACACGCAGATCGGGGGTGGGCCCCGTGAGCACGATGTCGCGAAGCTCCGAGCGCAGGCGCAGGGGAAAGCCCGCCTGCTGGACGTCCGCGCGCCAGCCGTCGCCCTCCCGCGTGGCGATGGCTTGGGTCAAGCCACGGTGCAGGCCCCAGCTGGCCAGCGCCCACCAACCGCACCAGAGCACCACCAACACAACCGCAAGGCGCAGGATAAAACGCATCGCCTCCCCTTTCCCTTCGCCACCCGATGAGCTTTACCGCAGTCAAAGGAGGGCGGCTATGGGAATGTGGGTCTTTGGCTATGGCAGCCTGCTTTGGAACCCCGGTTTTGAGGTGGCCGAAAGCGGGATCGCCAGCCTGCCGGGCTATGCGCGGTCCTTTTGCATGCGCTCGATCCACCATCGCGGCACCGAAAACGCGCCGGGGCTGGTGCTGGCGCTGGATGAACAGCCCGGACAGGCCTGCGAGGGCGTGGCGCTGCGCGTGGCGCCTGGGCAGGAGGACCAGACGTTGGCCTATCTGCGGGAGCGCGAGCTCATCTCCTCCGCCTATGTGGAGAAGACGTTGACGGTGCATCTTCGGGATGGGCGCGATGTGCAGGCGGTGGTCTATGTGATCGACGAGGCGCATGTGCAGTATTGCGGCGGCCTGCCGCTGGAAGAGCAGGCGCGGATCATCGCGCGCGCCGTGGGCGGAAGGGGGCCCAACACCGAGTATCTATTCAACACCGTGGCCCATCTAAGAGAGCTGGGGCTGCATGATCCTTCGCTCGAATGGCTGGAAGGCAAGGTCCGGAGCCTTCAATCATAAGCCCTTGGGGCTGCGGTGAATTCGGTATAGACTGCGCGGCAGAGCAGGCAGCAGGGGCACGGCCGCATGGCGCAGCCAGACCGCGATCAGGGACCGACATTTTCACAGCCGGTGCGGCAGATCACACTGATGCTGATCGTGCTGGCGCTGACGGGCGCGGGCGCGTTTGTGGCGATGCCCGCCGTCTGGCCGATCTTTGCGCCCAACCCCTGGCTCAACGGCGTGATCCTGGGTGTTTTCGTGATCGGCGTGGTGGCCTGTTTCTATCAGGTGGTGCAGCTGGTGGGCTCCGTCCGCTGGATTGAAAACTTCGTCTCCGACAGGCCCGATCCGGAGACATCTGCCCCCACGATGCTGGCCCCGCTCGCGTCGCTGCTGCGCGCGCGCGGCGCGCGGCGGCAGATCAACGCGACCTCCGCGCGGTCCATCCTGGATTCGGTGGCCACGCGGATCGACGAGGCGCGGGAGATCACGCGCTACATCGTCAACATGTTGATTTTCCTCGGGCTTTTGGGGACATTTTATGGGTTGGCCACGACCGTGCCCGCGGTGGTCGATACGATCCGGGGGCTGGCACCGGCGGATGACGAGGCGGGCGTGGCGGTCTTTACCCGGCTGATGACGGGGCTTGAGGCGCAGCTTGGCGGCATGGGCGTGGCCTTTGGCTCCTCGCTTCTGGGGCTTGCCGGATCGCTGGTGGTGGGGCTGTTGGAGCTTTTTGCGGGCCACGGGCAGAACCGGTTTTATCAAGAGCTTGAGGATTGGCTCAGCTCGATCACGCGGGTCGGCTTTTCCGCGGGCGATGACGCCACGGCGGAGCAGCAGGTGGTGGCGGGCGTCATTGATCACATGGCCGAGCAGATGGAGAGCCTTCAGCAGTTGCTGGCTCAGTCTGACACAAGCCGCGCGGTTGTGGACGAAAAGCTGGGCAAACTGGCGGATGCGGTGGACCGGATGACCACCCGGATGGAGGGCCAGCAGGGCCCCAACGCGGCGTTGGAGCGGGTCGCGGAAAGCCAGGAGAGGCTCATCGCCACGCTGATGGAGCGGGGCGAGAACGAAGGCATCGACGCCGAAAGCCGGATGCGGCTGCGCTCCATCGACGTGCAGATGCTGCGCATTCTCGAAGAGATCGCGGCGGGCCGGCAGGAGACGATGGCGGAGCTGCGTCAGGACGTGGCGCTGCTGATCCAGGCGATGCAGGATCAGCGCCAAAAGATCGAGCCGCGCCGCCTGCGCCGTGCCGACAAACCCGACAGCGCACCGGTGTCCATCGCGGACCGGCCCGTGCGCTCGGAGCGCTGAGCCGTGGCGCTGTCCCGGCGCACGGGCTCCCGCTTTCAGGGCTCGATCTGGCCCGGTTTCGTGGATGCGATGACGGGCCTTTTGCTGGTGCTGATGTTCGTGCTCACGATTTTCATGATCGTGCAATTCGTGTTGACGGAGCGGATCACCGGCCAGGAAAGCCAGCTCGACCGGCTTTCTGGTGAGGTCGCGGCACTGGCGCAGGCGCTGGGCGTTGAGGAACGCTCGAACGCACAGCTTGAGGCGCGGTTGGGCGCGCTGTCGGCCAGTTTGAACGCAGCGCAGGATGAAGCAGCACAGCAGGCCGCGCGGATCGCTGCGCTGACCAGTGAGCGGGACGCCCAAGCCGCCGCGCTACGCGATGCGGCGGCGGAGATCACGGCCTTTGAAGCGCAAGTGGCCGGGCTGCTGACCGAGCGCAACGCGGCCCTGGGGGAGCGGGATGCGTTGGCTGAGGAGCGGGCAGAGCTGTTGAGCGCGCAGGAGCAGCTCAACCTCGCGCTGGCGGCGGCGCGGTCTGAGGTGGATGCACAGGAGGAAGCCGCCCGGCTTGCGGCGGCGCGGCGTGAGGCGCTGGATGCGCTGGTGGCGGACCTGCGGGCGCAAGCGCAGGAGGCCGAGGCGCAGATCGCGACACTGACGGGAGAGCTGGCGGAGACGGCCACGCGGTTGAGCGAGGAGGAGGCAGCAAAGCTCGCGGAGGCCGCGGCAGCAGAGGCGCTGCGCGCGCGGCTGGCGGATGCGGATGCCGAACTGACCGCGATGACCTTGGCTTTGGAGGCGGAGCGCCAGGAGGCGGAGGATACGCTGACCCTGTTGGCTGCGGCCCGCGCGGCGCAAGAAGACCTCGATCTGCAACTGGCCGCAGCGCTGCTTGGGCTCGAGGCAGCCGAAGGAGCCGGGGCTGAAGCGCGAGATCGAATCCTCACCTTGCAGAGCCAACTAGCGGACACCCAGCAGGCGCTGACGGCTGAAGGCAACACATTGCGTTCTGCACTTGCGTCCTCGCAGGAAGAGGTCGCCGCTTTGGAAAGCGATTTGGCCGATGCGCGCGTGACCGTGGCGGGGCTGGAGGCACAGCTGTCGGAGACGCGGTCCACGCTTGGCGCGGAAGGCGATGATCTGCGCGCGGCACTGGCTGAGGCACGCGGGCAGGTGACGGCATTGGAGGCCGCTTTGGAGGAGACACGCGCCGCGATGGGCGCGCAGGAGACCGCTTTGCGAGGTCAGTTAACAGCGGCTCAGGCGCGTGTCGCGGCGCTCACGGCGGAGCTTGAGGCGTCGGAGACGACGCTGACGCTGGACCGCGAAGAATTGCGCGCGCGGCTGGCGGAGGCCTTGGCGGCCAAGCTCGCAGCGGAGAACGAGGCGCGCGCCCAGCTCAGCGAAGCGGAGCAGCGGGCGGCGCTTTTGGCCGCAGCGCAAGAGGCTTTGGCGGGCGAGCAGGAGGTCAGCGCGGAAGCGCAGCGCCAGACGGCGCTGTTGAACCAGCAGGTCGCGGCGCTGCGCACGCAGTTGGGGCAGTTGCAGGCGCTGCTGGACGACGCGGCGGAGCGGGACGCGGCCAAGGACGTGCAGTTGCAGACGCTGGGTTCAGAGCTCAACACAGCACTGGCGCGCGTCGCGGCGGAGCAATCGCGCCGCGCTGAGCTTGAGGCGGCGGAGCGCAAGCGGCTTGAAGAACAAGCGCAGGATCTGGAGCGCTATCGGTCTGAATTCTTCGGGCGGCTCAGGGACCTTTTGGGCGCCCAGGACGGCGTGCGGATCGAAGGCGACCGGTTTGTGTTTTCCTCCGAGGTGCTGTTTCCGCCCGGAAGCGCTGATCTAAGCCGGGATGGTGAGTTGGAAATTGCCAAGGTCGCTTCGATTTTGCGCGGCGTGGCGGGTGACATCCCCGAAGAGATCAACTGGGTGATCCGGGTGGACGGGCATACGGACAACGTGCCGCTGTCTGGCTTGGGCGAGTTCGCCGACAACTGGGAGCTGAGCCAGGCCCGCGCGCTGTCGGTGGTCAAGTACATGATCAACTTCCTAGGCATCCCGCCCGATCGCTTGGCGGCCAACGGGTTTGGGGAGTATCAGCCGATTGCCGCGGGCGACAGTGAGAACGCGCGGGCGCAGAACCGGCGGATCGAGTTGAAGTTTACGGAGAAGTGAAGGCCCAGCACGGAATCGAGGCCAGCTCAGTTGGCCGCCGTGCAGCGCCAGCCCCTCCCACGGGCTGGCGCTTTGGTAACCGTATGCGCTTCAAACTGATCGAAGATGACCGTGGCGGCCATAAAGTGAGCAGAACCGCTGCAGTAAGCGCCACCCCAGGGGCTGCCACTGCACGGCCTGCTCCTTTATCCTAGGCGCTCACTCCACCGTCACATGCGCCCAGCGGTTGGCGACGAGCCGTCCGTTGCGGGTCACTGTGATCTGCCCCAGATATTCCCCCCGCGGCCAACCGCCTGTCGGCGCGCGGCGGCCGAAGGCGGGCAGTTGGCTTTGGCGGGGGTTTTCCATGGTGCGCGTGTTGCGGAATATCTCACCCTCCGGCCCCCGGGCGGTGATCGTGATTTCGTCTCCGTCCTCGGTAAATCCCGCCTCGGCATAGACCACCAGCGGATCGGTCGGATCGGCGGTTGTAATGCGGGCGGTGCCTGCGCGCAGGGTTTCATAGCTTGGCACTGCTGTGCTGAACCCGGCGAGCCGCAGAAGGGTGGCGTCATAGTCCGGCGTGTCCGCCCAGAGGCTTGTCATCTGCGCGCCGCAGGCCGCGTTTTCGACGTTGAAGGGGTCAATGCGCGTGCCGTCGCGGCGCAATGTGAGGTGCAAATGGGGATGCGTTGTCTGGCCTGACACGCCGATCCGCCCCAGAAGATCACCGGTGGCGAGCCGGTCGCCCTTCGCCACGGCCACGCTGCCGCGCGCCAGATGGCAATAGGTTGTCTGCCAGCCGCCCGCGTGGTCGATCACCACGGCGTTGCCGCAGGCCCGGTCAGATGTTACGCCGCGCATGCGCCAGTCATCGGCCATGCCGTCGCGGGTGGCAAAGATCACGCCGGGGGCCGCGGCCACGACCGCGATGCCGCTGTCGTCGGCGTCCCAAAAGGGCAGGGCGATGTCCGTGCCGAAGTGCTGGTCCCGGGTGTTGAGCCCGCAGGTGTAGTCCTGGGATCGGCCTTCCGCAGGGTCACTGTCGTGGTAGTCTTCGATGAAACAGGTGTCGCCCAGCGTGCAATCCACCGGCCAGGCCAAAGAAAAATCCTGCGCGAGGGTTGGCCCGGCGCAGGATACCATGAGGGCAATCGCCCTTAGCATTAATCCGCAGTGAGCAGCGGCGGCTTGTCACCTGACAGGCGCTTTTTCTCCAGCCCCAGGATGTCGAGGGTCAGCTCACCTTTCTTGACGCCGACCTTGACCACGCCGCCCTTGGCGAGCTTGCCAAAGAGCAGTTCCTCCGCTAGCGGCTTTTTGATGTGCTCCTGGATCACGCGACCCAGGGGGCGCGCGCCCATCTTCTCATCATAGCCTTTCTCGCCCAGCCATTCCGCAGCCTTTTTGCTGAGCTCGATGGTCACATTGCGATCCATCAGCTGGGCCTCAAGCTGAAGCACGAACTTTTCGACCACCCGCAGGATCGTGTCCTTGCCCAGCGCTGCAAAGCTGATCACAGCGTCCAGACGGTTGCGGAATTCCGGCGTAAAGGTGCGCTCAATGGCGGCAGTATCCTCGCCCGTGCGGCGGTCCCGGCCAAAGCCCACGGCCTCTTTCGCCTGCTCGGCAGCACCCGCATTGGACGTCATGATCAGCACAACGTTGCGGAAATCCACCGTGCGGCCGTTGTGGTCGGTCAGACGCCCGTGGTCCATCACCTGCAGCAGGATGTTGTATACATCCGGGTGCGCCTTTTCCATCTCGTCGAGCAGGAGCACGCAGTGCGGATGCTGGTCCACCCCGTCGGTGAGCATGCCACCCTGGTCAAAGCCCACATAGCCTGGAGGCGCGCCGATGAGGCGGGAGACCGCGTGCTTTTCCATGTACTCCGACATGTCAAAGCGCAGCAGTTCAACGCCAAGCGTGTCCGCCAGTTGCTTGGCCACTTCCGTCTTGCCGACGCCCGTGGGGCCTGCAAAGAGGTAGTTGCCGATGGGCTTTTCCGGCTCGCGCAGACCCGCGCGCGCCAGTTTGATGGCCGATGACAGCGCCTCAATGGCCGTGTCCTGGCCGAAGACTACACGCTTGAGCGATGCCTCCAGGTCCTTCAGCACCACCACGTCGTCCTTGGAGACGTTCTTGGGCGGGATGCGCGCGATCTTGGCGACGACGGCCTCGACTTCCTTTGTGCCGATGGTCTTGCGGCGCTTGGAGGCCACGACGAGATGCTGTGCCGCGCCCGCCTCATCGATCACGTCGATGGCCGAATCCGGCAGCTTTCGGTCGTTGATGTAGCGGCTGGCCAACTCCACAGAGGTCTTGATCGCGTCGGAGGTGTACTTCACCGCATGGTGATCCTCGAAATAGGGCTTGAGGCCCCGCAGGATCTTCACCGCGTCCTCGACCGAAGGCTCATTCACGTCGATCTTCTGGAACCGGCGGCTCAGCGCGCGGTCTTTTTCGAAGTGCTGGCGGAACTCCTTATAGGTGGTGGAGCCCATGGTGCGCAACTTGCCGCCCTGAAGCGCGGGCTTCAGGAGGTTGGAGGCGTCCATCGCCCCGCCGGATGTCGCACCCGCACCGATTACAGTGTGGATTTCGTCAATGAAAAGCACCGCGTCCTTGTGCTCTTCGAGCTCCGTCACCACGGCCTTGAGGCGCTCCTCAAAATCACCACGATAGCGGGTGCCTGCCAGCAGCGCCCCCATGTCCAGAGAGTAAATCGTGGTGGCGGCGAGCACCTCTGGCGTCTCCCCTGCCACGATCTTGCGCGCGAGGCCCTCGGCGATCGCCGTCTTGCCCACGCCGGGGTCGCCCACAAGCAGCGGGTTGTTTTTGCGGCGGCGGCAGAGCACCTGGATGCAGCGCTCTACCTCTTCATCGCGGCCAATAAGAGGATCGATGTTGCCCTCACGCGATTTGGCGTTCAGGTCCACGCAGTACTTGTCGAGCGCGCTTTCCTTTTTGTCGCCGTCGGTCACGCCCTGTGCTTCTTCTTCCTGCTCCACCGAGCCGGTGACAGGGCGCTGTTCGCCGTAGGCAGGGTCTTTGGCGACGCCGTGGGCGATGTAATTGACCGCATCATAGCGCGTCATGTCCTGTTCTTGCAGGAAGTATGCAGCGTTGGATTCGCGCTCGGCAAAGATCGCGACAAGCACGTTGGCGCCCGTGACTTCTGTGCGGCCCGAGGACTGCACGTGGATGGCGGCGCGCTGGATCACGCGCTGGAAGGCGGCTGTCGGCACAGCCTCCGACCCGTCCACGTCGGTGACCAGATTGCTGAGGTCTTCGTCCACGAATTCCACCAGCGTATCGCGCAGCTCCGAGATGTCCACCGAACAGGCCTTCATCACCTGCACCGCGTCCGGTTCATCAATCAGCGCCAGCAGCAGATGCTCCAGCGTGGCGAATTCGTGACGGCGCGCATTGGCCAGGGCGAGAGCGGCGTGAATGGCCTGCTCGAGAGTAGTTGAGAATGAAGGCACGATGCGTTCCTTTTCATTCGGGGCCGGGCGGGGTGCTGCGGGAGTGCAGGCCCCGGTCCAACCATGGCCTCTTGAGGTTAGAGTTTGGTTGATCGCGGCTGGGCTTCAAGCGGTTTTTTGACAAACGGGGGTAACTTTTGCCGTGAGTGCCCGATTTTGATCATGAATTGCGCGATCAGAAATTGTCCTTGCGTTTGCGGATTTCCGCAAAAACCTCGGCATTGCTGGCGGTTGGCATCCCCAGGGCGGCTCGCACCCCCGCGTCGTCGGGTCGCAGGAAGGGATTGGTTTCAAGCTCGGTTGACAGTCTGGATGGAACGGTCGGCTGGCCTGCAGCGCGGGCGGCCTCCGTCTCCTTAGCTCTCGATATAAGCGCTGCATTATCCGGATCAACGGTGAGGGCGAATTTGGCGTTGGAGGCAGTGTATTCGTGTCCGGAGCAGATGGTTGTTTCCGCGGGCCATTTCATCATCTTCTGCATCGCTTCCCACATCTGCGCGGGCGTGCCTTCAAACAGCCGCCCGCAACCCAACGCCATGAGGCTGTCGGCGGTGAAGGCGGCTTTTGCGCCCGGGACGTGAAAGGCGATGTGGCCCAGGGTGTGGCCATAGACCTCGATCACCTCTGCCTGGAGCGTGCCCAGCGTGACGGTATCGCCCTCGGCAACAGCGTGATCCAGCGGCGGCAAGCGATGCGCGTCCGCCGCGGCGCCAACGACTTTGGCGGGGTGATCCACCAGCAGATCGGCCACACCGTCCACGTGGTCCCAGTGGTGATGCGTGAGCCATATCTGCGAGAGCGTCCAGCCGCGTTCCGCCAGCGCTGCCTTGATCGGCCGCGCCTCCGGCACGTCGATGCAGGCGGTTTCGCCGCTGGACTGGTCGTGCAGCAGGTAGGCGTAGTTATCGCTGTGGCAGGGTAGGGTGAGCAGGTCGAAAGACATGGGCATTTTCCGGGGACAGGGCTAGGTTCAGGGCAGAGTGACAGTCGCGAAGGCCCCCTGCAATGCATCTAGATGTGCTTGCTTTGCGCAATTTCTACTATCGCAGCGCGCTGGGCCGCGCGGCCCAGGCCAGTTTGCGCGCGCGCATGGCAGAGCTCTGGCCTGAGGCGCAGGGGCAGACGGTGGTGGGCTTTGGCTTCGCCGCGCCGCTGCTGCGGCCCTATCTCAAGGATGCCAAAAGGGTGATCACGCTGATGCCGGGCCCTCAGGGTGTGATGCCCTGGCCGCCGGACCGGGAAAATACCTCCGTGCTGTGCGAAGAGACTTTGTGGCCGTTAGAGACGGGCCATGTGGACAAGCTGGTGATGCTGCACGGGCTTGAGACCTGCGAGCGGCCCTCTGATCTTTTGGAGGAATGCTGGCGGGTTCTGGGGCCGGGGGGCAAGGTGATCTTCGTAGTGCCCAATCGCGCGGGTCTCTGGGCGCGGCGCGATCTGACGCCGTTCGGCTTCGGGCGTCCGTATTCTCCGGGCCAGTTGGAGGCGCAGCTTAAAAAGCACCAGTTTCTGCCCGAGCGTCACGTGGGCGCGCTCTATCAGTTTCCGTCGCATAAGCGGGTGTGGATGAAATCGGCGGGCGTATTTGAAACCGTAGGGCGCTATATGCCTACGATCATCGCGGGCGGCGCTTTTTTGGTGGAGGCGACCAAGCTGGTCTATCCGCCAAAGGGCAAGGTGAAGCGTGCGGCAAAGCGGATCAGCGTGCTTGAAGGCGTGAGCCAGCCCAAGGCGGAGCCGGTTTAAAGTTACCGGCGCAGAACCTAAGACATAAACATCATTCGTTCATGCGCCGCCCTTCGTGCTGAAAGCACGCCTTCGGCGGTACGCTTTAAGGCATCTTGGTTGGCCCTTGAAAAACCTCAGACCGCAGCGCTGTAGAGCGGCGGCCTGGCATGGCTCAGGTGGCGGTGGTGATGCTTTCAGTGTCAAAGCCCGTGACGCCAATCAGTTGGATCAGCGCGGTGCCGGCGGGCGCGTCGCCGTTGGCAAATGTGAGCGTCAGCACGGTATTGCCGTCCGTTTCGGTGGCAGTGATATCCGCAAGGTCGAACATGTTGCTGTCGCCGCTCAAGGCGGAGGTGTCGATCACCAGCATGTCCTCATCAGTCGAAAAGTCCGTGATCACGGAGACGACGCCCAGCGTGCCCACATCATCGGGCGCACCGTCGGCATCTGGGATAAGCGCCAACTCAAAGGTATCCGCGCCCGTGCCGCCGGTGAGTACGTCCGCCACGCCTTCAGCGCCTGCGCCCAGCACGACCTCGACCTCGAACTGGTCATCGCCCGCGCCGCCCTGGGCCTGGGTTGCAGTCGCAGGCCCGGTTGTGTCGCTGAGGATGATCGTGTCATCGCCCACACCACCGTCGATGGGCGCGCCGCCGCCGGTTGCGGTGATGGTATCATTGCCCGCACCGCCGCTCACGCTGTCGACCGCGCCGCTGACGGTGATCGCATCCTCGCCCGCGCCGCCATCAATCGTGCCGCCGGTGCCGTTATGGGTGATCACGTCCTCACCGTTGCCGCCGTCGATCGTCAGATCCGCGCCGCCTTCGGCGACAAAGATCACGTCATCGCCCTCGCCTGCATCCACCAACGTGCCGCCCGCGCCGTCGAGCGTAAAGGTGTCCACACCTTGCCCGCCGTCCATCACGCCCCCGGTTGCGCCGCCCCCGATAAAGACGTCGTTGCCGGTGCCGCCATTGAGCGTGACGTTCACGCCGCCATCGCTGAGCGTATCGTTGCCGGTGTCGCCGTTCACCACAGCGCCCGAGGCGCCGCCATCCACGCTAAGGACATCGTCGCCATCGTTCCCGTTCACGATCTGGTCGTCCTCAGCCGTGATCGTATCGTTTCCTGCCGTGCCTTCGATCGTTTCGGGTGTATCTTCTGGCGGGTCTTCAGGCTCCTCAGGCTCTGATGGCTCCTCTGGATCCATGGGGTCTTCCGGTTCCTCCGGATCCGTCGGATCACTCGGATCGGCCGGGTCTTCCGGGTCCGCGGGGTCACTTGGCGTGTCAGGCTCTTCAGGCTCTGTGGGGTCCTCCGGTGTCAGAGGCTCTTCCGGTTCATCCTCGGATGAATCACTCCCATCAAAGATCGGGATAGACAGGAGACCCGCCAAAAGCGCCACCATCCACAGACCGTCCATATCGCACCTTTTTTAGTAACTGACAGGGAGCCTGCTGGTGGGCGATCAACCGGGTTGAGTCAAATTTTCCCGAGCTTTACCAGTCTGATCCCCGACAGTAGCAGCAGCGCGCGGCGATTGTCTTGGTTAACCCAACAATAGTGCCGCAATCGTTAACCATGACCGCGTTGCGTGGCCGGGGCGGCTTTGCCTTTTGGCGCAGCGATGCGCTTGCGCGCACGGTCGATTGCTGCGCTGCCGCAGCGCAGGTGGCCCCGCACCTTCCCTGGACCTCAGTTTTGTCGGCAACTGCGGCTGGAATCGCAGTTGCGGGCGCGCAAGTGCTCTGCTACATCGCCCCTGATTTCAGGCCGCGCTCGGGGGAGAGGGCGGCGCCAAAGCGCCAGACCCACTAGCCAGGGACGCACCGGCGCATGAGACGAAAGGGTTTACGTGTCTGAACCAGCTTCGATTTCCACCGGCATTGCCCAACGCTACGCCTCTGCCGTCTATGACATCGCCAAAGAAGCCAAGGGAGTGCCCGCGCTGGAAGCCGATCTTGACGCGCTGCAAGACGCCCTGGCCACCAGCGAAGATTTCCGCGCTCTGATCTCCTCACCCATCTACACGCGTGAGCAGCAAGCCGCCGCCATCGAGGCCATCGCCCAGAAGATGAAGCTGAGCGACACCATGGCCAACACACTGCAGTTGATGGCTGGGAAGCGCCGCTTGTTCGTGGTGCCCGCGCTGCTGCGCGCGCTGCGCGACGCGATTGCCGAGGACAAAGGCGAGATCGCGGCGGAGGTGACCTCCGCCAAGGCCCTGACCAAGGCGCAGTCGGACAAGTTGGCAAAGTCGCTGAAGGCGACCACGGGCAAGACCGTGACAATCAACGCGACCGTCGATGAAAGCCTCATTGGCGGTCTTATCGTTAAAGTGGGCTCCAAGATGATCGACACCTCGATCCGTTCCAAGCTCAACTCTCTACAGAATGCAATGAAAGAGGTCGGATAAATGGCTATCCAAGCTGCGGAAATTTCCGCAATCCTGAAAGACCAGATCAAGAATTTCGGCCAGGAAGCCGAAGTGGCCGAAGTGGGCCGCGTGCTGTCCGTTGGTGACGGGATTGCGCGCGTCTACGGTCTGGACAACGTGCAGGCCGGTGAGATGGTCGAGTTTCCCGGCGGCATTCAGGGCATGGCCTTGAACCTGGAAGCCGACAACGTAGGCGTCGTGATCTTCGGCTCTGACCGGGACATCAAGGAAGGCGACACCGTCAAGCGCACCAACTCCATCGTGAGTGTGCCGATTGGTGATGAGCTCTTGGGCCGCGTTGTGGACGGTCTGGGCAACCCGATTGACGGCAAGGGCCCCATCGGTGCCAAGAAAACGGGCGTGGCCGACGTCAAAGCGCCGGGCATCATCCCGCGTAAATCTGTGCATGAGCCCATGGCCACTGGCCTCAAGGCCGTCGACTCGATGATCCCCATCGGTCGTGGCCAGCGAGAGCTGATCATTGGCGACCGCCAGACCGGTAAGACCGCCGTGGCACTGGACGCGATCCTGAACCAAAAGTCCTACAACGACGAAGCGGGCGATGACGAGAGCAAGAAGCTCTACTGCGTCTACGTTGCTGTGGGTCAGAAGCGTTCGACTGTGGCGCAGCTGGTCAAGCGTCTCGAAGAATCGGGTGCCATTGAATATTCCATCGTGGTGGCCGCGACCGCATCCGAGCCTGCGCCGATGCAGTTCCTGGCACCATATGCAGCTACTGCGATGGCAGAGCACTTCCGCGACAACGGCCGCCATGCGCTGATCGTCTATGATGACCTGTCCAAGCAGGCCGTTTCCTACCGCCAGATGTCCCTCCTGCTGCGCCGCCCGCCCGGGCGCGAAGCATATCCGGGCGACGTTTTCTATCTGCACTCCCGCCTGCTGGAGCGCTCCGCGAAGCTGGGTGATGATTCCGGCAATGGCTCCCTGACGGCGCTGCCGATCATCGAGACGCAGGGCGGTGACGTTTCAGCCTTTATTCCGACCAACGTGATTTCGATCACCGACGGTCAGATCTTCCTTGAAACGGAACTCTTTTTCCAGGGCATCCGTCCGGCGGTGAACACCGGCCTGTCAGTGTCTCGCGTGGGTTCTTCGGCGCAGACCTCTGCGATGTCATCTGTTGCGGGCCCGGTGAAGCTGTCACTCGCGCAGTACCGCGAGATGGCGGCTTTTGCGCAGTTCGGCTCGGACCTTGATGCCTCAACGCAGCAGTTGCTGAACCGGGGCGCGCGTCTGACCGAACTGATGAAGCAGCCGCAGTATTCGCCACTGACCAATGCGGAGATCGTGGTGGTGATTTTTGCCGGTGTGAACGGCTTCCTCGACAAGCTGAAGCTTGACGATGTGAAACGGTTTGAGGCGGGTCTGCTGAACCACATGCGGTCCAAGCACAAGGACGTGCTGGATTGGATCACCAATGAGGACCCCAAGATCAAGGGCGAGGCGGCGGACAAGCTGAAAGCCGCAATCGAGTCTTTCGCCACTGATTTTTCCTAGGGGAGACGGGCAATGCCAAGTCTCAAGGACCTCAAGAACCGGATCGAGAGCGTGAAATCCACGCGCAAGATCACCAAGGCGATGCAGATGGTCGCCGCCGCCAAACTGCGTCGCGCGCAGGAAGCGGCGGAGGCCGCGCGCCCCTATTCGGAGCGGTTCAATGCCGTGATGGCAGGGTTGGCGGCATCCGTGGGCGAAAGCGACAGCGCGCCCAAGTTGCTGAGCGGCACGGGTGACGACAAAGTGCACCTGCTGGTCGTGATGACCTCTGAGCGGGGGCTCTGCGGTGGTTTCAACACCAACATCGTGAAGCTGGCCAAGCAGAAGGCGCAGGAGCTTTTGGCGGCGGGTAAGGAGCTGAAAATCCTGACCGTCGGCAAAAAGGGCCGCGACCAGCTCAAGCGCGACTACGGCAGCCATCTGGTGGGCCACGTGGACCTCACGGAGGTCAAGCGCGTGGGCTATGCCGATGCGCAGGGGATCGCGCAGGATGTGCTCGGGCGTTTTGACGGGGGAGAGTTTGACGTGTGCACGATCTTCTATTCGAAGTTCGTAAACGTGGTCAGCCAGATACCGACTGCGCAGCAGATCATCCCGGCCTCGTTCGAAGATCAGGCAGAAGAGGAGGAGGGCGCGTCAGCGGTCTTTGACTATGAGCCTGATGAGGAGGCGATCCTGGCCGATCTTTTGCCGCGCGGTGTGGCTACGGCGATCTTCTCGGGCCTGTTGGAGAACGGGGCCTCAGAGCAGGGCGCGCGGATGTCAGCGATGGACAACGCCACGCGCAACGCGGGCGAGATGATTGAGAACCTGACGGTAGAGTTCAACCGCTCGCGTCAGGCGGTGATCACCAACGAGCTGATTGAGATTATCTCTGGTGCGGAGGCGCTTTAGGGGTGACTGAGAGAGAGGAAATCGCTGTTCTCGACTACCTGAAAGACATTCAGGCGCGGCTTGGCCGCATGGAGAACGACATTTCCGACATCAAAGTTCGGCTCAGCAGTCTGGAAAGCGGTATGGCGCTGATGAAGCAGGAGATGGCGCACCAGTCTGGCGAGATAGCGGCAATCAATGCGCGACTGGATCGTGCTGATGGGCGGCTCACACGAATAGAAACGCGTCTCAATATTTTTGAGGCACCAAATCCCGCAGCTGAATAAGCTGACCAAAACGGAGAAACGACATGGCAAATGCAGTCGGCAAAATTACCCAGGTCATCGGCGCTGTCGTTGACGTGCAGTTCGAGGATCACCTGCCGGAGATCCTGAACGCGCTGAACACAGACAACAATGGCAAAAACCTCGTGCTCGAAGTCGCCCAGCACCTGGGTGAGAACACCGTGCGCGCCATCGCCATGGACGCCACCGAGGGCCTCGTGCGCGGCCAGGATGTGACCGACACCGGCGGCCCCATTTCGATCCCCGTGGGCAACGCCACGCTGGGTCGTATCATGAACGTCGTGGGTGAGCCTGTGGACGAACAGGGCGACGTGAGCGCCGAAGAAACCCGCTCCATCCACCAGGACGCGCCTGATTTTGCAGAGCAGTCCACCACATCGGAAGTACTTGAAACCGGCATCAAGGTGATCGACCTGCTGGCCCCCTACGCCAAGGGCGGCAAGATCGGCCTCTTCGGCGGTGCCGGCGTGGGCAAGACGGTTCTGATCATGGAGCTGATCAACAACATCGCCAAGGTGCACTCCGGCTTCTCCGTCTTCGCGGGCGTGGGCGAGCGGACGCGCGAGGGCAATGACCTTTATCACGAGATGATCGAATCCGGCGTGATCGTGCCCGACAACCTGCCCGATTCCAAAGTGGCACTGGTCTACGGCCAGATGAACGAGCCTCCCGGCGCGCGGATGCGCGTGGCGCTGACGGGCCTGACGCTGGCGGAGCAGTTCCGCGACCAGTCCGGTACGGACGTTCTATTCTTTGTCGACAACATCTTCCGCTTCACGCAGGCGGGTTCCGAGGTGTCCGCACTTTTGGGCCGTATTCCTTCGGCTGTGGGCTATCAGCCGACGCTGGCCACCGACATGGGCGCCATGCAGGAGCGGATCACCTCGACCAAGGCAGGCTCCATCACCTCCGTGCAGGCCGTCTACGTGCCCGCGGACGACTTGACGGACCCGGCACCCGCGACCTCGTTCGCGCACCTTGATGCGACAACCGTTCTGTCCCGTGCGATCTCCGAGCTGGGCATCTACCCGGCGGTGGACCCGCTGGACTCCACGTCGCGTCTGATGGACCCTGCTGTGGTGGGGGAAGAGCACTACCAGGTGGCGCGGGACGTGCAGGGGATCCTGCAGCGCTACAAGTCACTTCAGGACATCATCGCGATCCTCGGGATGGACGAACTCTCTGAAGAGGACAAGCTGACCGTGGCGCGTGCCCGGAAGATCCAGCGCTTCCTCTCCCAGCCCTTCGACGTGGCGAAGGTCTTTACCGGCTCTGACGGCGTGCAGGTGCCGCTGAAAGACACGATCGAGAGCTTCAAGGCGGTGGTCGCGGGTGAGTACGACCACCTGCCCGAAGGCGCCTTCTACATGGTCGGCGGCATTGACGAAGTGAAGGCCAAGGCCGAGCAGATGGCGGCGGACGCGGCCTAAGGAGCACCCATGGCAGAGACCTTTCAATTCGATCTGGTGTCGCCTGAGCGGCGGCTGGCCTCGGTCGAGGCCACCGCGGTGATGATCCCAGGGGCGGAGGGCGACATGACGGCAATGGCCGATCACGCGCCCACCATCACGACATTGCGTCCCGGCCTTTTGCGCGTGGAGAGTGCCGCGGGCGAGGAGGACTACATCGTCACCGGCGGGTTCGCGGAGATCAGCAGCCGGGGGATATCCGTGCTGGCGGAGCGGGCAATGGCCAAGGGCGACATCACGCAGGAGCATTTCGACGAGATGGTCCAGGAGGCGCGCGACAAGTTCGAGAAGGCGCAGGAGACCTTCAAGAACGAGCCCGGGCCCGTGGACGATGCAGCCAAGCTTTTGTCAGACATGGTCGCAGCAGGCGATCACATCGGCCTGACCCCCAAGTAGGGTGGGCAATTTGCCCACCATCCCAAGCGAAGAAAAGAAATTGATCAGCTCCGCCCCGGCGGAGCTTTTCTTTTTCGGTCTGGGCTTTCAACTAAGTGAGGCGCACCTCAAGACACGAAACTTTCATTTTCGCCATCAACCGCCTAAGACAGTATCAAAGCGATAATTTAGATCAGGCATTTCAACCAAGAGATGAAAAGACTTACAAGTCACACCGTCGGGATCGACAGCGGCGACGTGGTACTGTTTTCCGATTACGAAGACGGCGGCGAAATGTGGACCGGACGCGGCCAACGCGAGCGTCGGCGTCACATCAGATTTTCCGAGACCTATCGCTCCCCACCCTCGGTGCAATTAACCCTATCGCTGTGGGACGTGGACGCGGCGACCTCCATGCGCGCGGACATCAAGGCGGAGGCGGTGTCGCGCACCGGCTTTGACATGGTGTTTCGCACCTGGGGTGATACCCGCGTGGCCCGCGTGCGCATCCACTGGGTATCGATGGGCGAATTGAGCGGCGGGGACGACTGGGACGTGGTCTGACAGCGCCGGGATCGCGGGCTTTTGATCTTTTTCGATAACCCTATCGCAACCTGTCGCGGGCTAAGCCTCTGGTTCAGGGGATGACCTGCGGAGGGTGACATGACCTTTGTGCCGACAGTTTTGGGGTCCGGTTTCGGGGCGCTCGCGCTTCTCAATCAGACACGGGATCAACAGCAGGGCCTGCTGGCCGCCTCCGGCACCGTGGCCCGCGATCTCGCCGCAGTCAGGGAGCGGTTGACGACCATCCAGGATGCCGATGCGCTGCTTGACGACAGGCAGGTTCTGCAGGTGGTGCTGGGCTCGCTTGGGCTGGAGGGGGACATCAACAACCGCGGATTCCTGCGCAACGTCCTGATGTCTGATCTCAATGACCCGCGTTCCACCGCGAACCGCTTGGGGGAGCCGCGCTACCGCGAGCTGGCGCGCATGTTCAACTTTGCTGCGGAGACGGGCGCGACGCTGCCAGGCGCTTCCGTCGCCGATACGCTGGCGCCGCAGCTGCAGGCGCTGGGGTCTATCGACGCGCTGTTTGAGACGCGCAACAACCGCCTGCTCACCCGCGCGCTTGAGGTGTTCGACCTGCAAGAGGACGCGGGCAAAACGGCGTTCTTGCAGCAAGTGCTGAAGTCCGATTTGTCCGATCCCAACGCGCTGGTAAATCGTTTGGGGGATCAACGTTACATCGATTTCGCCGCCGCCTTTCAGAACACCACGGACCGTCTTCCGGAAGTGTTTCGCGGGCAGGTATCGGACCGGATCGCAGCGCGGTTGCGCACAGCTACCACCGGCGCGGAGATCACGCAGGACAGCCGCACGCTGCGCGCGGTGCTCACCCAGTTCGGGCTGGAGGATCAGGCCGGCAATCCGCGACTGATCGAGGCCGTGCTTGACAGTGACCTGTCCGATCCCCGCTCGCTGGCCAACCGGCTGCCTGACAGCCGATACCAGGACCTGGCGCGCGCCTTTGATCTGGCGGGCCGTCGGGAGGAGGCGGGATCGGTCTTTGCGTTGGCGCGTGCAGCGGATCGCGCGCCTGCGAGCCTCGTTTCTTCTGACGCGCTGCTGGCTGACGATGCTTTGCTCAACACCGCGCTTCGGGTCTTTGGCTTGCCCACGGCCGACCCCGACAAGGCGTTTTTGAAGACCGTGCTGGATGCCGATCCCGATGATCCGGCATCCGCCATCAATGCCCCTGCGAATTCGGCCTATGTCGCCTTTGCGAAGGCCTTTGATTTCGGCGAACAGCTGGCGCGCCCCGATCCCAACCGGGAAAGCAGGATCGACCGGCTGATCGAAGCGGTCACCGCCCGCACCGCGCCTCCGTCCTCGGTGGATGACTACCTCACCGATACGGGCCTCTTTCTGGCAACGACAAACCTTTTTGACCTGCCCCAGAATGCCAGCACCGCCGCGACCACCCGGCGCGTGCTCACCAGCGATCCCAATGCGCCGCTGTCGTTTCTCCAGCTCACGGCGAATGACAACTATCGCAACCTCTTCAATGCGTTGAATTTGAACGAGGAGGACGCGCCCTATAGCTATCCGGCGGGGTTTGAGGACGCGGTGATCAATTCCTACATCGCGCGGCAGTTCGAAGTGTCGGTGGGTCAGCAGAACAGCGATTTGCGGCTGATGCTCGCGCTGGAGCGGGATCTAAAAGCCATCGCGGACCCCGCCGGTTCGCAGGAGGCAAAGTGGTTCCGCGTCATCGCCTCGCCTACGCTTAACAGCGTGTTCCAGGGCGCGTTGGGCCTGCCGCAGAGCTTTGGGCAGTTGGACATCGACCGGCAGAGCGCGGAACTGCAGGCGCGGTCCGCGCAAGTCTTTGGCACGTCAGATTTGTCTGAGCTGGCCAGCCGTGAGGGGATTGACGGTTTGCAGCGGCGCTATCTCGCCTTTGCAACGATTTCAGGGGGGGCCTTCAGCGCGGGTGCGGCTCCGGCGGGCGGCGTGCTGTCGTTATTGGCCTAATCCGCTTTAGACCTTTGGTGCCGCCACCGAACTCGAAAGCGCCTTACTCCGCCGCGTACATGCCGTCATAGATCGGGCCCAGCGTCTCCGCCTCGAAAAGCGAGCTGACGGAGGTGCCGTTCCAGATGTTCAAGATTGCCTGCGCGAACATCGGCGCGGTGGGGACGATGCGGATGTTGGCTGCATTTTTCACCGCTTCGGTGGGCGCGATGCTGTCTGTGATCACAAGGCTTTTCATCACCGATTTTTCCACCCGCTCGCAGGCGGGGCCGGACATGACGCCGTGGGTAATGTAGGAATGCACCTCTTTGGCGCCATTGCTCAGCAGGACCTCTGCTGCTTTGCACAGGGTGCCCGCGGTGTCGCAGATGTCGTCGACAATGAGGCAAGTCTTATCCGTGACATCGCCGATCACGGTCATCTCCGCCACCTCGCCGGGCTTTTCACGGCGCTTGTCTACAATGGCCAGCGGTGCGTTCAACCGCTTTGCCAGCTCGCGCGCGCGCGCCACGCCGCCCACGTCCGGGGAGACAATCATCAGGTCCTTCATCTGGCTTTTGAAGTGGGTCATGATGTCGAGCGCGAAGACCGGGGAGGCATAGAGGTTGTCAACGGGGATGTCGAAGAACCCCTGGATTTGCGCCGCATGCAGGTCCATCGTCAGCACCCGTTCGATGCCTGTGCCCACCATCATGTTGGCCACCAGCTTGGCGGTGATCGGTGTGCGCGCTTTGGTGCGGCGGTCCTGACGGGCGTAGCCAAAATAGGGCAGCACGGCTGTCACGCGGTTGGCCGACGAACGCCGAAGCGCGTCAGCCATGATCAAAAGCTCCATCAGGTTGTCATTGGCGGGGTTGGAGGTGGACTGCACGATGAACATGTCCTCGCCGCGCACGTTCTCGAAAACCTCCACGAAAATCTCGCCGTCGTTGAAGCGCTCCACCCGGGTCTCCACCAGCCCGATATTCACGCCCCGGTGCATGGTCATGCGTCGTCCGATGGCCTTGGCGAGGGGCAGGTTCGAGTTTCCGGCGATGATTTTGGGTTCTGATGCGCGTCGCATAGGCTCTCCGCTGTCAGCATGACAGATTCGTGACGTTGACCCCGCTTAGCACGCAGCTAACTTCCCGCAAAGCAATCAGCCCGGAAAGGCAAAACCATGGCCCGCATCGACTACTACTTCGCCACACTTTCCCCCTACACCTACCTCGCCGGGCTGCGGCTGGAAGAGATCGCAGAGCGGCATGGGGCCGAGATCAACTACAAGCCTTTCGATCTGATCGCGGCGTTTAGCCGGACGGGTGGCACGCTGCCCAAGGACCGGCATCCCAACCGCATCGCCTACCGCGCCCAGGCGCTGCCGCGTGAGGCGCGCAAGCTGGGTATGGCGTTCAACCTCCAGCCTGCGCATTGGCCCACGAACGGCGCGCCCTCGGCCTATGCCTTCATCGCCGCGCAGAAGGCGGGCGGCGGCGATCTGGGCAAGCTCGCGCATGTGATCACGCGCAGCTGCTGGGCGGAGGACAAGGATATCGCGCAGGATGACGTGGTGCGCGCCTGTCTGGAGGAGGCCGGATTTGATCCTATCCTCGCCGACAGCGGGTTGGCGGAGGCTGCCGACACCTACGCGCGCAATCTGGAGGATGCGGTAGAGGCGGGCGTTTTTGGCGCGCCCTTCTACATCGTTGCGGGAGAGTGTTTCTGGGGCCAGGACAAGCTCGAGGACCTGGACCTGCACCTGGCTGGCAAATTGTGAGGCCCCAGCCGGGCTTCGTTCCCCATGTGACAACGCTTGGGAACGGCCCGCGGCGGGCGCTGGCGCTGCACTGCACGCTGGCCTTTGGCGGGGCCTGGGCCGGGGTGGCGCGGGCCTTGGGCGATCAGGTGACGCTGGTGGCGCCCGACATGCCGAGCCACGGTCAGAGTGCCGATTGGGACGAGGTCAGCGATTTTTCCGATACCGTCTTTGAGGCAAGTGCAGCGCTCCTGGAGGATGCGCCGATGGACATCATTGGCCATTCCTTTGGCGCGGCGACGGCCCTGCGGCTGGCGGTGGCATATCCGGAAAAAGTGCGCTCCATGGTGCTGGCCGAACCGGTGCTTTTCGTGGTGGGCGCACGCGATGCGCCTGAGTTGATGGACGGGCACCGCGCGGGCAGCACGCCGTTTTTTTTCGCCATCTCGGCGGGGGACCGCGAGAATGCGGCGCGGCTTTTCAACGGTATGTGGAGCGCGCGGTCGGTCTGGGAGGAGATGCCCGAACGATCCCGCGCCGCCATGGTGCGCGCCATCCACGTGGTGCCTGATACGTACCCGTTTCTCTATGAAGACAGCGCGGGGCTGTTGCAGCCGGGCAGGCTAGAGGCACTTGATATCCCCACCGTGATGCTTCGGGGCGCGCAGGCGCAGCCGTTGATCCAGGCCACGAACGCAGGCCTCGCCCGGCGGCTGGGGAATGCGACGGAAGCGGTGATTGATGGCGCGGGCCATATGGCGCCGATCAGCCATCCTGGCGCTGTGGCGGAGGTGATTGCCGGGCTTTTCGCGCGCAGTTGAGCGCGGGGTGCGGGTTACTTCAAAAGTGGCTGAGGAAGGTGTCGATGTGATCCCTGCTGATGGACCAGTCGCAGACCAGCCGGGCGGAGATCAGCTCTTCCGGGTCGCCGTCTAGCCCGCCGTCGCGGCGATAGCGCGCGCCCGCCTCTGCCAGTGCGCAGTGGATGCGGCGCGGGATCAGCGGGAAGAGCATGTTGGCATGCACCTCATGCAGAAAGCCTATGCCGCGCGCGCTGAGGCCTTGGGCCAGATAATCCGCGTTTTCATTGGCTTGGCGCGCCATCTCGCGCCAAAGATCGCCCTCCAGATAGCCTGCCATCTGCGCCGATAGATACCGGTGTTTGGAGAACAAATGCGCGCCGCGTTTTCGCCGAAGCTCGAACTCCCAGGCTTTTTCGGGGTCGAAAAAGACCACCGCTTCCACGCCCATGCAGCCATTCTTGGTGCCGCCAAAACAGACGACGTCGACGCCTGCCTTCCAGGTCATTTCAGCGGGCGTGCAGCCAAGCGCGACCACCGCGTTGCAAAACCGCGCGCCGTCCATGTGCACCGGCAGCTTGTGCTGCCGCGCCACATCTGTGAGCGCCTTGAGCTGGTCCAGGTCATGGACCGTACCGCGTTCCGTCACCTGCGTGATAGACACCGGGCCGCGTTGCGCCATGTGCACATCGCCCGCTTCCTGACCTTCGATGGCGGCGCGCAATCCCGGTGGGGTCATCTGATCATCGGTATCGATCAGCGTCAGCTTGGAGCCCCCCGCATAGAACTCCGGCGCGTTGCATTCGTCCATTTCGATGTGAGAGACGCGGCTGCAAAAGACCGTCTGCCAAGGCTGCGCGTAGCAGGCGAGCGCCAACGCATTAGCGGCTGTGCCTGTGGCCACCAGATAGACGGCCGCGTCTGGCGCCTCAAAGAGTGCGCGAATGCCTTCCCGCGCTTCCTCCATGTCCGCGTCCGCGCCATAAGCGGGGGCGTAGCCTTCGTTGGCCTTGATCACCCGGTCCATGATCTTGGGGTGCACGGGGCCCGCGTTGTCAGAGGCAAAGAACATCGCGCTAGTCCTCGATGATGTGGTCTTCCCACTCCTCAAAGGGGGTGTCGAACTCCGATACCGTCATCCTCTGCACGGAGATACCCGCGGCGTGCACGCTGTCCGCCGACCCGCTGATCAGCGGGTGCCAGGGGTAAAGCGGGCGGCCCTCTTGCACCAGACGGTAGGCGCAGGTTTGGGGCAGCCAGTAGAGGTGATCGGGGATGCTTGCGGGGGTGAGCACGATGCAATCGGGCACAAAGGCGTGGCGGTTCTGGTAGTGGCTGCACAGGCAGCTTGCGTCATCCAGCAGGCGACAGGCCACGCGGGTCAGCGCCACCTCGCCGCTGTCCTCGTCCTCCAGCTTGTTGAGGCAGCACTTGCCGCAGCCATCGCAGAGCGCTTCCCACTCCGCATTGGTCATGCGCGCCATGGGTACGGTTTCCCAGTAGCGCGGGCGCAGGTGGGCGCGGGGGATGGCGGCTGATGTCATAGCGTAGCAAGAATAGCGCGGGTGCGGGCGCTGTCAGCATCCATCTGGGCAATGAGCGCGTCCACCCCGTCGAATTTCTGCTCTCCGCGCAGGTAGTCCACCAGCGCCACGGAAATCGGCGTACCGTAAAGATCGCCTTTGAAGTCAAAGAGATGCACCTCAAGATTGGCGGTGTTTTCGCCAAACATCGGGCGCACGCCCAGGCTTGCTACCCCGTGATAGCTGCCCTGATGCGCGCCTTTGAGTACGTCGACAAGCACCGCATAGACCCCGTAGGCGGGCGGGTGCAGCCGGTCGATGGAGACATTGGCGGTGGGATAGCCCATCTCGCGCCCGCGCTTGTATCCGTGCAGCACCTCGCCCTCGATCCGGTGCCAGTGGCCCAGCATGTCGGCGGCCTTGCGCGGATCGCCCGCCGTGAGCGCCGCGCGAATGGCGGTGGAGGAAACCGTCTGATCGGCGCGCGCCATCAGCGGCGCGATGGTCACGCCAAAGCCGAATTCCCGACCGAAGGCGATGAGATCTTCAGCCGTGCCCTTGCGGCCCTTGCCAAAGCAGAAGTCCGCGCCCACCACCACATGGCAGAGCCCCAAGCCATTGTGCAGCACGTCGCGGGCGAAATCCCTCGGGGTCAGGCTGGACAGGCCCGCGTCGAACTGAAGTTCGTAGAGCACATCCACGCCCACCCGCTGCAACCGATGCGCGCGTGCCTCCGCGCTCATCAGCCGGAAAGGTGGGGCTGCGGGGGCAAAGTACTCGCGCGGGTGGGGCTCAAATGTGACGATGCCAAGCGGTTGATTTGGTTCTGCAGTGCGGGCCAGGTCAATGACAGACAGGTGCCCCTTGTGCACGCCGTCAAAGTTGCCGATGGCCGCGGTCGCCCCGCGGTCGGCGTTATCCACGAACTGATAATCCCGTACGATCCTCATGGCGCTTGCCTAATGGCGGCGCGTCACGAGGGCAAGCCAGCAGCCCGGCTCATCTTTCTCAAAAGTCCCAAATCCCGCGCAGGCTCGGTCAGTCGAATTTGCGCGAGGGTGCCAGCACCGTGGCCTCACCCACCAGCACCTTTTTGCCTTCGACCGAACACAGGCAATCCATGCGCACGATGCGTTTGGCGGGGTCGATGTCGGTGACTTTTACTTCGGCATAGACCATGTCGCCGGGCCGCACGGGCGCGAGGAACTTCAGTGACTGGCCCAGATAGACGGTGCCATGCCCCGGCAGCTGTTCGCCGATCACCGCAGAGATGAGCCCTGCCGTCAGCATCCCATGGGCAATCCGGCCCTGAAAGATCGTGTCCTGGGCGTAGTCATCATCCAAATGCACCGGATTGCGATCGGTGGAGATGGTGGCGAACATCTCAATGTCGTCGTCGGTCACCTGTTTGCGCAGATAGCGGACCATGCCGATCTCAATGTCTTCGATGACGATGGTGCCACGGGGGAGATTGTCCAACATGTGCTGTCCTTCTGCGTAATAAAGTGCCACTGAGACGCTTTCTTCGGCAACTTAATTACTTTGCACGCGCAGAAAAGCAAGCTCTAATTTCTCAGCGCAGGAAGCCGATGCTGTAGGTCGGCCTCGATTGCTCCTGTTCGAGATAGCGGCGCAGCAGGTCAGGATCGGGTTGTTGCTGCGTGCCGGTCTCTTCGGCGGCGAGCCCGCCGGTGATGAAGAGCGAATCGATGTCCTCGCCTGCTGCACCAGCGATGTCCGTCAGCACCCCGTCCCCGATGGCCAGCACGCGGTCCGCAGGCACGTCCACGCCCAGCTTGGCCAAGCGGCGGCGCGCCAGATCGTAGATCGGCGGATGCGGTTTGCCGAAGTAGAGCGAGGTGCCGCCCATTTCGGTATAGAGCTTTGCCAGCGCGCCCGCGCACCATTCGCGCAGCGTGCCGCGGTCCACGACGATGTCGGGGTTTGCGCACAAGAGCTTCAGCCCCCGGTCGCGGGCCAGCGCGAAATAGGGGCGCATGATCTCGGGGTCGGCGAAGGGGTCTTCGGGGCCGGTGCAGACGATGCCGTCGGCCTCCTCCAGCGGCACCCGGGTGATCTGCGCGGGGTTCTCCAACAGGCTGAGCGGCTCGAAGAAGGGCAGGTCGAAGGGTTGCCCGATGAACCAGACCTTCTCTCCCACCGCGCCTTGGAACATGGCAGAGCGGGCGGAATCGCCCGACGTGGCGATGGTGTCATAGGCGTCTTGGGGCACTTTGAAGCGCACCAGCTGTTCGGACACGCCCGCGCGGGGGCGCGGTGAATTGGTGACAAGGACTACCTTGCCGCCCGATTGCCGGTACGCGCGCAACGCTTCCAAGGCATCGGGAAAAGCGGTGACGCCATTGTGCACGCAGCCCCACAGATCGACGAAAAGCGCGTCGTAGCGGTCTGATATCTCCGCGAGGTGGGTGATGATCTGGCTCATGGGGGTCTTTCCGAGCGCGCGGGACTGTGGGCTGTGTGGGTGGACCCTGCGAGGTCCACCTGGTCGTGTCCGTCAGAGCGCGAGGTTCGGAATGATCTGCTTTTTGCGGCTCACGATGCCCGGCAGGACGACGTGATCGCCTGTCACTTCTGCGGCAAAGCTCTTTTCGGCGATCTGTTTGACGGTGTCGTTGGGCACCAGCAGCGTGGCTTCTTCATTGAGGATATCGACCACGAAAAGCAGTACCTCTGCTGCGCCATCGGCGGCGGCGACATCCGGCATCGCGGCGATCAGCGCGTCCTTGCGGCTGAGGATCTGGCCCGGGGAGGTCGTCTCCAGCACGGAGACCCGCAGGCCGGTGCCGTTCAGGTCAAATTCCTTGCTGTCCATGCGCAGCAGTTCCGCCTCCGAGAAGGCGGAGACGTCTGACTTGGCCGCGAACATCTCCGCGGCGTAAGACGGGATGTCCACGCCCAGATCTTCGGCGATGGCATAGGCGATGGCCTTGTCTTCCTGCGTGGTGGTGGGGCTGCGGAATTCCAGAGTGTCCGACAGGATGCAGCTGAGCGCGGCACCCTTCACGTCGCGCGGGGCCTGCGCCCAGTGCTTGCCGATCATCTTGTACATGATCGTGGCCGTGCAGGCCAAAGGCTGGATGTTGATCTCAATCGGGCCGCGGGTTTCCAGCCCCGCAACCAGACGGTGGTGGTCGATGATGCCGGTGATGTCGGCATCGTTGATGCCCTCGGGCAGCTCGGCAGGGTTGTTCGTGTCCACGATCACCACGGGCGTGTCGGCCGCGAGCGTATCGAGGATTTCAGGCTTCTCCAGCCCCCAGTGTTCCAGCATGAATGCCGCTTCGGTGTTGGGCTCCCCCAAGAGGACCGGCTTGGCGGGCGTGTCCTTGATCTGGTTGAGGTACCAGGCCCAGAGGATGGGGCTGCCGGTGCTGTCGGTGTCGGGGGCCTTATGGCCGAAAACGAGCGTTGTCATGGGGGGTCCTTGGCTGCGGTCTGTCAGGTGCGCGCCTTATAGGCGGGGCCTTGGGCGATGTCAGCCCCTTCAGAGGCCCAGCTCCGCCCGTTTCTTGCGCGTCAGCTTGGCCACGATCATGTCATAGGAGGCACGGATGTGGTCCATCAGGCTTTCGTTGGAAAGACCCGGTTCGGCGTAGTGCTGGATCCACTTCATGCCGCGCGAGGCGAGATAAGGGGCAGGCCGCAGCCCGGGACTGTCCGAGAGCACCTGATAGGCCAGATCACTGGCCTTGAAAGTGACAGAGGCAGGGTTGTCGCCGCCCATGCCGATCACCGCAAAGACCTTGCCGCCCACCTTCCAGACGTCCGATCCGCCCCACTGCACCACATGGGTGGTCTGGGGCAGGGCGGCGCAATAGGCGTTCAGGGCGTCGCGGGTCATCATAGCAAGAGGGTAACACGGTGGGGTGCGGGGCCCAACAGGGTCATAAGGACGCCGCAATTCCGCCCCCAAAAAGCCGGAAATCTTGGTTACGGAAGGCTTGCCTGAAAGGGGATGACGATGAGCGCCGACACCAAGACCAGCAACCCGCCTTCAACCGACGCGCTTGACGCGCAATCACTGGCTGCGATCCGCGATATCCTGTCGGAGGACACTGCACCGGCCAAGCCCCCACGTCGGGAGAAAGCGCAGACGCCCCGCGCCGTGCCCGAGGACGCCGCGCCGCCCGTCACGTCCCCACCGCACACCCAACTGGATACCCCGGCGACGTCCGCTCAGCGGCCCGCGCCGACTGAAAAGCAGCGCGTGCAGACCGCCGCGGACCGGATCGCGGGCCGCTTAAAGGCCAGCATCAAAGGCTACAGGCCCACGCCGCGCCACATCATTGTCGCGGGTGCCGTGCTGCTGGTGGTATTCCGCCCATGGTTGGTGCTGGGGCTGGTTTTCCTGTTCTTGTTTGTCTTTGCAGGCATCCTGCTGATCCTGGGCTATGACGGGTTCTGGCGTCAGGTGATGCGCCTGGGGCGCTGGTATGCGCGCAAGCATCCCTCCCGCTCAGGCGAGCTGCACCGCAAGCTCGATCGTTTCGCGATGCGCTTTGATGCTTTTCTCGACCGGTTCCCCGAAGGCACGGTTGATGGTCTCTATCTGCCGGACCTCGGCGATCTGACAGAGGCGGACAAGCGCCATGACGCAGCACTTGACCGCCGCTTCGACACGCTGCGCGAGAGCTGAGCGGCGCATGCGCAGGGTTGCGTCCGCGTCTACGAGCGACTAAATCCGGCCCAGAGCAAACGGATCGGACGCAGGCCATGACAAACCCATTCCAGTTCCTTCAGCAGGTGCGCGCTGAGGTTGCAAAAGTGGTCTGGCAGACCCGCCGCGAGGTCATGCTGACCACTGTGATGGTCTTTATCCTTGCAGCACTGACAGCGGTGTTTTTTGCGGTTGTAGACATCCTGATCCGGTCGGGTCTTCAGGGGATTCTTAACATATTCGGCTGATCTGCGCGCGGTCACGCGTTTTTACCGGCGCCACTTGAAACAGCCTGCGCTGCGCGTTATTTCCACGCCCACAGGATTTAGGCGCGCGGCGAATCGAGTTGCGCGCCTGATTTTTATCTGGCACCGCCGAACGCGCGCGCGTGCAGGACAACTGGCAGGACGTGCCTGCCGCAGGTGGAGGCTCTGAGCAAATGGCAAAACGGTGGTATTCGGTGAGCGTGCTGTCGAACTTCGAAAAGAAGATCGCAGAACAGATCCGCACATCCGTAACAGAGCAGGGCCTTGAGGAACAGATTGACGAGGTGTTGGTGCCCACTGAGGAAGTGATTGAGGTGCGCCGCGGCAAGAAGGTCACGACTGAGCGGCGCTTTATGCCCGGTTATGTGCTGGTGCACATGGAGATGTCGGATCAGGGCTACCATCTCATTAACTCTATCAACCGCGTCACCGGCTTTCTGGGCCCCCAGGGCCGCCCGATGCCGATGCGCGATGCAGAGGTAGAGCAGATCCTGGGCCGCGTGGCCGAGGGTGAGGAAGCGCCGCGCACGCTCATTCACTTCGAGATCGGCGAGAAGGTCAAAGTGGCCGACGGCCCGTTCGAGGATTTCGACGGGATGGTCGAGGAAGTGGACGACGAGAACCAGCGCCTGAAGGTGACGGTCTCCATCTTTGGCCGGGAGACGCCGGTGGAGCTTGAATATACGCAGGTGTCCAAGCAGGGGTGAGGGCTGTAGAGGTTTGGCGGCACATTTCGCATCTGCTGGCGCATTGCGGGTGACGGTCAGCTTGGCGGCTTCGGGCGTCTTACTGCGAGCACACCCGCCAACACGATGAGTGCTATCCCGATCACCGCAATTCGATCAGGTCGTTCATCGAAAAAAACTGCGCCCCAGATCAATGCGAAACCCACGTAGGCAAAGTCAAACGTGCCGACGGTCGAGGCGGGCGCGGACTGGTAGGCAACAGCCGTTCCGACAGAGGCGACGAGGATCAACGCGGCGAGTATCGCTATATTGCGCCACGCCTCAAACGACATTGCCATCCATGAGGTCGTCAGAAACCCTGTGAGGTCCGGCTTGAAAACCGCCCCCAGGGCCAGGCCCGTGGCACCAAAAACAGCGAATGCCACGTTAAGTCCAAGAGCGAGGGAAGCAGGATGCTCATGCAGGCACTTTGTGCGCGTAAGGATCATGGCTGCCGCGTAGAGAACCGCGGATAATATCGGCAGGAGCGAGGCCCATTGAAATGTCTCGCCGCCCGGGCGCAGGACGAGCAGGATGCCTGCAAATCCCAGTGCCACGCCTGCCTATTGCATGCGCCCGACGGCTTCGCCGCCAAAAAGGGCTGCAAAGGCGACAATGAACAGCGGGAGCGTGTAGTAAGCAGCGCCTGCAACCGCCAATGGCAAAAGCGGCAGCGCCAGGTAGTAGGCGATCCACATTGTGGCGAGCAGAATTGACCTGACAGCAATCCAGCGGACGGAACGTATCTTCAATTTGGCTGTGCCGAACAGAAGCAGCGCCCCGCCCAGCAAAACGGGGTAGGCCAGCATAGAACGCAGCAAAAAGAGCTGCCAGACGCCCATGCCGCCGCCACCGCCAAGGGCCTTGATCAACGCGTCGCCGAGCGACAGGGCAAACACTGTCCCGACGATGGTTGCAACGCCAAAACGAACGTTGTCGGGGGCTTTGACATCTGAGTGGGTCGACATGCTGAACGCTAGCCCGCGAAGATCGGCTTGGAAATGCGGACTTTCATAGTCTTTGGGCTATTTGACGGGTCGGGATCGAAAAGAGACGCCGCTGCAAGGAATGCGGGGTCTTTCGTGAGCGATCCGCTCCCCTTCCTTCGCTCCTGTCACAAGCAAAAGGGGCCAGCGGATGCCGGCCCCTTCGCGTACCAAATCCAGATCGCCCTAGAAGAACCCCATCGGGTTTTCGTCATAGCTCACCAGCATGTTCTTGGTGTTGCGGTAATGATCCAGCATCATCTTGTGGTTTTCACGCCCGATGCCCGACTTCTTATAGCCGCCGAAGGCCGCGTGCGCGGGGTAGTGGTGGTAGCAGTTCACCCAGACCCGGCCCGCTTCGATGGAGCGGCCCATGCGGAAGCAGCGGTTGGCGTCGCGTGTCCAGACACCGGCACCCAAGCCATAGGTCGTGTCGTTGGCGATCTTGATCGCCTCCGCCTCGTCCTTGAAGGTCGTGACCGACAGCACGGGGCCAAAGATCTCTTCCTGGAAAATCCGCATGGAGTTGTCGCCCCGGAACACGGTTGGCTGGATGAAATAGCCGTCGTCCATGCCGTCGCCCAAGGCGGACTTGTCGCCACCGGTAAGCACCTGCGCGCCTTCTTCGCGGCCCAGCTTGAGATAGCCGGTGATCTTGTCCATCTGCTCGGTCGAGGCCTGGCCGCCAATCATCGTATCCATCTGCAGCGGGTTGCCCTGCTTGATCTTCTGGACCCGCTCGATGCCGCGCTTGAGGAACTCATCCGCGATGTCCTCCTGTACCAGCGCGCGCGACGGGCAGGTGCAGACCTCACCCTGGTTGAGCGCGAACATGGCAAAGCCTTCGAGGCATTTGTCAAAGAAGGCGTCATCCGCGCTCATGATGTCGGAGAAGAACACGTTGGGGGATTTGCCGCCCAGTTCCAGCGTGACCGGGATCAGGCTCTCGGCTGCGGCGCGCATGATGATCTGACCCGTTGTGGTCTCCCCGGTGAAGGCCAGCTTGGCGATCCGGTCGGAGTTGGCCAGCGCCTGACCTGCTTCGGGGCCGTAGCCGTTCACGATGTTGACCACGCCGTCCGGGATGAGGTCCGCGATCAGCTCCATCATCACCATAATGGAGGCGGGCGTCTGTTCAGCCGGTTTCAGCACAACCGCGTTGCCAGCCGCCAGTGCCGGTGCCAGTTTCCAGACCGCCATCAGAATGGGGAAGTTCCAGGGGATGATCTGCGCCACAACGCCCAGCGGCTCATGGAAATGGTAGGCGTAGGTGTTGGCGTCAATCTCCGCGATGGAGCCTTCGTCGCCCCGGATCACGCCGCCGAAGTAGCGGAAGTGGTCCACGGCCAGCGCGAGGTCGGCGTTCACGGATTCGCGGATGGGCTTGCCGTTGTCCAGCGTCTCGGCCACGGCGAGGGTCATCAGGTTGTCCTCAATCCGCTGGGCGATCTTGAAGAGCATGTTGGAGCGTTCCGCCAGCGAGGTCTTGCCAAAGGCGGGCGCTGCGGCGTGGGCGGCGTCAAGTGCGGCTTCGATGTCAGCGGCGTCAGAGCGCGCGACAGTCGTGATCACCTCACCTGTGATCGGCGTGACGTTCTTGAACCACTGGCCGCCCTTTGGGTCCACGAATTGGCCGCCGATAAAGTTGCCGTATTTTTCCTTGAACGGAAAATCCACGCCGAGGTGGCTGGTATCCAGCGCAGCACTGCGGCCGTGGGCGTCTGTTTGAATGTTCATGTGATCTCCTCCTAGTTTAAAACTGCTGCAATGCGCGCGGACAGGCCGGGCGCATGGGCATGCGTCGCAATCGGGGCGGGTGGCTTGGCTACTGCGCAACGCGCCCTCCCAGTCGCATTGCATAGAATCAGGCTAGCACAGGTTATGTCCGTTGGCTACGCGGCCAAGAATCCCCTTGCTTTAGGGGCGCGCGGTGGCTATCCGCAGCGGACCGTCCGAAGGGCGGAACAATCGTGGGAGGCGAGGGCGCCGCGGTGCCCGGACCGGACCACGCGACATCCATTCTTTGAGACGCGTCTCAAAGTAGAGCGAAAGGAGGCCAGACATGGCCAAGAAACTCGTCGGTACGATGAAGTTGCAGATCAAGGCGGGCCAAGCGAACCCGTCCCCGCCCGTGGGCCCGGCTCTGGGTCAGCGCGGCATTAACATCATGGAATTCTGCAAGGCGTTCAACGCCAAGACGGCTGAGATGGAGCCGGGCGCGCCGTGCCCCACGGTGATCAGCTACTATCAGGACAAGTCCTTTACCATGGACATCAAGACGCCGCCTGCGTCCTACTACCTGAAGAAAGCCGCGAAGGTGACCTCAGGGGCTAACAACCCCAGCAAGGAGACGGTGGGCACCGTGACCACCAAGCAGCTGCGCGAGATCGCGGAGGCAAAGATGGTGGACCTGTCGGCCAATGACGTCGATCAGGCGATGAAGATCATTCTGGGCTCGGCGAAGTCCATGGGCATCGAGGTGAAGTAAGATGGCAAAGCATGGAAAAAGAACCCGCGCCGCGCGCGAGGCTTTCGCTGACAAGATGGACGTGACTGTTGAAGAGGCCGTTGCGCTGATCAAAAGCAACTCCAAGGTCAAGTTTGACGAGACGATGGAGATCGCCGTGAACCTCGGCGTGGACCCGCGCCATGCGGACCAGATGGTGCGCGGCGTGGTGGGCCTGCCCAATGGCACCGGCAAATCCATGCGCGTGGCGGTCTTTGCCCGCGGTCCCAAGGCCGAAGAAGCGCAAGCCGCAGGTGCCGACATCGTGGGTGCAGAGGACCTTATGGAAACCGTGCAGGGCGGCAAGATCGAGTTTGACCGCTGCATCGCCACACCTGACATGATGCCCATCGTGGGCCGGTTGGGTAAGGTGCTGGGCCCGCGCAACCTAATGCCCAACCCCAAGGTCGGCACGGTGACGATGGACGTCAAAGCTGCCGTGGAAGCCGCCAAGGGCGGCGAGGTGCAGTTCAAGGCAGAAAAGGGCGGTGTGGTGCATGCAGGCATCGGCAAGCTCAGCTTTGACGAGGGCAAGCTGGTGGAAAACGTGCGCGCTTTTGTTGGGGCGGTGGCCAAGGCCAAGCCGACGGGCGCCAAGGGCACCTACATGAAAAAGATCAACCTGACCTCCACCATGGGGCCGGGCATCAGCGTGTCGGTGGATGACGCCGTTTCGGAGTAATCTGAAATTTTAAGAATTTAGGAGGGGCGTTGCAGGCTGCGGCGCCCTTCTTTTTTGTGCTACGGCAGAGACGTGCGCCAGACGTATACGGGGCGTTAAAGGATGTTCTCTAACACACATCGCAAATGCGCAAAGAGGGTGCCTATGTTCAGATACATCGATCTTAAAACGGTCCGGGGTCGCGTGAATGCGGTTCTTGGCGTCATGTCCGCCGCCTTGGTGGCGGTGAGCCTATACGCGATCATCAGCATTCAGAGCGTCAGCAGCGATCTGGCCCAGGTCAATGAGATCAACAGCCTCAAGCAGCGCTATGCGATCAACTTTCGCGGCAGCGTGCACGACCGGTCCATCCTGATCCGTGACATCGTGCTGGCCCCCGACACGGCGGACATGAATATGTCCATCCAGGGCATCCGCGCGCTTGAGGCCGATTACGCCGCCTCCGCCGGTCCGATGGACGCGATTTTCGTGGATCCAAATCCCGACTGGGATATTCAACGTGCGATCCTCGCCCGGATCAAGGAAGTGGAGGCGCGGACCAACCCGCTGGTGGAGCAGATTATCGAAGCGGGCCGCGCCGGCCAGACGGAGACCGCCATCGATATCGTCATGACCCAGGCGCGGCCTGCTTTCATCGATTGGTTGGGCGTGATCAATGAATTCATCGATCATCAGGAAGCGCTCAACCAGGCGGTGGGCGCGCGCGTGGAGCTTGAGGTGGCGACCTTCAGCATGATTACCCAGACGGCGCTGGTGCTGGCGCTGATCCTTGGTGTGGCTGGCCTTTGGATGACCAATAAGGCGTTGCGGCCTCTCCAGCGTGTGACCCGCGCGATCGAAGAAGTGTCCGATGGCGCGCTTGACGTGTCTCCGGGCGCGGGCGGCGTTGGCGAAGTGGGTGAACTGCAGGCAGCTTCGCTGCGGCTGCTGGAAAAACTGCGGACGGCAGAAGACGAGCGGGCGGAATTTGCGCGTGCCGAGGAAGCCGCGCGGCTCAAGCAAGAGCGGGATGTGGAACACGAGAAAGCGCAGGCCGCGGAAAAGGCGGAAGCGGATCGCATTGCCCGCCAGAAGGCGGAGATCGTTGCCAAGGAGGCTGCCGCCTTCCTTCAGGAGATGGAGCAGGTGCTGAGCCAGGCGCGACAGGGCGATTACACCGGCCGCATCGATGGTGTTTACAAGGACGCCTCGCTCACCGAGACCCAGACCGGCATCAACGACCTTTTGAGCCAGGTGGATGCATCGCTGGAACAGGCCTGTGCCACGCTCAAGACCATCGCTCAGGGTGATTTGTCGAGCCGTATGATGGGCGAGTTCAAGGGTGCCTTTGGCCGCTTGCAGCAGGACACCAACCAGACCGCAGAACAGTTCGAGACCGCGATGATCGAAATCCTGTCTCAGGCAGGCAACGTGAAGAACAATTCGAGCGAGATCTCCAGCTCAGCGCAGAGCCTGTCGGTGCGAACAGAGCAATCCGCCGCGCGGCTGGAAGAAACCTCCGCCGCGGTGGAGGAGCTTGAGGGCGCGATCAAGTCCGCCGCGGATGGCGCGCAATCGGCCAATGAGCTGGCCAACCAGAACGCGCGCCAGGCCGATGAAGCTGACGCGGTGATGGAGCAGGCCAAGGCGGCCATGAGCGAGATCGAGGAATTCTCTGATCAGATCGGCAAAACGGTGAACCTGATTAACGACATCGCCTTCCAAACCAACCTGCTTGCGCTCAACGCGGGCGTTGAGGCCGCGCGCGCAGGCGAGGCGGGTCGCGGCTTCTCGGTTGTGGCCTCGGAGGTCCGGGATCTGGCGCAGCGCGCCTCCGCCTCTGCGAGCGAGATCGAGAACCTGATCCAGCAAAGCTCTGAGCGGGTGAAAAAGGGCGTGGGCATGGTGGAGAAGACGGGTGAGACGCTGCAAGCGATGTCGAACTCCGCCAAGGCGCTGGCGGGCAATGTCACAGGCATCGCGCAATCAGCAGCCGAACAGGCCAGCGGCATCGCAGAGATTTCAGCCGCCATCGTGCAGCTGGATCAGGCGACCCAGCAGAATGCCGCGATGTTTGAGGAAACCACCGCTGCAAGTGAAGCACTGACCGCAGCGGCGGGTGATCTGACGGATCTGTCGCGCCGCTTCCGCACCGGTACCAATGCAGCGGCTGGTGGTTCCGCATCCCCGATGCGCGCCACGGCCTGAGGGGCAAAAAGCTCGGTTTCGGCTGGTCATCCGGCACCGCAAAAGACCACGATGCACGGCTCAGACCAAAGGCGCGCGCCCCGCAAAGCGGTGCGCGCCCTTTCAACGCGCAGCATCACCCCATCATGAGACTTTTTCACCCGGACACCCGATCACGCACCGAACGGCACAAACACCTCTACGCGCTGTGCGAGATCGCCTACACCTTCGTGGATTTCCTTGCTGCCGTGCTCTTTGTGATCGGCAGCGTGCTCTTTTTCAGCGAGGCCACGACATATTTGGGCACCTGGCTCTTCCTCGTCGGTTCGGTACTGTTTGGCATGCGTCCCACCATCAAGCTCTGGCGGTAGCTCACCTATCTAAGGATGGGGGACGATGGGGATATTCTGAAGGATTGAGGCCCGCGCAGGGCGCACGCGCGCAACCTATCTGCCAGCGTCCAGACCCTCAGATCGCGGTGCGCAAAGGCCTGTGCGCAACGGGCGCGCAACATGTGGTCAGCGCCTTTTCCATCTCAGGAAAAGCGCTGTGCCCGGTGCCCAAGTCCCGCGTCTGCCACCAATCGTTCTCAAGATCATAGAGCCGCGTGGTCCCATCGCCGAAACGGATCAACCGGTAGCGCCCCTTCCGGAGTGAGGCGTGATCGTGCAGGAACGTCGGGATCGCTCTGCCCGCCTCGGTGTCGCGGGCCGGTTCAGGGGAGAGCAACGATCGGCCCCGCGTGCGCGGGATCGGTGGCAGCCCCGCGATGTCCATCACCGTCGGGCCCACATCGGTCAGCCCGACAGGCTGGGTGATTGTGACCCCTTCCGCCTGCCAGGGCAGATGCACAATGAGCGGGACCTGCGCCACCTGTTCCAACAGCGTGTGTTTGCGAAACCGTCCGTGTTCACCCAGATGCATCCCGTGGTCTGACAGAAGGATCACCACGGTGTTGTCCCGGTGACGCGAGCGCTTCAGCGCGTCCCAGACCTGTCCCACATGGTCGTCCACATAGCTGAGCGCTGAGAAATAGTTCCGCACGCTCTTGCGCCAAAAGCGCTGTCGGCTGGTACGGAAATTGGGCGGTGCCGCGCGGTTCATAGCACGGGTGCGGCCAAAGCCTGCTTGCCAGGCCGATGGCTGGGTGAACCGGCGCACATTGTAGAGCTCCTTGAAACGCCGCGGCGTGCGCCAGGGTCCGTGTGGTGCGCAAAAGCCGACCTCTCGGTAAAAGGGCGCCGCGCGGTCATAGCTGTCCAGGAAATCGATGGCCGATTGGCAGACGTGGTGGTCATAGAAGGTGTCATCATCCTTTGAGTGGACGGTTGCCTCCCCGCCACGCATGCCGCCGAAGGCCATGATCTCCGTGCGCTCAGACCGTTCCGGCGTGGCATAAATTCGGGGCCTTCGGCCCATCCGAAATGTCTTGGGCCCATCGGAGTAGAGCACGTTATGCACCAGTTCAGGCAGCGGCTGGGCACCGCGCACCATTTTGCCTCCGGAGGAGCAGTGCCAGCCCGCTGCCTTGAGCGCTGCAGGCCACAGCGCGGTTGCAGGCATCCGCTCGTAAAAGCGGGGATCGGGTCCTGTGATGCCACTGTCCACGGGAGAGAGGCCAGACATGAAGCTCGCCCGCGAGGGGCTGCACACCGGTGCTTGGCAGTACGCCCTGTGATAGGCGGTGGAGATGCCGCAGATCCGGTCAAGGTTGGGCGTCTGCAACACTTCACCAAAGACGCGGCGATAGTTCCAGAAGGCGACCGCGTCATCGAGGCTGATGAGCAGGATATTGGGAGTGCGGAAGGGCGTGCTCATACCACCGCCCGGTCGCCCGCACGCTGCGCATTCACGGGTGTTCTGCTCATCCTGCGGTCCGGTTCTTCGCGTTTCCTAGGGGTTGCTGCCCTGTCTAGCAGGAAAGCCTTCCTAGTCTGTTGACATCGTCACACAAAAGACAACACGGCCTGGCCCGGCACTGAACGCAGGGCTTGGAATGCACGGCGCAACCCGCTATCCCCCGGATCGAGCGCACAGCAGCGATTCGTCGCCGCCGCGTGCTTTTCGTCCGAGATGGCGGGTGAAGGGTGACCTTCATAATTCCTGCCTGAGACGGGAAGGTAGATTTACTGTCGGCTGAGCTGATGCTCTCCGCAGCCAAACTCACCCCCCGTAAGGACCCGACTTGTCGGGGCGTTACACCCCCGGCGAAACTGAGCCGGAGGGGAAACCCTCCCTTACTGGAGTGAAACTGTGGATAGAGCACAAAAGGAAGCCCTGGTCGAAGAACTGGGCCAAATCTTTGAAAGCTCTGGCGTTGTGGTGGTTGCCCATTACACCGGTCTGACAGTTGCTGAAATGCAGGACCTTCGGCAGCGCGCACGCGACGCCGATAGTGCCGTGCGTGTTGCCAAGAACAGGCTCGCCAAGATCGCTTTGAAGGGTCGCCCATGCGAAAGCATTACGGACCTTCTGAGCGGCATGACCGTTCTCACCTTCTCCGAAGACCCCGTTGCGGCCGCCAAGGTCGCGCAGGGGTTCGCCAAGGACAACGACAAGTTCGTGATCCTGGGCGGGGCGATGGGTGAAAACGCACTCGACGTGGCCGGTGTTGAGGCCGTGTCCAAGATGCCTTCGCGTGAGGAGCTTATCTCCACGATCGCGGGCATGCTGGGCGCACCCGCATCGAACATCGCCGGGGCCATTGGCGCACCTGCGGCAAACATCGCCGGTATCCTGTCCACCATCGAGGACAAGGCGGCGTAAGCAACTTTTGGACCAGTGTGAGGGAAGCCTCGCGCGTTGGAACACAATACTTAATGGAGAGCTGAAATGGCTGACCTGAAGAAACTGGCAGAAGA
>JBCCPS010000022.1:0-41546 GCA_039024775.1 Pseudomonadota bacterium
GATCAGACCGATGATGAAGAAGGCCGAGGGCGGCAGCAGCAGCATGCCGTTGGGCACGTACCAGCCACCGTTGTTGACCGTCTCAAGGATCGTGATGCCAAAAAGCGAGCCAGAGCCGAAAAGCTCACGGATAACGCCGACCATCATCAGGATGAGGCCGTAGCCCATGCCGTTGCCCACACCGTCGATGAAGCTTTCAATCGGCGGGTTCTTCATGGCAAAGGCCTCTGCCCGGCCCATCACGATGCAGTTGGTGATGATGAGGCCCACGAAGACCGACAGCGTCTTGGAAATCTCGAAGGCGTAGGCCTTGAGCAGCTGGTCCACGAGGATCACGAGGCTCGCGATCACCACCATCTGCACGATGATCCGGATGGAGGCCGGGATCTGGTTGCGGATCATCGAGATGAACATGGACGAGAACCCGGTCACGAAGATCACCGCGAGCGACATCACGAAGGCCACCTGCAAGGAGGAGGTCACCGCGAGCGCCGAGCATATGCCCAGCACCTGCAGCGTAATGGGGTTGTTATCGACCAGCGGGTCGGTGAGCATTTCTCTGCGTTTATGCGCCATTACACGTTCCCCGCTTTGAGATTTTCGAGGAAGGGTGCATAGCCGCGCTCCCCCATCCAGAATTTGACCAGGTTATCCACCCCCACCGTGGTAAGCGTGGCCCCTGCAAGCGCGTCGATGTGATAGTCCTCGCCCGCGGGCGGTGCGGTCTTGGCCACAGTTATCGCCAGATTGCCGTCGCTATCCTCCAGCCGCTTGCCGTTCCACTGCGCCTTCCAGCGCGGGTTGTCGACCTCCGCGCCCAAACCGGGTGTCTCGGCGTGCTCATAGAACTGAAGGCCGAAGATGTCGTTGCCGTTCTCTTCGAGCGCGATGAAGCCGTAGAGAGTGGACCAGAGGCCGTAGCCGTGGATGGGCAAGATGACCTTGTCGATCCCGCCCGCGTCGTCGCGCAGCAGGTACACGGTAACGTAGTTGGCCTGCCGGCCGATGCCTGCGGGATCATCTGTCAACGCCTCGGACAGCGCCGGATCATCCGCTGCGGCGCGGTCATCGAATTCGGCCGGGTCGAATTTGGCGGTGAACTCGCCGGTATCCAGCTCCAGAATGCGCGGCTCAAAGGCAGAGAAGGCCTCCAGCACGTCCACGCCGGGCTCGTAGATACCCGCGACCTGCAGGATATTCACCTGCTTGTCCTTGAGCGCGTTGATCGCCTGGGTGGGCCGTAGTGCCACGGCGGCGGCGGAGACCACCATGGAGGCCACGAGGCAAACCATGACGGCGATGAAGATGGTCTTTCCAACTGAATCCGCGGGTGCGGCGAGGAAGCGACCGATGGGCCCCTTAGGCTTGTCGGGGATCGCTGTTTGGCTGTCGTCAGGCATGGCGTCTTGCTCTGCGTTTGATGTTGGCTTGCACCACGAAGTGGTCGATGAGCGGCGCAAATACGTTACCGAAAAGGATGGCGAGCATCATGCCTTCAGGGAAGGCCGGGTTTATCACCCGGATCATGACCACCATGAACCCGATCAGCGCACCGTAGATGTAGCGGCCCGCGTTGGTGTGCGAGCCCGACACAGGCTCCGTCACCATGAACACCAGGCCAAAGGCATAGCCGCCCAGCACCAGATGCCAGTACCAGGGCATCGCGAACATCGGATTGGTATCCGATCCGATCCAGTTGAGCAGCAGCGTAAAGCCGATCATGCCCCCTAAGCACCCGACCACCATGCGGTAGTTGGCGATTCGTGTGGCCAGTAGGAAGGCCAGCCCCAAGGCGGCGGCAAGCGTGGAGGTCTCCCCCATCGAGCCGGGAACGACGCCCACGAAGCTGTCCCACCAGGTCATGCCGCGCGCGGCCAGTTCCTGGTACCCATCAGAGGCGCTGACCGCGAGCGCAGTAGCGCCTGTGTAGCCATCCACCGGCACCCAGACGCTGTCGCCAGACATCTGCGCGGGGTAGGCGAAATAAAGGAACGCCCGGCCCGTCAGCGCAGGGTTGAGGAAGTTCTTGCCGGTGCCGCCAAAGACTTCCTTGCCGATCACCACGCCAAAGATGATGCCGAGTGCCACCTGCCAAAGTGGCGTGGTGGCGGGCACGATCAGCGTGTAGAGCATGGAAGTGACAAGGAAACCCTCGTTCACCTCGTGCTTGCGGATGACCGAAAAAATCACCTCGCAGATGCCGCCCGCGACCAGCGTGGTGATGTAGATGGGCAGGAAGTACGTCAGCCCGTGCATCATATTGGCAAAGGGGTTGGCGGGGTTAAAGCCGATCCCGAGGAAGGCCATGATCGCCGCGCGGAAACCTTCAGGCTCAAACCCTTGGGCCAGCGCCAGGTTGGTCTGCAGCCCAGTGTTGTAAAGCGCCATCAGGATGCAGGGGATCGTCGCCAGCACCACGTAGGTCATGATCCGCTTCATATCGATGTAGGACCGCGCATGCGGCGCGACTGTCGTGACCGTCTTCGGCGTGTAAAGAAAGCTCTCCACCATCTCATAGAGGGGGAAGTACTTTTCGTATTTGCCGCCCTTCTCGAAATTCGGTTCGATGCGGTCAAAGAAGTTTCTGAGGCCCATATCAGCCCTCCTTCTCAATCTTGGTGAGGCAGTCCCGAAGCGCCATCCCGTATTCATATTTGGCCGGACACGCGAAGCCCACGAGTCCCAGGTCCTCTTCCGCCAATTCCAGCGCGCCCAGCGCCTGCGCCTGGTCGGTGTCCATCACCAAAAGCGCGCGCAAAAGCTGCGTGGGCAGGTAGTCCTGCGGCATCAGCGTCTCGAAAGTGCCGGTGGGCACCATCGCCCGCCGCCCGCCGTTCAGGTTCGACGTCAGCGGATATGTCTTTGTCGCCAGCGCTGAGCCCAGAACGGGCTGGACGGCAAATTTCGAAAACATGGGCCTGATCCAGCCCATGGGGATCTGTTCCTTATCCTCTTCGATCACGGTCACCTGCCGCGCATAGCGGCCTAGGAACGCGCCTTCGACCTCGCTTGCGTGACCGCTCAGCACAGAGCCGGAGATGATCCGCACCAGCAGGCCCTCTTTCCAGTCATCCTGCGTCAACTGCACCAGAGAGGCGCCAGCGATGGTCGTCACGATGCGCGGATTTTTGCAGGCAGGCCCGCAGAGCGCAACCGTCACCGACGGGTCATAGTGCCCCGTTTTCAGCAGCCGCCCGATGGCGATCACATCGCTGTACCCAATGGTCCAGACGGTCTGATCCGGAAAGAGCGGCGACAGGAAATGGATGTGCGTCCCGGCAAGACCAGCCGGATGTGGCCCACTGAAGGCCGCTGCCGTCACACCCGGCACATCCGCGCCAGGCACATCCGCGCCGTCGGCCATGCAAAGATAGGTCTCACCTTCTGTCAGCTTGGTGATCGCGGCGAGCCCCGCGGTGAAATCCTCCGTCGCGGCGGCGATGATGGGCGCGGGATCGGCGGCCAAAGGCTCCGTATCCATCGCCGTCACAAAGATCGCGTCAGGGCGCGCGGAGGAAGCGGGCACCTTGGAGTAGGGGCGCGTCCTGAAGGACGTCCACAGGCCGGAGGCGCAGAGCTTCTCCGCCAGCCCCTCAGCCGTGTCTGCATTCCCGACGCCCGAGAAATCGACCGGGTCAGCCGCGTTTTCGTCGACCGTGATCTCCACGGAGATCAGCTTGCGGCGTGCACCGCGGTTGATAGCCTTGATTCGTCCCGCAGCGGGCGAGACGATCATCACGTCCTCGCGCTGTTTGTCGATCATGATCGGGGTGCCAACCCCAACAGCGTCACCTTCCGCGACGAGGATGCGGGGCTTCAGCCCAATGTAGTCGTCTCCTACGACGGCAACTGTGCTGATTTCCGGTCCTGCTGCGATACCGGCCTTGGGCGCACCCTCTATGGGCAGGTCCAGACCCTTGCGTAGCGAAAATCGCTTCACCTACGTGTCCCTCCGTTGGCTTTGGTTGGCATTATGCGTCAACCAGCTTGCGGACGGAAGTTCAAGCTGAACATTTCTTTAGAAAATTTGTCGCAGGGACTGGTTTCAGCGTTCTGAGCCTGCGATATAGATGGACAAAGCCAACACATAGCCATCGGGGGCCGCCTTGCCAGATCCCATCAGACTCTCACGCCGTTCTTTCATCGTCATGCCGCTCGCCCTTGCCGCTTGTAAGCCCGGGTCAGACGTTCTCAACATCAGCGGCGCCACCATGGGCACCGTCTATAACGTCGTGGCCGTGGACCACAGTCGCTCCGTCACGGAAGCTCAGGCGCGCGACGGGATTGAGGAGGCGCTGCGCCTCGTGAACGCGCAGATGTCGAACTGGGATGCCACATCCGAGATTTCGCGCATCAACGCGGGCGGCGCTGGCCCGCATGTTCTTTCCGCCGAACTGGCAGAGGTGATGGAGGGTGCCGAAACCGTGCACCTGGCCAGCGAGGGCCGCTTTGATACCACCATGGGTCCGCTCATCGAGCTTTGGGGCTTTGGTGCGCGGGGTGACCAGCAGGTGCCAGCCGATGCCGCAGTTGACGCAGCGCTCGCCCGCGCGGGCCACGGCAACACGCTGCGCTTGGGCACCGGCATGCTGGAAAAACAGCAGGCCGAAGCGCAGATTTACCTCGCCGCCATCGGCAAGGGCTACGGCGCGGACCTCATCGGTCGCGCGCTGGCAGAGCTGGGGATCAACGATTTCATGGTGGAGATCGGCGGTGATCTCTACGCCGCCGGCACCAACCCAGATGGCCTGCCCTGGCAGATCGGCATCGAACAGCCCGCAGCTCTTTCCGGCGGCGTGCTGGATGTGGTCGGCGTGTCAAACCTCGGTCTCGCCTCCTCAGGCGACTACCGCAACTACTTTGAAGTGGACGGGCAGCGCTTTTCTCACGTGATTGATCCGACCACGGGGCGGCCCATCACGCACAAGACGGCGTCGGCCACCGTGCTGGCAGAAAATGCGATGCTGGCCGACGCCTGGGCGACCGCAATGCTGACCCTGGGTCGCGAGCGCGGGCTGGAGATTGCGGCGCGCGAAAACCTCGCCGTGCTCTTCATCGACCGGGATGAAGACGCCGCTCAGATGGCTTTCAAGACCCACGCCAGCCCCCGCTTTGCGGAGCTGACGGCTTAAAACGAGCCTGGAGGACAGCCGATGGAAACCTTCTTTCTCGCCTTCGGGCTGTTGCTTGTCGTGGTGATCGGTATGTCCTTGGGTGTTGTCTTTGCCGGCAAGCGCATCAAGGGCAGCTGTGGGGGGCTGAATGCGATTGGCGATGCAGACCAGTGCCTGGTCTGCAAGAAGGAAATCGACCCCAACAGCCCCCTGCGCGACCGGCTGGATTGCCCGCGCGCGAAGGCAATGATGGAGCGCGCGGAGCGTGGGGTGGCTTAAAGGCAAACACTTCAGCAACCCGTTTGCATATTAGCGTCGATCATATCGCTGGCTGTTTTGTCCATAAGCGCTCCCCTTTCCGACCTTAGCCATCCAGGCGTTCTGGAGTGTTGGACCGCCACGCCCGGCACAACACAGCAATCACAAGTGCGTTTGCCATTGGGTCAGGCGATCCCGGCGTAAAGCCGTTCAGGATCATTCAACCTTAAAACTGGCGGAGGCTCAGGGATTCGAACCCTGGGGACGCTTTCACGCCCGCCGGTTTTCAAGACCGGTGCATTCGACCACTCTGCCAAACCTCCGCGCGCCACCCTCCTACTGACCCGCCTGCGATTCGGCAAATGGCGCTTTGCGAGGCCGCAATGTCACACAAAGCACGGGGAAATTTGCCGAAATCGTCAAGCCAGCCTTTTCACAAAGACCGCTTGACGCTACTGTAGCGCCAAAGAGCACCGCAAAGCGGGCCATAGACGTGCTGCGAGAAGCGGCCAAACCGGGCTCAAAACAGCCCAGCAGGCAAGGACAGATGAGATGAGCAGGCTCAAAAATCGCACCCTTTTTCCGCACAAAATCGTCCGGCTGATGGGCGGCACAGCGCTTGCGCTCACGTTGCTTGGGGGCTGCGCTGACGGGCAGATGCCGCCCTGGCTGCAACCCAAAGCAGACGCCGATACTGTCACGTCGTCGGCGGGCGGCGTGAAAAGCACCAAGCTCATTGAACGCGATGTGGAAGCACCCGATGTGTTTTCCGCCGATGACCAGGGCCTTTGGGACGGGCGGCCGTCCCTTGGCGGCGTCTGGATCGCGCATCCGGATGTGACGGAGCCCGAGCGCGTGATCATCCGCAACAAGGACAACGGCAAGTTTGTGATTGGCGCGCTCTTCCGCCGGGAACGCGACCTGCCGGGCCCCAAGCTGCAGATTTCCTCTGACGCGGCAGCGGCCATCGGCGTGCTCGCGGGCGCGCCCGCGCAGCTCAACGTCACAGCACTGCGGCGCGAGGAGACGGAAGCGCCCACGCAAGACGCGACACCTACCGAGATCGACCGGGTCGAAGCCGCGCCGGAGGTGGCAGAGACCAGCCTTGACCCCATTGCCGCCGCCGGTGCCGCGATCGACAAGGCCGCACCGACGAAACCCACCCAGGCCTCCCTGCCCGCGACCCAGGCCAAACCGGCAGCGCCGCGCGCCTCTGGCAGCGGGCTGGCCAAACCCTTTGTTCAGATCGGCATCTTCAGCATTCAAGCCAACGCGGAACGCGCGGCCAAGCAGATGCGCGGCGCAGGCATGATCCCCACGATCAAGAAGAGCCAGATCCGCGGCAAGGAATACTGGCGCGTGGTGGTTGGACCGGCAACGAACCGCTCGGAATTGTCGGGATTGCTGGACAAGATCAAGACAGAAGGATTCTCTGACGCATACGCCGTCTCCAGTTGATCCCATCCACCCATAGGAGCCTTCATGACACGCCTTGCTGCCGCTTGCCTGTCGCTCATCTTATTCTGCCTGCCCGCCGCCGCCTTTGAGACAAAGGCGGGATCGGCCTATGTCATGGATATGACGACGGGCACCGTTCTGATGACCAAGAACGCGGATGAGCCCCTGCCGCCCGCCTCCATGTCCAAGCTCATGACGCTTTACATGGCATTCGAAGCGCTGGAGACGGGGCGGCTCAATCTGGATGACAAGCTGGCGGTTTCGGCGGAGGCAGCGGCCTACGGCGGCTCCACCATGTTTTTGCAACAGGGAGAGCGGGTGAGCGTGGAAGACCTCATCCGCGGCATCATCGTGCTGTCAGGCAATGACGCCTGCGTGGTCATCGCGGAGGCGCTGTCGGGCACGGAGGCGCGTTTTGCCCGCGACATGACCATGCGCGCCCAGCAGATGGGCATGACCAACTCCACCTTCATGAACTCCAACGGCTGGCCCAAGCCGGGCCACCGGATGTCGATGCGCGATCTGGGGCTGATCGCCCAGCGGCTGATCGAGGATTTCCCCCAGTTCTACCCAATGTTTGCCGAAACCGAATTTCTGTTTGACCCCAATGAGGCCTCCAACCGCTTCAACCGCAACCCGCTTTTGACGCTGGGCATCGGAGCCGATGGGCTCAAGACGGGTCGCACACGCGAAGCGGGCTTTGGCCTCGTAGGCTCCGCCAAACAGGGCAATCGGCGCGTGATCTTTGTCGTCTCGGGCTTGCCAAGTGCAGAGGCGCGGGCCCAGGAATCAGAAGCGATTGTCAACTGGGCCTTCCGTCAGTTCGCCGAACAGACGTTGGGCACCGCAGGCACCCGCGTCGCGGAGGCACCGGTGGCGCTTGGCGATGTGCAGACGGTGGGGCTTGAATTGGCCGAAGACCTCACGCTCCTTGTGCCCCAGGGCATTGCCGGACCAGGCTTCACGGCAGAGGCGGTCTTTGACGGCCCCCTCCGCGCCCCGCTGGGAAAAGGCGCAGAGGTGGGCGAGATGATCATCACCCGCGAAGACCTGCCCGAAGTGCGCGTGCCGCTTGTGACCTCTGATGCGGTGGCCGCGGGCGGCTTCATGATCCGCGTGACAGCGGCGGCGATGCATCTGCTGGAGCGGCTCAACAATGGGCCGCAGCCCGCCGCCGCGTCCAAATCCGCTTCGTGAGCCGGAACGGCCTGTTCATCTCCTTTGAGGGCATCGACGGGTCGGGTAAATCCACCCAGGCGCGCCTGTTGGCAGATCATCTGCGCCAGGAGGGCCATGACGTCGTGCTCACCCGTGAGCCTGGTGGCTCCCCCGGCGCCGAAGAGATCCGCGCGCTGGTGTTGCAGGGCGATCCGGACCGCTGGTCGGCGGAAACGGAGATACTGCTTTTCACCGCCGCACGGCGCGATCACGTGGAACGCACCATCCGCCCTGCGCTTGAGGCGGGCAAAATCGTCATCTGTGACCGCTTTGCCGATTCAACGCGCATGTACCAAGGGCTGAGCCGCGGCGACCTGCGCGGTGTGGTGGACAGCCTGCACGTCCTCATGATCGGGATCGAGCCCGATCTGACGGTGCTCATCGACATGGACCCGGCAGAGGGGCTCAGCCGCGCCAAGGGCCGCCAGGGCACCGAAGAACGGTTCGAGGATTTCGGAGAGGACCTTCAGCGGCAGATGCGGGCGGGATTTCTGGCACTGGCGAGAGAATTCGACGCGCGATTTGCGGTGCTCGATGGGAACCGCGACATTGAGGTGGTGAGCCGGGACGTGACCCAGACCGTAATGGCGCGCCTGCAAAGGATATAGGTGCAGGTCTTACGCAAGCAGGAAAAGGGTCTTCAATCTCTTCAAGCCCCACGCGGTCTCACCCGCGCACCACTTTCCTCCCTGCCCAAACATGCTACACCCCCGCCATGAGCGATGACGCCCCCCGACCCGACCAGCTGACCGGCGCGCGGCATCCGCGCGATACAGCCCAGCTGATCGGGCAGGCAGCGGCGGAAACGGCGTTTATCGAAGCCTTCAACACGGGCAAGCTGCACCACGCCTGGCTGCTGACCGGCCCGCGCGGCGTGGGCAAGGCGACGCTCGCCTGGCGCATCGCGCGGTTTCTGCTGGCCACGCCAGAAGACAACGGCGGCATGTTCGCCGCCGCCCCGCCCACAACGCTCGAGATCGATCCCGAACACCCGGTTGCCCGGCGCATCGCATCGGGCGGCGAAGGCGGGCTGAAGTCCATCACCCGCACGATCAACCCCGAGACCAAGCGCATGCGCAAACAGATCGTGGTCGATGACATCCGCGCGCTCAATGGGTTTTTCCAGATGTCCGCGGCGGAGGGCGGCAGGCGCGTGGTCATCATAGATGACGCGGATGAGATGAACCCCAATGCCGCAAACGCGCTCCTCAAAATGCTAGAAGAGCCGCCTGCCCGCGCGACGCTGCTCTTGATCAGCCATCAGCCCTCTGCCCTCTTGCCCACGATCCGCTCGCGCTGCCGCACGTTGCGCCTTTCCACCCTTTCGCCCGATCAGATGGCCCAAGCGCTCGCGCTTTCTGGCGCCGAGGTTGAGGGCGATGCGTCCGCACTTGCCGCGCTCTCCGGCGGCTCAGTTGGCGGCGCGCTGCGGCTGTCGCTGATGGGCGGGCTCGCGACCTATGCGGAGCTTGTAGCGCTGATGGAAACCCTGCCCCGGCTTGACCGGGCCCGCGCGCTCAAACTGGCGGAGGCGGCTGCCCAGCGGGGGGGCGAGGAAAAGCTGAGGCTGCTCTTTACGCTCATCGACCTGATGCTGGCCCGGCTGGCGCGTACGGGCGCGTCGGGCGCCGCCCCTGAGTCGCAGGCCGCGACAAAGGAAGCGCAAACCTTCGCCCGGCTGGCGCCCTCGCCCGCGCAGGCGCGCATCTGGGCAGAGACAGCGCAGGAGGTCTCTGCCCGCGCGCAACACGGGCTGGCGGTCAACCTTGACCCTGCAGCGCTTGTCCTTGATACCCTGTTCAAACTGGCAGACCGCGCCCCCAGGTAGACATTATCCACACCCCATGACCCAAGTCCCGCAGATCACCGATAGCCATTGCCACCTCGATTTCCCGGATTTCGAGGGCGAGCATGCCGCGCTCATCGCGCGCGCGGCAGAGGCCGGGGTCACGCGCATGGTCACGATCTGCACACGGTTGAAAAACGAGCCCGCCGTGCGCGCGCTGGCAGAGGCGCATGCGCCGGTGTTCTACGCCGCGGGCACACATCCCATGTCCGCCGCAGAGGAACCGATGGCCACGGTGGAGGAGCTTATCGCGCTGACACGCCACGCAAAGATGGTGGGCATCGGCGAAACGGGGCTCGATTATCACTACACCGCCGACAGCGCGGATGTGCAAAAGCAATCGCTGCGGGTGCACATCGAAGCGGCGCGCCAAACCGGCCTGCCGCTCATCATTCATGCCCGCGATGCCGATGAAGACATGGCGCAAATCCTGACAGAAGAACTTTGCGCAGGGGCTTTTGGCTGCGTGATGCACTGCTTTTCGTCAAGCGCTGATCTTGCCGCCGCAGCGCTGGATCTCGGCTTTTACCTGTCGATGTCAGGCATCACCGCCTTCCCCAAGTCGGACCCCCTGCGCGAGATCTTTCGCCAGGCCCCTATAGACCGCATCCTGGTGGAAACCGATGCACCCTACCTTGCCCCGCCACCCAAACGCGGCAAACGCAATGAACCCGCCTTCACCGCCCACACCGCCCAACGCGCGGCAGAAACCTTTGGCATGAGCTACCCCGATTTTGCCGCCGCGACACAGGCCAACTTCGACCGGCTGTTTGCAAAGGCCGCCAGACATAAGGCGGCCGCCTGATGGCAGAGCTGACGCTCACGATCCTGGGCTGCGGCTCTTCCGGCGGCGTGCCGCGCCTGGGCGGGCACTGGGGCGCCTGCGATCCAGCCAATCCCAAGAACCGCCGCCAGCGCTGTTCCCTGCTGGTGGAGCGGCGCACCCAAGACGGCACCACCACCGTGCTCATCGACACGACGCCCGACATGCGCAACCAGCTGCTAGAGGCCCAGATCGGGCGGCTGGATGCGGTGATCTACACCCATTCCCACGCCGATCACGTGCACGGGATTGATGATCTGCGCATGATCGTGATCAACATGCGCGCGCGCCTGCCGGTCTGGGCGGATGCCCCCACAAAGGCTGCGCTGCTCGACCGGTTTGGATATGCCTTCATTCAGCCCGAAGGGTCGATGTATCCGCCCATCCTGGAGATGAACGATATCGCCGGAGACGTGACCATCGAAGGCACTGGCGGCGCGATCACCTTTACGCCTTTTGAGGTCGCGCATGGCGGCATGGACGCGCTCGGATTTCGCTTTGACGACATCGCCTATCTGCCCGACGTGGCAACGATACCCGAGGCCGCCTGGCCCCATATGGAAGGCCTCACCTGCTGGATCGTGGACGCGTTGCGCCGCGATCCACACCCGACCCACAGCCACCTGGCGCAAACGCTGCAATGGATCGACAGCGTGAAACCGCAGACTGCCGTGCTCACCAACATGCACAACGATCTTGACTACGACACCGTCGCCGCCGAAACGCCCGATCATATCCATCCCGCTTATGACGGCATGACCCTCACCTTTGAGGTGCCCTGATCTTTTTCTGGCCTCAAATATCCCACCGGGGGTCCGGGGGATGTGAAATCCCCCGGTCCGCCCGCTGACCAGGGCGCTGCCGCGTGCAGGTCTTGCTAGACGTCATTCTCCCGGTCTTCCTCGTCATCGGATTTGGGTATCTGTCCACCTGGCGCGGCTGGTTCCCAGTGTCTGGGATCGACGGGCTGATGGCCTTCACCATGAACTTCGCGATCCCCTGCCTTCTGTTTCAGGCGATCTCAAACCTCGATCTGTCGATCTCTTTCGATCCCCGGCTGCTCTTCAGCTTCTACACCGCCGCCGCCGCCTGCTTTGGTCTGGGTCTGTTAGGTGCGCGACTGCTCTTCCGGCGCGACTGGGAAGACTGCGTGGCCATCGGCTTTTGCTGCCTTTTTTCCAACTCGATCCTCCTGGGCCTGCCCATCACCGAACGCGCCTACGGGCCAGAGGCACTGTCGGGCAATTTCGCCATCGTCAGCTTTCACGCGCCCTTTTGCTACGGCCTTGGCATCGCGGCGATGGAGCTTGTCCGCAGCCCCACAGCGCGCATCTTTGCCCGCCGCGTGGGGACAGCGATGTTTTCCAACGCGCTGGTGCTGGCGATTGTCGCGGGATTTGCGGTCAACCTTATGGGCATGACGCTGCCCTCTGTGATCGATGACGGGCTGTCCATGATGGCCCGCGCGGCCCTGCCCGCAGCGCTTTTCGCCCTGGGCGGCGTGCTGATCCAATACCGGCCCGAGGGCGATATGAAGACGATCGCGATGGTTTGCGCGATCACGCTGATGGCCCACCCCGCGCTTGTCTGGCTGCTGGGCCGCGCCACCGCGCTGCCGCCAGATGCCTTCCGCTCCGGCGTGCTCACAGCGGCGATGGCGCCGGGGTTCAACGCTTACATTTTCGCCAACATGTACGGGCGTGCAAAGCGGATCGCGGCCTCCTCGGTGCTGATCACCACCGGGGGCTCGATCCTGACTGTCTGGGTCTGGCTGACACTGCTAGGATAGCACAATGGATGGAAAGACCTGTTGCACGCCCAGCGCCGGTGCCCGCGATACGTTACCGCAAGCGCAAGTTGCCGCTGTCGGCGCACCGCCTCAGATCAGAGCCGTCGCGATCCCGGGCGGTGCCGCGCTCTTAGGCACCGATACGCCGGTGATCCCGCAGGACGAAGAAAGCCCGCTGCGCCGCAGACGGCTCAAGCCCTTCCACATGATGCAAACCACGGTCACCAACGCGATGTTCGCGGCATTTGTTGCGGACACGGGCTTCGTCACCGAGGCCGAACGCTTTGGCTGGTCTTTTGTCTTCTTCACCCAGGTCTCCGGCGCGACCCCGCCGACCGAAGGCGTGCTGGGCGTGGAATGGTGGCGCAAGGTGGAAGGCGCGCAGTGGCGGCTGGTCAATGGTCCGGGCTCTGAAAGCGCCTACGATGAGGACCACCCCGTCACCCATGTCTCCTGGCGCGATGCACGGGCTTTTGCCACCTGGGCAGGCGGCAGACTGCCCAATGAGGCGGAGTGGGAACACGCCGCGCGCGGGGGCCTGGGTGATGTGCCGTTCCCTTGGGGCCGCACGCCGCCTGAGGACAACGGCCCCTACCCCTGCAACATCTGGCAGGGCCGCTTTCCCGGCCACAACACCGGCGCGGATGGCCATCTGAGCACCGCTCCAGCGCACTCCTTTGCGCCCAATGGCTACGGGCTCTACAACATGTGTGGCAATGTCTGGGAATGGACCGCGGATCCGATGAAGCTGCGGTCCCTGTCCATGGCAACCAAGGCGCGCAGAAAGGGCTTGCCCGGGGCCAAGCTGCTCAAAGGGGGATCCTACCTCTGCCACCACAGCTATTGCTTCCGCTACCGCATAGCCGCGCGCACCTTTACCACGCCCGACACCACCACCAGCCACCAAGGCTTTCGTCTGGTCTTTGACGCGCCTTGAAACACCCGCGGGCCAAGAGTTTTTCAAAACTCTTGGCAATTCTCTTGCAAGAGAATTGGGCCCTCACCGATAGACGTAAATCGGACTTGTCCACGCGCGCGTGCCATCCTCCTGCGTCAGACGCACGAAAAGCGGGTTGTCGCCCTGATCCGACAGCGCAACGGGCACTGTGAACTCCGCGCTGGTCGCCGTCATCTGATCCGGCAAGCGGAAGACGCGCACAAAGCGCGGCAACCGCCCGTTCTCTTCAAACAGATGTTCCGCCATCCCGATCTGCGCGATCTCCAAGTCAAACGCCACCAGTGGCGTCTCAAAGGTGAGCCGCCCTGCGTCGGGCTCTTTGAGATAGAGATCAACACCGCCAAAGTTCCCCGTTGTCAGCGCCTCCCAGGAGAGACCGTTACCGCTCTGAACAAGCCGCTTGTCCCGGTTGAAAAAGTTGACCGGCGTCGCCCGCACGAGCGTGTTGCTCAAAACCTCCAGCCTGCCGTCCCAGATCACCTGCCGAAACCGCCCGCGGTATTCGGCCCCTTCCCATAGCACGCGCAGCCGCGCTCCGAGGTCTTTCTCCGCATGCGGACGAAAGCTGTGCACAAGCGTGCTGCCGTTGAATACCTCGATGCGCTCTACCGGCGATGTCGTCTCCACCCGGCAGGTCAGCTCTGCTGAACCTCGCGGGAAATGCACGATGTCGCCCATCAGCGCGCGGCGTGCAGGCGTGCCGACGGCCTCCTCAAACACCGCTGGATCATCGGAATAGACGGTCGCTGTCGCGTCGAAAGAGGCCGCCACCTCCACGATCATGCGCCCATTGGGGCCGCCACTGGTGCCGTAGTGGCGCCTTTTGCGCATGCAGTCCAAAAGGGCTTTACGCGACAGGTCCGGCATCGAAAAACACGTGAGCCCCCCGATTGCGCCGAACTTGCCCGCGCCCGGATAGCTTGCCCCCGGGCGGCCTTTGTGGCCGTCCGAATTGGCCACCACGCCCACTCGGTATCCCAGCCGAAAGGCGTCCTGCAGCAGCCATTCGAAACTGCCCCAGGACGAATGCACCTCAACCGATCGCTCGAACCGGCCGTCATGGGCCACTTCGATATCCGCATACCGCCCGCCGCAATGGGCATAGACCACCACATCCCATTCCCCCGCTGCCGCCAGATCGTCAAAGAGCTCTCCGGCCGTCAATGCATCCGTGCCCGCCTTGTCACCGCCCTCGATCAGAGCGTGCGAGGATCGGCGGATGATGCGGTCTTCATCTGGGAAAAAGACATTCCGGTCCCCGCCGAGCGAGGTGTTGCCCGACCATTCGTAGCCTGGCAGCGCGACAAAGCGGCCTGGAGCGTCAAATCGCGCCGTGATCCTGTTCAATTCAGCCCAGAAGGCATCGGTGATCTGAAAATCATTGCCCTGATGGCCGCAGGCATCCACAAAAGCGAGATCGCGGGCGAAAGCGAAATACTGCTCTGCGCTGCCGGTGCCGATCGTCTCTTCCGACTGGCCATGCAGATCGCCCCAAAAGTGCAGGTCTGCGCTGTCTTCGATCAAAAGCGGATTGGTCTGAGCAACCGTCACGCCGTCCAGCGTTTGCAACGCAATCGAGACGCGCCCCGGTGCCCCCACGCTCAGCCCTTCGAAGACGAAGGCCCGTTGCCCGGGAACAAGCGTGATCGTCTCCGGCAGCCCCGCGATCTGGCCATCGGCGACCACTTTAAATGTTGCATCGCACAAGTCCGACGGATTGCCCCACGCATCCTCTCCCTTGACTTTCAACGCGAAAGGCACGCCCGGGCGCAGACGCGTCGGTAGCACCGCCAGATAGCGCATCGGCGCGCCCGGTCCGATCTCGATGACGGGCTGCGCGGGAAGAGGCTGGAAGTTGAAGGTCGCGATGGGATCGCTCAGAACCCTGAACTCAAAGCTATCCTCGCAAAATGTCTGTAAGCGCATGCCGGGCCCCCCGTGATCGGTCACGCCAAAGCGGATGGTGATCGTCTCCCCCGCCGTCAGATAGCCGTTTACCACCTTGATCCAGAGTGTGCCGTCCCAGGGTCGCACATTCGCCTTGGGATCCCAGCGTGTTTGCAGGACTGCCCCGTTGGAGGCAGCAACGGTGCAGTAATTCACACCCTTGGGGTCGTCGAACTGAGGCGGGGACTGATCGGATGCAAAGCGAAAACAGACCCGGATGCTGCCCGAATCGTCTATTCCATAGGGCCCGGCAGTATAAACCAGATCAAAACTGGCGGTGCTGCCCGCCTCAAACCGCCCCTTTGGCGTGATTTCAGCTGTCCCGAGGTCACACGGCGGGATCGCGTGCAACACCACGCCGGAATTCATCTGCGTCCACGGCGCATCTGGCGGTGTCTGTGTCATCGGTCCAGTCCCCCTGCTGGTGCTGGTCTGCGCCCGAAGAGAGCGCAAAGCTCGCCAGGGCCTTGCGCCCAGGATGCCAGAGGCAAGCGGCGCTGTCTGTCATTTAGTGCGCGCAGCTTGCGACGCGTTCTTAAGTTGGCAAATAGAGGCCTGACCCCGCGGCAGAGCTTTTTGGACATCGCCTCCCACCATTGGAAGCCTCAGATGCTGCCCAGGCCCTTTCCACAAAAAGGCAGAGTGGTGCGGGTGGTGGGACTCGAACCCACACGGGGCTCAGCCCCAACGGATTTTAAGTCCGGTATGTCTACCATTCCATCACACCCGCAACGCGCGTCACTCTAGCGGCGACACGCGGCAGGCGAAAGTCAGATATCCTTGCCCTTCGGACCGAGAGGCGCACCTTCGGCCAGAAGGGCGGCTTCCGACAGCCAGGGGTTGTTGTCCACCGCAATCAGCATCTGCGCGCGCGCCTCTTCAATCCGGCCAAGGTTCATGAGCGTAAGCGCCCGGCCCGCTTGCGCTGCCACGTGATAGGGGCTGAGCTTCAACGCCACGTCGAGATCGACAAGCGCCTTTTCGTAGTCCTGCCGCAGAAAGTGCACGAAGGCGCGCTGGTTGAAGCCTTCGGCATAGAGCGGGCAATACTCGGCTAGGCGGTCGAACTCCTTCAGGGCACCCGCAAAATCGTAGGCTTCGCGTCGCCGCATGCCTGCATCTAGCGTGGCCTGGGCGGTCTCATCCGGCGCGCGCAGCCAGACCTCCCACATGGCGCCCGCCACGCGGCGGCCTTCAATGCGGTTATCGGTGTCATTGGCACGCGCAATCAGGTTGAGCATTTCGCGGCTGATATCGGCGGGGGCGGGACAGGCGGCAAAAGCGGGTGCCGACAGGAGTGTAAGGACAAGCGCGAGTTTCATGGGGATAAGGTGACGCGTGCTTGCGGTACGTCAAGGGTGCGCAGCCTCCACCCAGGCGCGGGCGAAATCTTTAAAAGATTTCGGGCCGTTTTCTTAAAAAGAAAACGCAGCACCTGCGAACGCGTTACGAACCATCCGCCAGCATCACCTCTTTGACCGCCTCCATCGCCACATAGGTCGAGGTGCTGGCCACATGCGGCAGGGCCGAAACCGTCTCCCCCAGAAAACGCCGATAGCTCGCCATATCCCGGCTGCGCACCTTCAAAAGATAGTCGAAGTGACTGGCGATCATATGCGCTTGCTCAATCTCCGGCACTTGCGCCACGGCGGCATTGAACGCCCGCAACGCGGCTTCGCGCGTGTCGTTGAGCCGGACCTCCACAAAAGCCACGTGGTCGAGCCCCAGCCGGATGGGTTCGAGCAGCGCGCGATAGCCCAGGATTACGCCGTCAACCTCCAACCGCCGCAGCCTGGCCTGGGTGGGGGATTTCGAAAGCCCAATCCGCTTGGCCAGATCGGTGATGGAAATCCGCCCGTTGCTCGCCAAAACAGTGAGGATCGCCGAATCGAAGCGGTCCAGCATGCTCTTTTCATTTGTCATGCGATCCTCCCTGAGTTCGAGACTTTAGCCCAGCTATTCCCTCATGTTTAGTAAAAATGACCGCGAAACTTCGCCTATACTGCTCATAGAAGCAAAGGAGGCACCGATGGCGCGTGATACGAAGCTCAGCCTGCGCATGCAGATCGATGAAGGCACCTATGCGGACCACGACATGGTCTTGCAGGAACTGGTCGCAACCGCGGCGCTGACGCAACCGGACCGGCAGGCCATTTGCGCCCGTGCCGCCAAACTGGTCCACGACATCCGCGCCACCAGCGCGCCGGGGCTGATGGAGGTGTTTCTGGCCGAATACGGGCTCTCCACCGATGAGGGCGTGGCGCTGATGTGTCTAGCGGAGGCGCTTCTGCGCGTGCCCGATGCTGACACCATCGATGCGCTGATCGAGGACAAGATCGCGCCCTCGGACTGGGGCAAGCACCTGGGCCATTCCGCCTCCAGCCTCGTGAACGCCTCCACCTGGGCGCTGATGCTGACGGGTCGGGTGCTCGATGATGAACAGCCCGGCCCCGTGCGCCACCTGCGCGGCGCCATCAAGCGGCTGGGGGAGCCGGTCATTCGCCGCGCCGTGAGCCGCGCGATGAGGGAGATGGGGCGCCAGTTCGTGCTGGGCGAGGACATCACCGCCGCGATGGCGCGCGCCAAGGGTATGGAGGCCAAGGGCTTCACCTATTCCTATGACATGCTGGGCGAGGCCGCGCGTACTGAGGCCGACGCCAAACGCTACCACCTGAGCTACTCACGCGCGATCTCTGCCATTGCTGCGGCCTGCACGCAGGATGATATCCGCCGCAACCCCGGCATTTCGGTCAAGCTTTCGGCGCTGCATCCGCGCTATGAGGTGGCGCAGGAGGCCAGCGTGATGCGCGATCTGGTGCCGCGCCTGCGCGCGCTGGCGCTGCTGGCGAAATCCGCGGGCATGGGTCTCAACGTAGATGCGGAGGAAGCGGACCGGCTTTCGCTCTCGCTCGACATCATCGACCAGGTGCTAGGCGAGGAGGCGCTTGCGGGCTGGGACGGCTTTGGCGTGGTGGTGCAGGCCTATGGCCCGCGCTGCGCGCCCGTCATCGACGCGCTCTATGAAATGGCCCAGCGCCATGACCGGCGCATCATGGTCCGCCTCGTCAAAGGCGCTTACTGGGATACAGAGATCAAGCGCGCCCAAGTGGAAGGCCTGGGCGGCTTCCCCGTCTTCACCGCGAAAGCGCAGACGGATGTGAACTACATCGCCTGCGCGCGCAAGCTCCTGGGGATGACCGACCGCATCTATCCACAGTTCGCCACGCATAACGCCCATACCGTCGCGGCGGTGCTGCACATGGGCGCGGATCGCGACGTTTTCGAGTTCCAGCGCCTGCACGGCATGGGCGAGGTCCTGCACAGCCAGGTGCTGAAAGCAGAAAATACGCGCTGCCGGATCTATGCGCCCGTGGGCGCGCACCGCGATCTTCTGGCCTATCTAGTGCGGCGGCTGCTGGAGAACGGGGCCAATTCGAGCTTCGTCAATCAGATCGTGGACGCGGATGTCCCGCCCGAGGTGGTGGCCGCCGATCCCTTCGACGCCTTGGGTGAACCGGGGCCTGATTTGCTGAAAGGACCCGAGCTCTTCCAGCCCGAGCGCGCCAACGCGCGCGGCTTCGATCTAACCCATGCGCCCACGCAGGCCGCGATTGAGGACGCCCGCGCGCCCTTCCGCAGACACACCTGGGAAGCCGCGCCGCTTCTCGCGGGCACGGCGCAGCCGCAGGACGCCCGGAATGTCATCAACCCTGCAGCGCCGGATAAAACCGTCGGAACGGTGCGCCCTGCCTCGCCCGATGACGCGCGCACAGCGCTGGAAGAGGCCCGGCCCTGGGATGCCCCCCTGCCCGCGCGCCGCGCGGCCCTGTTGAAAGCCGCGGAGATCTTTGAGGCGCGCTTTGGCGAGATTTTCGCGCTTTTGTCCCGCGAGGCGGGCAAAGGCCTGCCCGATTGCGTGGCAGAACTGCGCGAAGGCGTGGATTTTCTGCGCTACTATGCAGCGCAAGCCGGTGACACGCCGCCTGCGGGCGTCTTCACCTGCATCTCGCCCTGGAATTTCCCCTTTGCCATCTTCCTCGGCCAGATTTCCGCCGCGCTGGCCGCAGGCAACGCCGTGCTCGCCAAACCGGCCGAGCAGACACCGCTCATCGCTTATCTCGCCGTCAGCGTCCTGCATGAAGCAGGCGTGCCGCGCGCCGCCTTGCAGCTTTTGCCGGGGGGAGGCGAGATCGGCGCGGCCCTCACAGCGGATGCGCGCGTGAAGGGCGTGGCCTTCACCGGCTCCACCGCCACGGCGCTCAAAATTCGGGCAAGCATGGCCCAACACTGCGCCCCCGGCACGCCGCTCATCGCGGAAACCGGCGGGCTCAACGCCATGATCGTGGACAGCACCGCGCTGCCCGAACAGGCCGTGCAATCCATCATCGAAAGCGCGTTTCAATCAGCGGGCCAACGCTGCTCCGCTCTTCGCTGCCTCTATGTGCAAGAGGACATCGCGGCGGATTTCACCAAGATGCTCATCGGCGCCATGCAAGAGCTGCGCCTGGGCGATCCCTGGCAGCTGAGCACCGATGTGGGCCCCGTCATCGACGCGCCCGCGCGGCGCGCCATCACGGATCACATCGCCCAAGCCCGCGCGGAGGGACGCCTGCTCGCCGAACTGCCCACGCCCGCGGACGGCACCTTCATCGCGCCGACGCTCTTGCGGGTGAACGGCATTTACGACCTTGAGCGCGAGGTCTTTGGCCCGGTGTTGTATCTGGCGACCTACAAGGCACGCGATCTGGATCAGGTGATCGACGCGATCAACGCCACCGGCTATGGGCTGACGTTTGGGCTGCACACCCGCATCGACGACCGCGTCCAGCATGTGACCGAGCGGGTGGCGGCGGGCAACATCTATGTCAACCGCAACCAGATCGGGGCCATCGTAGGCAGCCAACCCTTTGGCGGCGAAGGCCTTTCGGGCACCGGGCCAAAGGCGGGCGGCCCAAGCTACCTCATGCGCTTTCGCGCGCCGGACATCCAAGATCGGAGCGGGACATGGCCGCAAAGCGCACCCCTGCCCGCGCTGCCCCCCTTCCCCGCACAGCCGCTGGAGACACTCACGCTGCCTGGCCCCACAGGTGAGTCCAACCGGCTCTCCAGCCTGCCGCGCGCCGCACTCCTCTGCCTCGGCCCGGGCGCTGAAACCGCGCAAGCGCAAGTCGCAGCCGTGGAGGCGCTGGGGGGCGACGCTGTGGCCGCATCAGGTGCAATCGAGGCGAAAGCGCTGATACACGCCCCCGGCTTTGGCGGTGTTCTGTGGTGGGGAAACGTGCAAACCGCGCGCGCGCTTGAGGCGGCGCTGGCGGCGCGCCCGGGTCCGATCATACCCCTGATCCGCAGCCTGCCGGATGCCGCGCATGTGCGCCTTGAGCGTCATGTCTGCGTGGATACGACAGCCTCCGGCGGCAATGCGCAGCTTTTAGGCGCGATGGGATAGCGCCACTTTCGGATCCGGAGAAACCACCCCCACGCCCGAGCGAGCGAAAAAATAGAATGCGGCGCAAGCCGCTCGATGAGGTCGACAGCAACCGGGCTTTTCGTGTGGGCATTAGGCATGTAACTCTTGACCCCGCCGCGCGGCTGGAAGAGCGTGGCGGCATGTTTCCGATCCGAGATCACAACCCGTCGGGCCGCACGCCCTACGTCACCTATGCGCTGATGTTGGCCAATATCGGCATCTTTTTGAGCTACTTCTGGCTGCTCTACGATCCGCGCACAGAATACGAGTTCTACAACACCTGGGCGCTTGTTCCCATCCGCCTGACCAACGGCGTGGAGCCCGAGGCGCTGCTGACCTCCATGTTCCTGCATGGCGGCTGGCTGCATCTAGCGGGCAACATGCTGTTTTTATGGATATTCGGCGACAACGTGGAAGAGGAGATGGGCCATCTGATGTTTCTCGTCTTCTATCTGGCCTGCGGCGTGGCCGCGGGCATCGCCCAGGTCGCCGCGGCACCTTATTCCAACGTGCCCATGGTCGGGGCCTCAGGTGCCATCGCAGGCGTGATGGGCGGGTATCTGCTGCTCTTTCCTCGCGCCAAGGTCGATATTTTTATCTTCTTCATCGTCTTTTTCCGCATCTTCCCGATCCCCGCCTGGATCATGCTGATGATCTGGTTCGGCATCCAGTTCTTTGGCGGGCTGGGCACCGACCCCGATCAGGGCGGCGTGGCCTATTGGGCCCATGCGGGCGGGTTTTTGGCGGGGTTCGTGCTGATCATCCCGCTTTGGCTCAAGCGCGGCGCGATGGCATATTGGAGGCGCACGGACGGCCACCCGCCACACCCCGAGGCCCGCTACCCCGCGCTCGAAAGCCGCCTGCCCAAGATCAAACGCAGGTAAACCGCCGCGCAGAGCAATTGACGCTCGAGCGGATCGCCACATGTCATGGGTCACATCCTGAAAAGGACATCCCATGCGTGTCACCCTGATCTTATGCTGCTGGCTGGCGAGCACCACTGCCGCGCCCGCGATCGACCTGGTTGAAACCGGCCGCTACAGCCTCAACCGGCCTGCGAGCCTCGACTATGATCCCACTTTCTGCGGCCTCTGGATCGCAAACGAGGGGCCGGAGGTGATCCTGACCACGCTGGCGGGCGAGGAACTGCGCCGCTTTGGCAGTGACCTGCGGCGCATCAAGGCGATTTCCTTGGAAGACGACCACCTGCTGGTCGGCGACGGCTTTGGCAACATGCAGCGGCTCGGCAAGAACGGCGATCCGCTGGCCGCGCCTTTCACGCTGGAGGGCGGCTTTGCCGACACCGAAGGGATCGCCATTGCCGCAAACGGCGACATCCTCACCGTGGAGGATGATCCTGAGCGTCTGTCCTGGTTCACGCCCTCAGGTGCGCTCATACGCCGGATCATCACGACCGATCTGGAAAGCCCGCTGACAGAGGCGCAAGGCATCGCGATTGACCCGCGCACAGGGCACATGCTGATCGTGGACGACTGGGAAGGCTCCAACAGCCTTTATGAGTTCAGCGAAGATGGCAGGCTGCTGGCCCAAGCCAGCTTGAGCGCATATGGCATCGACCCTGAAGGCATCGCCATCCGCCCCGGCTCAAACCAGCTGTTCATCGCCTTCGATGAAGGCGCGCAGATCGTCACGTTTGACTACACGCCCACGCTACCGACGGGTGCAACGCCGCTGCCCCCAGGGGCGGACTGCATGCTGTTCTAGGGCACTTTGCGTTTTATGTGAGGCACGGCTTATCGAAAGGCGCGTTCGACCAATGGGAGAGGCAGCGTCTTTCGATGCGTATCAAACGCAAAGCGCTCTAGCCGCGCACAACCTTGGCGAACTGGTTGAAAATGGGCTCATTGGCGCAGATCACCTCGCCGTCGCCCAAGATGTCCGCGCCGGGCGTCAAAGGTTCCACCAGACCGCCCGCTTCCTTGACGATGACGACACCTGCCGCAAGGTCCCAGGCGTTCAACCGGCGTTCCCAGAACCCGTCATAGCGCCCCGCCGCCACATAGGCCATGTCGAGCGCGGCAGAACCGAAGCGCCGCACCCCCGCCACCACGGGCAAAAGCCGCGCAAGCTCCTTGATCGTCTCCGGCAAATCTGTGCGCCCGCCAAAGGGGAGCCCGGTGGCAAAGAGTGCCTCGATCATGCGGTTGCGGCCCGACACGCGCAGACGGCTTTCGTTCATCCACGCACCCGCGCCTTTTTCGGCAAAGAACGTCTCATCCCGGCTGGGATCATGGATCACGCCTGCCACCACCTGACCCTTGTGCTCCAGCGCCACCGACACCGCCCAGTGCGGCAACCCGTGCAGAAAATTCGTCGTGCCATCCAGCGGATCGACGATCCACCGTCGCGTCGGGTCCTTGCCCTCGTGCCCGCCGCCTTCTTCACCGAGCCATCCATAGGTGGGGCGCGCGCCCAAAAGCTCTTCCTTCAAGAGCTTTTCGGCAAACAGATCGGCCTTGGACACGAAGTCCCCCGCGCCCTTGACGGAGACCTGCAAGTTCTCCACCTCGCGAAAGTCCTTGGCCAACGCCCGGCCTGCCTTGCGCGCCGCCTTGATCATGATGTTGAGGTTCGCACTTCCGACCATTCCGGGCCCCTGTCGCTTGGATCAGATGCGGCGTATAGGGGCGCTCCGGATGAATGTGAAGGGGCCTGCGCCGCTCAAGCCAGTTGCAGCTTGCGCGCCTCTTCTCCAGCCAGCGATAAAAGCCTTTTCATGAATGGCTTGTCCAGATCATCCTCTCTCACCGCCGCATAGAGCCGCCGCGTGATCCCATCCGCCGTCAGCGGCCGCGTCACATAGTCGGAAGAATACTTAACCTCCCGCACCACCCAGTCGGGCAGCACCGAGACCCCGCGGTTGGAGGCCACCAGCAGCAGGATCACCGCCGTCAGTTCCACCTGCCGGATGGCCACCGGATCAACCTTTGCGGGGATGAGCAGTTGGGAGAAGACATCAAGACGCGCGCGCTCCACCGGGTAGGTGATCAGCGTTTGATCGCGAAAATCCTCCGCCTCCACGAAAGCTTTCCCCGCCAGCGGATGGGTGGAGGCGGCCACAAAAACCGCCTCGTAATCAAAGAGTTCGACGAATTTCACACCCGGCAGGTCTTCAGGATCGGAAGACACAACCAGATCGACCTCCTCGCGCAAAAGCGCAGGCAGCGCGTCAAAAGCGAGCCCTGGGCGGATGTCCACGTCCACTTCGCCAAAACCCCGGCGAAATTTTTCGAGCACCGGGAACAACCATTCAAAACAGGCGTGACATTCGATTGCGATGTGCATGCGCCCCGTGCTGCCGTCGCGCAGACCGGAAAACTCATCCTGCAGGGCCGCGACCTGGGGCAGCACCTGCTCCGCCAGCCGCAAGAGACGCTGACCCGCGGGCGAGAGCTTCAGCGGTTTGGAGCGGCGCACAAAAAGCTCCACCCCCGCCTGATCTTCCAACCCCTTCACCTGATGCGAGAGCGCCGACTGGGTGATGTTCATCTGCTCTGCCGCGCGCGCCAACCCCCCGGCCTCATGAATGGCCTTGATCGTGCGCAGATGGCGGAATTCGATGTGCATGTGAGGTTAGGCTCATGTTGAAGTTGAGAGTTATGAATTTGTCTCATACAGCCCCCCGTGAGACAAGAGGGCACCCGAGATAAAGGATTCTCCATGACCGCCCCCGCCGTTTCCTTCGAAGTTTTCCCGCCCCGCACTGTCGACGCGGCCTTCAATCTCTGGGACACGGCGCAGGCCCTTGCACCGCTCGCACCGCGGTTCTTTTCCGTGACCTATGGCGCGGGAGGATCGACCCGGGATCTGACACATGACGCGGCAGCCGTCCTGCACCGCACCTCTGGTCTGCCGGTTGCGGCACATCTGACCTGCGTGGGCGCGAGCAAGCAGGAGACGCTGGAGGTCGCGGAAGGCTTCTCCAAGGCGGGGGTCACCGACATTGTCGCGTTGCGCGGCGATCCGGAGGCGGGCGATGACCGCTTCATCCCCCATCCCGAAGGCTATGCCGACAGTTGTGCGCTGATCGAAGACCTCGCCGCGACGGGCAAGTTCAACATCCGCGTGGGCGCCTACCCCGATCCCCATCCCGAAAGCAATTCCATGGCCGAAAACGTGGCCTGGCTCAAACGCAAATTCGAGGCCGGTGCGGATGGGGCGATCACCCAGTTTTTCTTTGAGGCGGAGACCTTCCTGCGGTTCCGCGACGCCTGCGCGTCTGCGGGCATCGACAAGCCGATCACGCCGGGCATCTTGCCCATTGTGAATTGGACTTCCGCGCGCAAATTCGCGGAACGCTGCGGCGCGCATGTGCCCTCCTGGGTCGATCAGGCCTTCACCGCCGCCGCTCAAAGCGGTGATGACGCGCAGGACCGCCACGCGCTGCTGGCCACCGCCATGTGCACGGAACTTTGCAGCGATCTGATGGCCGAAGGAGTGGACACGCTGCACTTTTACACGCTCAACCGGGCGGAGCTGACGCGCGACGTGTGCCGCGCGCTTGGCGTCACACCGGCGGTGACGCTCTCCGACGTGGCGTGAGCCTTGCGCGGCGCACATTAACCGCTAGCTCTCCGACAAGAAAATTGTCTGAGAGATGCCCATGCCGCGCTACGCCAAAACCCCGTCTGAACTGCTAAGCCAATCCGAAGCGCTGCAACTTTCAGGCCTTGAATTCATGCAGCGCATCCTGGAGGGCGAAAACCCTGCGCCGCCCATCGGCAAGACCATGGGCTTTGCGCTGCAAGACCTTGAAAAAGGCCGCGTCGTCTTTCGCGGCGCGCCTCGCTTTGAAGTGACAAATCCCATGGGCACGGTCCACGGCGGCTGGTACGGCACGCTGCTGGACAGCGCGATGGCCTGCGCGGTGATGACAATGCTGCCCAAGGGATCGGCCTATACCACCTTGGAATACAAGGTGAATATCCTGCGCGCCATCCCGCTGGGGATGGAGATGGACTGCACGGGCCTTGTGGATCACGCGGGCCGCTCCACCGGGATCGCGCATGGCGAGATCCGTGGCGTGGAGGATGATAAGCTCTATGCAACCGGCTCCACCACCTGCTTGATCATGAAGCTCGGCTGAGGCGCGGTCCTGTGCGCGACGTCACAGATAGCCTTCGCCCTCCAAGGTGAGAGGTGCCGCGGGCGTGGCGCGCAGATCGTCCACCTGCAGCGGCCCGGTGGGCTTTGACAGCCGGTTGCGCACGACCCAGTGCAACCGCTCTTGCGCGCGGGTAATGGCGACATAGGCCAGACGCTTCCACAGCGGTTGGCCCGCCTCCATCCGGCCCATGCGCGCCGCCGCGTAAAGGTCGGGCGCAAAGACCTGAACCTTCTCCCACTGGCTGCCCTGCGCCTTGTGGATGGTCACCGCAGCCCCGTGCAGGAACGTCGCCCCCATGCGCGCGGCGAAGGGGATAAACGGCTCCTCCTCATCCGGTTTTTCGATCTTCACAATCGACGCGGCAGAAACCTGCGGATCCTCCGCGCCCATCACGTGCAGGCGGGAAAAGCCCGGCTTACGCCCCTCGCCCAGATAGACCACCTGCGCGCCCTTGATGAGCCCCCGCGCCTCCAGATCGAGCCGTTTCTTACGGTGTTTGAGTGGCAGTTCGATCCCGTCGCACATCAGCGGCTCCCCGGGTAAAAGCGCATCCTCAGGCGCGCCGTGCACGCTGCGAAAGGCGTTGATCAGCCGGATGCGCGTGGCATTGCGCCAAACGAGTACAGGCGAGCGCGCCATCAGGTCCACCTCCACCCGCGGGGCCCACACCACGCGATCGTCACGGCCTGCGGCCTCTTCGATCATGCGCTCGAAATCCTCGAAACTAAGCGCGGGATCGCTCAAGGCATGGGCCAGATCGAGGATCGGATTGTCCGCCTCCTGCCGGTGCACGCGGTTGAGCGTCAGCACGCGGGTCTTCGGAAGATGGTCAAACACCATGGTGCCCGACTGGTTCACGGGCGCCAGCTGCGCGGGATCGCCAAAGAGCAGCAGGGTCGGGAAAATTTCCTGCAGGTCTTCATACTGCTTGTCATCAAGCATGGAGCTTTCATCCACAAACCCGATGTCCAGCGGCTCCTCCCGCCGCTTCCAGCCGGTGATGAAATCGCTGCCGCGCAGGCCCGCCGCCGCCAGCGCGCCAGGGATCGACTTGTTGGAGGCATAAAAGGCCGCCGCGCGGTCGAGCGATAGCTCGGTCAGCCCTTCGATCTCGGGCCGCTCGCCATTGCCCGCAAGCCACTCCGCGATGCGCTCATATTCGGGATCATAAACCGGCGTGTAGAGAATGCGGTGGATCGTGGTGGCGGGCACCCCGCGCAGGCGCAGGACGCTTGCCGCCTTGTTGGTGGGCGCCAGGATTGCCAGCGTGCGCTTGTCGCCCTTTCGGCGGCTCTCATAATCGCCGGAGACGACCTGCACGCCCGCCGCCGCCAGCGCGCGGTAAAGCTCCGCCAGAAGCAACGTTTTGCCAGAGCCCGCCTTGCCCGTCACCGCCATCACCTGATCCGCGCCACCGGGGGGCGGCATCAGCAGGCTGTCATCCAGGTCGATCCCTGCGCTGCGCAGCATCTCGGCCACCGCGTCGTGCGCGGCGGCCTGATCGTCAGAGTAGGTGAGCGCGGGCGCGGGGGTCATGGCGCGAACTTACGCTAAAGAAAACCTGTGCACTAGCATGGACAACAAACTGAAAATGTGTGTTTCCCGGGTTTTCAAGGGATTAAGAACAAGGGCAATTTCTGTTTCAGTTTCGGTTGATTGGCATTGCTGGTAAGTCCAGTCGCGATCAGTCGGTCAAAGAAATCTGGAGACAGTAATGCTTCTTACTACGGGTTTCGCTCCGGCGGAAAATAGCCCGGGAATGCCGCTGCTTCCCAGTACAAGACGTTCGTGAGTGGCAAATCATCCATCGCGTCCAAAAACCGCCTATCCTCAACAGTAAAATCATTGAGCCTTCTGCGATCGACGAACACAAACACTTCACACTCTAGCTTGGATGCAAGCAAGCTATTGGTTTTACCGGCATTATTCCACCGTACAAAAACCTCCCGCGGTAGGTTCTCTGACAGGATTTGATAAAGGACCGCTCGCTCAAAATCTCCTTCGGCAGCATTGAAAGCGATCATTGCTCTCTGTTCTGTCTGCACCTTTGCAGTGGCCCGCGCGCTCGCAACCACTCTGACCAAGTTATCTTCGATAACGAGCAAGGCTTGTTTCTGCCCTTCGATCGACGTGTTGACCGTTGCCGTTAGAATTTCAATTGCGTCTTGATTACTTTTGATGTCAGCAGCTAGCCTATCCAGCTCCCGCGGCAGAAAGACAGCTATCATGACGACCAAGAGGCCTAGCGCCGCGACTGACCCTGCAAAAGCCGCTCCCGCCTCTTTCCACCAACTTCTCATACTTGTCCTCAACTGCCTTTCACCTCAATAGTACGGCAACGATGTACCAGAAACCACCAATGCCAGCAAAAAGTGTAGTCGCAAAGCTCACGAAGGCCAAAATCAAAAGCCTTTGCGTACCAACTCTGGAGTTTTCCTCAGTCATCGTCCGGGCTCTACCAGCGACCCTGTAAGTAATCGTTGAGGAGCAAAAACGCATTGCATCAACTCTTGCGCCATTTTGTTGCAATTGTTCACTTTTCTGATTCTAGGCGCTGCGTGCCAGTCGCAGCTCCGCCGCGCCAAAAGCGGCTTCAAACCAGGCCCGCGAGCGCGCGGGCGCGACCCCCGCGCGCTGCGCCACTCGCGCTTGAGCCGCTTCATCGAATTCCCAAAGGCCCACGGAGATACGGTCGCGCCCCTCGCCTTCACTGCCCAGCACCTCGGGCGAGGAGCCGATCATGCGGTAGATGCGCACCATGCGCGCGTCGAAAACGCCCACGAAGTGCTTGATGCCGAAGCCTTGCATGATCTCGCCCCCGCCCAGCATCAGCCCCGCCGCGACCTGCGGTTTGGCACCGCGCGCGAGGCAAAACCGCGTGCATTCCCAGATGAGCGGGCTCGTGATCGGGCCGGTCGTCAGATGGCCAAAGTGGTCGTTGACCATCACAGGACCCGTTGTGGGCAGAAACCGCATGGAGCCTGCGTGCCGCCCCGTCTCGTCTTCCCAAATGACATAAAGCGGATTGAGATCGTCATACGCGTCTCGTTCCTGCCCCGCGGCATCCACCGCGACATCCCAGCCAAGGCGCGCGCGAAACTGGTCGGCGCGGTCCTCGAACATGGTGCGCGCCAGCGTGGGGAAACGGTGCAAGTCAGATGCGTAGACGTAGCGTAGCATGATGGGCTCCTCTCAACCATTGAGTGTTAAAGGCTAAGAATTGCCCGTTAATGTTGAGTGACACAAGCGCCCGTCCCAGTGTGAGAGCGCGCAACGGCTCGGCTACACCACGATCAACCCCCGGGTGAGCGCGCGGGCCACCGCGTGGGTTGTATTGAGCGCGCCCAGCTTGAAGCGTGCGCTTTCAATGTAGACGCGCAGGGTATGCTCCGAAATCGACAACGTGTCGGCCACCTGCGCGCGGCTATATCCGATGGCCAAAAGCGTCATCGCATCCACTTCTCGCGGGCTGAGCGAGGGGGCGGCGTCCGGCTTTCTGTCCGGCTCGAATTCCAGCGCCTTTTCGTTCAGGTAATGCGCCACCAGGATCAGCGCGCGTTGGTGGGCGTCGGTGAAGGCGGCCCAGGTGTCATCGTCGCAGGTGTGATTGACCGTAAAGAGCGCGAACTGCCCGTTTGGTCCCCGGATCGGAACGGAGTATCCCTGATTGCCAAGCCCATACTCAATCGCCTCTTGCAGGAAGGCGCGCACAGGCTTCGAGGACCAGTCCAGCCGCTTCCAATCGACCGGGTGAAAGCGTTGATAACAGCCGATAATCACCGGATCGATGCGCTGATAATTCTGCTCCATGTAGCGCTGCTGCCAGTCGAGCGAATAGGTGCCTGCGCCGTATTGGTCGCCCGCGGAGTCCACCCAGTGATAGGCCACATGGTCCACGCCCATGTGATCGCGCAGGGCGACGGTGACCGCCTGCATGTCTTCAAGCGAATTCGCCTGCTCCAGCCTTTCCAGAATCGTTTCGAGCTGGAGCTTGGTCGCGATCGTTTCGGGCAGCTTTCTGGTCCTCTCGGGTGCTGATTTCAGCCATCGCGATCAGGGCGGTGTCATCCAGATGCTCTGCCAGCGCGGGCAGATCATTTGACATCGCAAAGGCCCGCAAGTCAGCCAAAACGTCTAGTATCCAGTCACTTCTCATGCCAGCGTCGCCTTTAAATGGTTAACGAAGTCTTAATACAACCATAGCATGTGCCGATAACTTGCTTCTATTCGCAAAAATCTACTCCCCCGAAATGGTGAGGGGCAAATTTCTAAGGCATTGTTATCGCGAAGCCCAACTTTTTGGGCCCTGTTAAGCCAAAACCTTACCGGGGCAGTTCCAGCCGCAATGCTGGGCGAATCACCTTTCCAGCCCAAAAACAAAGCCCCGGGAAACCCGGGGCTTTCGTCTGTGATGTCAAAGCTGCAGCAGGTGCCGCGCCAGAAGGCGCCGTTAAGGCCGCGCCTCCAGCGCGTCTTCCAGGGTGCGCAGGCCGGTCTTGGGTGCTTGCACCAGAACCGACATGTTCCCGGGCTTATGCTCATTGCGCATCATCTTCATGTGCGCCTCCGGAAGGTCGGCCCAAGTGAACACCTCGGACATGCAGGGATCAAGACGGCGCTCCAGCATCAGCTGGTTCGCTGCAGACGCCTGCGCCAGATGGGCAAAGTGGCTGCCCTGCAGGCGCTTTTGATGCATCCACATGTAGCGGACGTCAAAGGTCAGGTTGAACCCGGTGGTGCCCGCGCAGATCACGACCATCCCGCCCTTTTTGACCACGAAGGTCGAAACGGGGAAGGTGCTCTCACCCGGGTGCTCAAACACCATGTCGACGTTCACGCCCTTGCCGGTGATGTCCCAGATCGCCTTGCCGAACTTGCGCGCTTCCTTTAACCATTCCGCGTATTCGGGCGTGTTCACGGTGGGCAGTTGCCCCCAGCAGTTGAAGTCCTTGCGGTTGATCACGCCCTTGGCGCCGAGGTCCATCACGAACTGGCGCTTGCTTTCATCGCTGATCACGCCGATGGCATTCGCGCCTGCGGTGTTGATCAACTGGATCGCATAAGATCCCAAACCGCCCGAGGCCCCCCAGACCAGCACGTTCTGACCGGGCTTGAGGTCATGGGGTTCATGGCCAAAGAGCATCCGGTACGCGGTGGCGAGCGTCAGCGTGTAGCAGGCCGCCTCTTCCCAGGTCAGATGCTTGGGCCGCGGCATCAGCTGCTGCGCCTGCACGTTGGTGAACTGCGCAAAGGACCCGTCAGGCGTCTCATAGCCCCAGATCCGCTGGGAGGGCGAATACATCGGATCGCCGCCGTTGCAGAACTCATCATCGCCGTCGTCCTGGTTGCAGTGGATGACGACCTCGTCGCCCACCTTCCAGCGCTTGACCTTGTCGCCCACCGCCCAGACGATCCCGCTCGCGTCCGATCCCGCGATGTGAAACGGCTGCCCATGCCCGTCAAAGGGGCTGATCGGCACGCCACGCGCGGCCCAGACACCGTTGTAGTTGATGCCCGCAGCCATCACCAGCACCAGCACCTCGTGGCTGTCGAGCGTCGGTACATCCACCACTTCCTGCATCATCGCGGTGTCAGGATCGCCATGACGCTCGCGCCGGATGGCCCAGGCGTACATCTGCTTGGGTACGTAGCCCATCGGGGGCATCTCACCCATCTCATAGAGATCTTTTTGCGGTGCGTCATACTGAGCGATGGTGGTGTCGAGCGCCATTGCGGGCCTCCTGTCCAAGGGATACGAATTGCCGCGATGCAGTATCGCGCTTTCTGCCCCTGCAATATGGCTGGTCACGCAACATTGCAACCCTACAAGCGCCGCTTTTGTAATTTTATGTCTTTGCGAGCGCAGAAATGCCTTTAGCTGGCGCAGCATCATCTGAAGGCGTGTCGCCCAACAGATGCGCCACGGACCGCGCATAGAACGCTAGAACATCCTCGTGCCGCTCCGACACTTCCCAGTGCCCCTGCGCCAGCCGGATCACCTTGCGCCGTTGCAGGCCAATTAGGCCGCGCTGCACCTCTGCGCCCAGCTCTTCCTCCGTAATGGCGCGGTTGGGCTCGGGCACGGCGTGCATCAGGGCGCGCACCTGCTCCAGCAGATCGCTCACCTCCACGCGGCGTGCGCGCAACAAGACGGTTGCAATCAGCGGCACGGCCAGCACCGGCATCACTTTTGATATGCGCCCGATCAGCTCTCGCGAGAGCGCCTCGACATCGCCCTCAAGCTTCGCGCCCTGCATCGACAACGGCGCGCCAAAGGCCACGGCGGCGGAGCCAAAGCGCGTGTCCTTGCCCCGCACGCGCTGCCAGAACTTCTTGAAAAAGGCAAAGACAACGACGCTGATCTTGGCCCCGAACCGCCTGTCCCCGCGCTTGCCCGCAGCGATCAGCACGCGGTCCTCCAACACCCTGTCGTAGTTGATGGCCACGGGTACAAAGACGACGTCCCGGTCCGACTTTGGGTCAAACGCCTCCACCACATAGGACAAAAGCCCCATCTTGGGCGCTTGCAACGCGCCCGTGACGGTAAGGCCCCCCTCGGGGAAAATCGCCTGCGTCACACCTCCCTCGGTGGCCATCTGCACATAACGCGACAGCACCTTGCGGTAGAGCGCCCCACGCGACCGACGACGGATAAAATACGCCCCCCAGAGCTTGATCATCGACGACAGCGGCCAGACCCGCGCCCATTCGCCCACCGCGTAAGACATCGTGGTGGCATGGGACGCCAGATAGGTGACCAGCACGTAATCCATGTTGGACCGGTGGTTCATGATAAAGACAACCGTTGCGTCCCGCGGGACACCGGCGATGACCGCGTCGTTCCCCTCCTGCGTGCGGATGCGGTAGACCGCATTGGCCAAAAGCTTCGCCACCCGCATCGCAAAGCTGAAATAGGCAAAGGCGGAGAACCCCGGCACGATCTCGCGCGCATAGCCGCGGGCCTTCTGAAAGCCCACGTTTTCGGGCACCCCGTGCGCGGCGGCGTAATTCACGATCTCCGCCGTGACCTCCGGGTCATAGATCAGCCGCTGGATCATGTCGTGGCGCTGGGTCAGCTTGAAAGGCTCGATGGGCCGCGTCAGCCGTTTGTTGAGCCGTTCCACCGCGCGTTCGAAGCGGCGGCGGAAGAACCAGCGCACCGAAGGGATCAGGAAATGGCTGAGCGCCGTGACTGCCGCGAACAGCAGGATCAAAATGAAGAGCCACAGCGGCATCGTCACGGTTTGCGTCATGGGCTTTACCTTTGCAGCCCGGACGGCCAAGAACAATATCTATTAGATAACCGGTCATGCCGCGTTGCAGCGTATTGACCTTGGCATATTATTACGCGTATGAACACGCGAACGTAATAATCTTGCTCAGCCGCCGGAGGCCCCCGATGACTGCCACGCAAAACGACCGGAATTCCGACACGCCCGCGCGCGCGCCCGACCGGCCCTGGCTGATCCGCACCTATGCGGGCCATTCCACAGCTGCGGCCTCCAACGCGCTTTACCGCAAGAACCTGTCCAAAGGGCAGACGGGCCTCTCCGTCGCTTTCGATCTGCCCACACAGACAGGCTATGACAGCGACCACGTGCTGGCGCGCGGCGAGGTGGGCAAGGTGGGCGTGCCCGTGAGCCATCTGGGCGACATGCGCACGCTTTTCGATCAGATTCCGCTGGATCAGATGAACACCTCGATGACGATCAACGCGACCGCGCCCTGGCTCTTGTCGCTCTACATCGCGGTGGCCGAAGAACAGGGTGCAGATATCAGCGCGCTGCAAGGCACCGTGCAAAACGATCTGATCAAGGAATACCTCAGCCGCGGGACCTACATCTGCCCGCCCGCGCCCTCGATGAAGATGATCGCGGACGTGGCGGAGTATTGCTATACCAACGTGCCGAAATGGAACCCGATGAACGTCTGTTCCTACCACCTGCAAGAAGCGGGTGCCACGCCGGAACAGGAATTGGCCTTTGCCCTCGCCACCGCAATCGCGGTGCTCGACGCGCTGAAACCCCGCGTGCCCGCAGAGGATTTCCCAGCGCTCGCAGGCCGCATTTCGTTTTTCGTGAACGCGGGCATCCGGTTTGTGACCGAGATGTGCAAGATGCGCGCTTTCGTGGACCTCTGGGATGAAATTCTTGAGACACGCTATGGCGTGGACAATCCAAAATACCGTCGCTTCCGCTACGGTGTGCAGGTCAATTCGCTGGGGCTCACAGAACAGCAACCCGAAAACAACGTCTACCGCATTCTCATTGAAATGCTCGCTGTCACGCTCTCCAAAAAGGCCCGTGCCCGCGCCGTGCAATTGCCTGCCTGGAATGAGGCGCTTGGCCTGCCCCGGCCCTGGGACCAGCAATGGTCCATGCGGATGCAGCAAATCCTGGCCTATGAAACCGATCTGCTGGAATTCGACGATCTTTTCGAAGGCAACCCGGCCGTGGATGCCAAGGTGGAGGAATTGAAGACAGGCGCGCGGGCCGAATTGGCGGGCATTGATGAAATGGGCGGAGCGATTTCCTCAATCGAATACATGAAAGGCCGTCTGGTCGAATCCAATTCCGACCGCCTGGGCCGCATTGAGGCGGGCGAAACGGTCGTTGTTGGCGTGAACAAATGGCAGCAGGGCGAGCCGTCTCCGCTGATGACCGGCGATGGGGGCATCATGGTGGTGGACCCGGCGGTGGAGGCCGATCAGATCGACCGGCTGAACGCCTGGCGGGCGGAGCGGGACGCGGAGGCGGTCGCTGCCGCCTTGGCCGACCTGCGCGCGGCGGCAAAAGACGGGCGCAACATCATGCCCGCCTCCATCGCTGCGGCCAAGGTCGGTGTGACCACCGGTGAATGGGCCGCCGAGATGCGCGCCGTCTACGGCGAATACCGCGGGCCCACAGGCGTGGCCAAGGGCCAGTCCAACAAGACCGAGGGGCTTGAAGACCTGCGCGAAGCGGTCGATGCTGTCTCCGACCGGCTGGGCCGCCGGTTGAAGTTCATGGTGGGCAAGCCGGGGCTCGATGGCCATTCCAACGGGGCCGAACAGATCGCCGTGCGCGCGCGCGATTGCGGGATGGATATCTCTTATGAGGGCATTCGCCTAACGCCCGCGGAAATCGTCGAAGCAGCCAAAACGGATGCGGCCCATGTGATCGGGCTTTCAATTCTGTCGGGCTCGCATATTCCACTGGTCGAAGACCTGATGGCGCAATTGCGCGCGGCCGGATTGGGCGATGTGCCGGTTATCGTGGGCGGCATCATTCCCGATGACGATGCAAATCGGTTGCGCGCGATGGGCGTGGCCCGGGTCTATACGCCAAAGGATTTTGAGCTGAATGCGATCATGGCGGATATCGTGACCCTCGCGGATCCATCTGCCGTTGCGGCAGAATAGCGCCTGACACAAGATTACGCGTTTCACAGCGCGCCGATTCGTGTAATTCCGTTTCCCATCGACGACGGAAAGGAAAACACGTGTCAAAAGATCTCAAAGACATGTCCCGCAAGGAGCTGGAAAAGCTCCTTTCAGACGTGAAAAAAGCGCTGACCAACGCGCAAGCGCGCGACCGGCGCGCGGCGCGCAAGGCGGCGGAAAAGGCCGCGGCGGAATTCGGCTTTACCCTGAATGAATTGGAAGAAGCGCCAAAGCCTGCGGCTAAGCCACGTAAATCACGCGCAAAATCCAAAGGTGCAGTGTCTGCGCCGAAATACGCAAACCCAGCGGATCCGGCCCAGACCTGGACCGGCAAAGGCCGCAAGCCAAATTGGTTTATCGCGGAAGTTGAAAAAGGCACGGCAGAAGAGAAACTCAAAATCTAAAAGCCTCTTCTATTCCAGATTGAATGGGGCCACGGGGGGAGCTGTGGCCCCTTTTCAATTCCGAGTAAAATTTTAAAAATTTCCACCGCGCGCCTCCCGGATTATCGGGTGACCGCCGCCGCGTGCTTTGCCCTTGTCCCCCCCGACCGTTTGGCGGCACTCTGGGCCGGTCAATACCAGGGAGAGCACATGACGATTCACATCGGCGCGCAGATAGGCGAGATCGCGGAAACCGTTTTAATGCCCGGCGATCCCTACCGCGCAAAATGGGCGGCGGAGACGTTTCTGAAAGACGCGCGACTGGTCAATGAAGTGCGCGGCATGCTGGGTTTCACCGGCACCTGGCAGGGCAACCGCGTGACCATCCAGGGCTCCGGCATGGGCATGCCGTCCCTGTCGATCTACGCCAATGAGCTTATCTCAACCTATAACGCGCAGACGCTGATCCGCATCGGGTCCTGTGGCGGCATGCAGCCCCATGTGGGCATCCGCGATGTGATCATAGCGATGACGGCCAGCACGATCACCTCGCCGTCCTCCGGCATCTTCCGGGAGGTGAACTTTGCCCCTGCCGCCGATTGGGGCCTTCTGAGCGCTGCCGTAAAGGCCTCCGAGACCAAAGGCGCCAAGACCCACGTGGGCGGCATCTATTCCTCAGACGTCTTTTATGCCGAACGCCCCGATCTGGATGAGCAGATGGTCCGGCACGGCATCCTGGGCGTGGAGATGGAGGCGGCCGAGCTTTACACGCTCGCCGCGCGCCACAAACGCCGTGCGCTGGCGGTGCTGACGGTGTCAGATCACCTGCAAACGGGCGAGGCGCTGCCCTCTGAAGACCGGGAAAGGAGCTTTGGCGACATGGTGGAAATTGCATTGGAGGCCGCATTCGCATGACTGGGACGGGCAGAATGAAACAGCGCCAATTGGGCACGGACGGCCCGATGGTGGGCGCGGTGGGCCTGGGCTGCATGAGCTTTTCGGGCATGTTCGGCCCCACGACGGAGGAGGCGAGCCTAGTCACCATGCAGGCCGCGGTGGATGCGGGCATTACCTTCTGGGACACCTCCAACATCTACGGCGCGGGCACCTCAGAGGCGGTGATCGGCAAGTTCCTGAAGGAGACCGGTGCCAAAATCGTGCTGGCAACCAAGGTGGGCATCGTGCGCGGCGCGGATCATTTCGACAATTCGCCCGACCACATCCGGGCGGAGCTTGAGGGATCATTGAAACGGCTCAACCGCGACAAGGTGGAGCTTTACTACATCCACCGCCGCGAACAGGCGCGGCCCGTCGAAGAGGTCGCGGAGACGATGGCAAAGCTGATCGAAGAGGGCCTCATCGACAGCTATGGCTTGAGCGAGGTCGCGCCCTCAACCCTGCGCCGCGCCCATGCGGTGCATCCCTGCCGCGCGGTGCAGAACGAATATTCGCTCATGACCCGCCTGCCAGAGCTTGGCCTGATCCAGACCTGCGCCGAACTTGGCGTGGCCTTTGTGCCCTTTTCGCCCGTTGCGCGCGGCTATCTCACGGACCGGTCGATCAGCCCGACGGATTTCGCCGAAGGCGAGTTTCGCAGCCTGATCCCCCGCTTTAATGAGCCGAACCTGAGCTTCAACGCTCCCTACCGCGATGCACTGCGCGACTTTGCACGCGCGCGCGGCTGGACGACATCGGCGCTGGCCATCGCCTGGACGTTGCACCAGGGCGACCATCAGATCCCCATCCCCGCGACCCGCACGCCCGAGCATCTGGCCGAATGGCTCGCCGCGCCTGACATCGCGCTGTCCCCGGACGACCGGGCAGAACTGGACCGGATCATGCCCGTGGGCTGGGCCCATGGCGACCGGTACTGGGACAGTCAGGCGCAGAAGGTGGAGCGGTATTGCTAAGGCCTCACACCCCGTGGCTGCCGTCATATCCGTTTGTCTCGGGCGGCACCCAGCCCTCGAGTGCCCCCGGAGCAGGCGCAAAAATCTCCACCAGCAGCGGATAGCAGGCCGCCGCGTCTGAGGAATGCTCATACGAGCAATCACCACCCGGACAGGCGCTGAGCGCGCCCAGAATGTTGATCTCGGCGAAAAGCTCCAGATAGTCGCCGGGCCGCACGGGGCTCGCCTTCATGAAATACTGGCCGGTGTCGCGGGTAAAGCCGGTGCACATGAAGACGTTCAACACGTCATGCACATGGGGCTCCGCCTCCGCCACCGAAACGCCCAAATGCGCGGCCAGCGCGCGGGTCAGGTTGGAGTGGCAGCAGTGGTGATACTGCCCGCCCGACAGCAGGAAATGCGTATAAGGATCGCAGCGCGTGCCGATCACATCGTGTACAGACCCGCCAAAATCGTCGATCCCGTACCAGCCCAACGTGTCATGGCTCACTGTGGCCATGGGACGCAGATACGGAAAGGAGGACCACATCCGCTCGCCCGTAGTGATATGCGTGCCGTGCAGCGCGCGGGTCTTGCCGGAATAGAACCGCTCCGCTAGGTTGTCCCGCTGCCAGAGGTTCAGGTCACCCACCTGCGGGCCCTCCACGCTGGTGATGCGAAAGAAATGGCCTGCGGGCACCTCAAAGGTCGCCGCCTCACGCGGGGCGGCGATCACCTCGCCCACCTTGGTGAGGGTTTCGCGGGCGCGGCCCAGCAGCGCCATGTCTGGCTGCGGCAGGGTCTCCACGGGATAGCAGATCACGGGCGCAATGCTGCGGCGCGCAGTGGCGTCTGAGGGGGCCAGGGTCATGAGGCGGCTCCGATTTGTGGCTCCGCGCGACCCTGAGCCTCAGAACGGCTCATGTAAAGCGCTCCCGCTCACGCATTTTGCCCCGCGATGCGCCCCGAAAAGAGGCAACCGCCCAGGAAAGTCCCCTCCAGCGCGTTGTAGCCGTGATAGCCCCCGCCCCCGAAACCGCAGACCTCCCCAGCGGCATAAAGCCCCTCCAGCACCGCGCCCTCCGGCGTCAGCACCCGGCCCTCGATGTCGGTGTGCAGCCCGCCCAGCGACTTGCGCGTCAGGATGTTGAGCCGCACGGCAATCAGCGGGCCATTGGCCTTGTCGAGGATGCGGTGCGGCTTGGCGGTGCGGATCAGCTTGTCGCCCTTGTAGGCCCGCGCGCCGTGGATCGCGGTGATCTGCGCGTCCTTGGCAAAGGGGTTCTTGAGCTGGCGGTCCCGCGCCTCGATCTGGTCGCGGATGTGATCCAGCGCCAGCGGATGCTCCGGCGTGATCTCATTCATGCCAGCCACCAGCGTCTCCAGATCGCGCGCCACCACGAAATCCGCACCCTTCTGCTTGAAGGCCTCCACCGCGCCCGTGGCCCCCTTACCAAGGCGCGCCTGCAGCACCTCTTTCCAGCCGCCATCGGTCAGATCGGGGTTCTGTTCGGAGCCCGACAGTGCGAACTCCTTTTCGATGATCTTCTGGGTCAGGATGAACCAGCTGTGCTGGCCCGTCTTCAGGATGCGTTTGAGCGTGCCCAGCGTGTCGAAACCCGGCAGGCAGGGTAGCTCCATCCGGTCCCCCTTGGCGTCAAACCACATCGAGGAGGGCCCAGGCAGAATGCGAATGCCGTGGTTGGGCCAGATGGGCGACCAGTTCTGCACCCCTTCGCAGTAGTGCCACATCCGGTCCTCATTGATCAGCCCCGCGCCCGCCTGCGCGGCGATGCCGTGCATATGCCCGTCCACGTAGTCCGGCACGCCCGAGACCATGCGCTCAGGCGCTGCTCCTAGCCGCGCGGTGGGCCAATGTTTGCGCACCAGCGCGTGATTGGCGCCGATGCCGCCTGTGGTCAGGATCACCGCGTCGGCGGCGTGTTCGAATTGGCCCACGACCTCGCGCGAGCTGCTGGCACCGCGCACCGCGGTCGTGGCCTCCAACACATCGCCCGTCACGCCAGTGATGCGCCCATCGGTTTGCACAAGGCCCGTCACGCGGTGCCGGAAGGCCATGGTGAGCTTGCCCGCTGCGGCGTGGCGGGCCATCAGCGCGGCCAAGGGTTTGACCACGCCGGTGCCCGTGCCCCAGGTAATGTGAAAGCGCGGGACCGAATTGCCGTGCCCGTGCGCGCTGTCGCCCCCGCGCTCGGCCCAGCCCACCACCGGAAACCAGCGCATGCCTAGCCCGTAGGCCCAGGACCGCATGCCGCCTGCCGCCCAGTCGATGAAACGCTCCGCATAGAGTTTTGGATTGGCATCCTCGGGCCGGTCGAACTGGGCCGACCCCATCCAGTCGCTGAGCGCAAGCTCCGCACTGTCTTTGATCCCGAGCCGCCGCTGCTCTGGCGTGTTGACCATGAAAAGCCCGCCCAGGGACCACCAGGCCTGCCCGCCAAGGCTCTGCTGGCCTTCCTGGTCGAGCATCAGGACGCGGCGGCCCCGGCTGATCGCCTCATGGGCCGCGACCATGCCAGCCAGACCCGCACCGACGATGATCACATCCGCTTTAATGTCCGCCATCCCGAACCTCCCTCTTCATCGAAAGGCTACCGGGCGCGCAGCCCCGCGTCGAGGGCGAAGAAAGCGCGTGTCAGCGCTTGATGAGCCGCCGCTCATCCAGCCTGCGGCTGTCCTCGCTTTAGTCTTCTGCCTCGGGATAGAGGCGTGAAAACAGGGCTTTGGGCCGATCCGCCCGCGGCAAACCCTTGGTGCCGGGATCGCCAAACATCTCAGTTACCGACGGGTCCCTGTAGCCCTCCGCAAAACTGCGTCCTAGACGCTTGAGCATATCTGCCGTTGACCAGGCAAACCCGCTTTCCCCCATCGCAACGCGGTTGAGATAGTGCATTCGGTCGCCGAGGTAGCGGCAAAGCGCCTCGAACTCCTGCTCGGATTTGAAATCGAGCGTCGGCTTGGGCTTGCTCAAACCGCCCGTTCCACCATCAGCTTCTTGATCTTGGCAATCGCCGCCGCGGGGTTCAGCCCCTTCGGACAGGTCTTGGCGCAATTCATGATCGTGTGGCACCGGTAGAGCTTGAACGGATCTTCCAGGTTATCCAGCCGCTCGCCCGTATGCTCATCGCGTGAATCAATGATCCAGCGGTAGGCGTGCAGCAGCGCCGCGGGCCCAAGATAGCGGTCGCCGTTCCACCAATAACTGGGGCAGGATGTCGAACAGCAGGCGCACATGATGCACTCGTAAAGCCCATCGAGATGCTCCCGGTCCTCCACCGATTGCCGCCACTCCTTGCGCGGCTCGGGCGTGTCCGTCTCAAGCCAGGGCTTGATGGAGGCGTGCTGCGCGTAAAAGTGCGTGAGATCCGGGATCAGGTCCTTGACCACCGGCATGTGCGGCAGCGGATAGACTTTCACCACGCCTTTCACCTCAGAGATGCCATAGGTGCAGGCCAGCGTGTTGATCCCGTCGATGTTCATCGCGCAAGACCCGCAGATCCCCTCACGACAGGAGCGGCGGAAGGTCAGCGTGGGGTCGATCTCATTTTTGATCTTGATCAGCGCGTCCAGCATCATCGGGCCGCAGGTATCCAGATCGACAAAATAGGTGTCCACGCTGGGGTTCTTGTCGTCATCGGGCGACCAGCGGTAGATGCGAAACTCCTTGAGGTTGGTCGCACCTTCCGGCCGGGGCCAGGTCTTGCCACGGGTGATCCGCGAATTCTTTGGAAGCGTCAGTTGAACCATGTCGTCTGCCTAAGCTCTCTTTTGTGTCCCTTTTCGCTGGAAGAGCGTGTTGCCATCCGCCTCCAGCACCGTTTCAAAA
>JBCCPS010000023.1:0-39598 GCA_039024775.1 Pseudomonadota bacterium
AGCGCGAACGTTTCCTGGATGAGCTGATCCATGCGGTCGCGCGGTCGGGCCTGCCGTTTCACGTTGTGCTGACGCTGCGGGGCGATCAATACCACCGCATTACCGAGCGCGCGGATCTGACGAAAACGCCCTTGGGTTTTCTGGAGCTCAATACCTGGGTGGACCTGCGGTCGGACTGGCAAAACGGGGTGCGCGCGCTTGCGACAGCGGCGGCGGGTACTTTGCCGGATGGTCTGGCCAAGGCCTCTGACCGATTGCGGCAAGAGATCAACCCGTACAGAGGGTTGGGGCAGTTTCGCGAAGAAGATGCGGCGTTCTATTTTGGGCGGCATGAGGCTTCGGTCGCGCTTTCGGAAGCGGTGAAAGAAAACCGCTTTGTCGCTGTTGTGGGCGGCACGGGGGGCGGGAAGTCGTCGCTTGTGCGCGCCGGGCTGTTGCCGAAACTCAGGGATCCGCACTCCGGCGCGGTTTGGCACGTGCTTGACATGACCCCTGGCGAGGACCCGCTGGAGGCGCTTGCCGCGAGACTGATTGGTGACCTCTACCCCGAAAGCACGCTCGCCGAATCCGAATACGATACCGAATTGGTCGCGATCAAACGCCGTCTGAAAGCGGATGATGACGACGGCAAGGGCGCGCTGGCGCGCATCGCGGGGCGTATTCTGGACAAGAACAAGGGCATCGATCGGCTCTTGCTCTTTGTCGATCAATTCGAGGAACTTTTCACGCTGGTCCAAAAGGAGCAGCGCGAACGTTTCCTGGATGAGCTGATCCATGCGGTCGCGCGGTCGGGCCTGCCGTTTCACGTTGTGCTGACGCTGCGGGGCGATCAATACCACCGCATTACCGAGCGCGCGGATCTGGCGGCCCTGTTTCAATCCGGGCAGATCAACATCGCGCCGCTGGCCCGCTCGGAAATGGAAGAAGCGATCGAGGCGCCCGCGCGCGGGCTTGGCGCGGTCTTCGAAGACGGTCTGGCGCATCGCATCTCTGAAGAGATCAAAGGCGAGGCCGGTGCCTTGCCGCTGGTCAGTTTTCTGCTTGAAAAGCTCTGGGTGGATCGGGATCCTGCGTCGGGGGCGATCACCCATGCCGCCTATGAGCGGCTTGGCGGGGTGCGCGGTGCCATCGCCTCGCGCGCGGATGAGATTTACGCGAGCCTGGAGCCAGAGGCCCGGGAGCTCACGCGCGCCTTGCTCTTGCGCCTGGTGCGGCCCGGTCAGGGGTCGCTCGATTCCAAACGCCCCGCCCCGGTGGGCCCGATCACCGATGACGCGCGCCGAATCGTGGACCGGCTGGCGGATGAACGGCTCATTTTCGCGGATGATCACCAGATCGAGATCGCCCATGAAGCGCTGATCCGGGAATGGAAGACGCTGAGCGATTGGGTCGATGAGGCGCGCGAAGATCTCGCGATGCGGGACCGGATCGAGCCTGACGCCGCGCGCTGGCACGCGCTGCTTGAAGAAGACCCCGACAGCGCGCGGCAGCTGTTGCTCCCGCCCGGTCTCAAGCTGCAGGAGGCGGAGAGGCTGGTGGCGGACAATCCGCAGCTCCTGGAAGGCTTTCCGCTGGTCCTGGCCTATGTGGAAGCCTCCATTGAGGCTGAAGCCGCGCGCCTGTCGGCCCGTGAGCAAGCGGCGGCAGAAGCGGAGCGCGCACGCCGCGCCCGCGAGGCGGAACGCGCCGCGGCGCTGGAGCGCAGCCGGCGGCAAAACCGGCGGCTTTTGTGGGCCGCCTCCCTGATCGCGGCCTTGGGCGGCGTTGCGACTTGGTTTTATTTCGACAGCCAGAACATGGCCGTGGAAATCGCGCGGCAGAACAGGGAATTGGAGGAGTCTAACCAAGAACTCACCGTCGCGCGCGACGCCGCACAGCAGGAACGCGACCGCGCGCAGGAAGCCTATGCCGTTGCCTTGGATGCGACCGACACGTTCATGACGGCGCTCACTGACAATTTCGCGGACAGCGCAGCCATCCCGTCACACAAGGTGCAAGCCATTTTGGCGTCGGGAGAAGACTTCCTCGATGAGATGCAAAATCGGGTTGGGGATTCTGAGGAACTGGCGTTTGTGCGCGCACGGATGATGACGCGCTTTGCTGATATCACATCTAGTAACAATCTGGCGGAGACCGAACGGCAATTGGCAGCCGCGGAGGAGGCTCTTGCGAAAGCCGTTTCCGGCGGGGATGAAGCGATCCTGCTTGAGGCGCAGGTGCATCGGTTGAAGTCGGTGGTCGAGTTTGAGCGTCAGGACTACCAGAAGTCATATGACTTTGCAGTTCTGGCCTACAATAAAGTCTCAGTATCAGATGCCACGACCGAGTATCGGGTTGCACAGGCGGAGGCTTTGACGCGGCAAGGTAGAGCACTTTGGAAGCTTAAGCGTTACACTGATGGTGCAGATGCCTCGGAGAAATGCTTGGAAGCACTGGGTGAGCACAAAGCGAGCGAGCCCGATGAAGTCCTGCTGGCCCGGGCAAATTGCCTGCACATTTTGGCATTAGTAATTACGGGTGGTGATATCGGTGGCGAAGAAGCCTCAACCATCAAAGGGCTTGCGCTTTATAAAAGTGAGATCGATTTTCTTACCTTGTACACTGATCGTAACCCAAGTTCTGTTGATGCCCGGTATTTGGCTGCTGCTGCGTTGAACAACGTTGCGAGTCTAGATCATGATCAACCTCATATTTATCTGAGTGGTCTCAAACGCGCGGAAACTGCCGCTCGGAAAGGGTACGCGCAAGCGCCTTGGTCGACGGATATAAATGTGATGCTCGGTCACATATTACATTGGTCAGGTGACACTTTATCAAAGCTGGGACGTCGCCATGATGCTGCGATCTCACAGCTAGAGGCTGTCGATCTTCGAGCCAAACTGTTTTTTGACGACCCTGCGAACGTATCTCATCGGAAAGACTACGAAGACAGTCTAGAAAAAACGCGCATCAATTTTGAGGTAATTGGAGAAAAAGCACTTTCGTCTGAAGAAAAATTGGCGCTGCTTCGCGTCACGCAAGAACACATCGCTTTGCTGAGTGATGGATCAGATGTCTGGTCAACAAATAGATACTACGCGGATGAATTGGTGCAAGTGCAATTCAGAAAGGGTGAGGCGCTCAAGTGGCTCGGGCAATTGGAGGGAGCGCGCGACACGTTGCTTCAGCTCGTATCGGATCAGGTGCCCGCAGACGACGCCGATGAAATTGGCGCGATGGAGCGGTATTGGATTAACCAGGCGATCAATCAGTTGCCTTCTTGCAGTCGTATCCGGACCAGTGATTTGGCACCATCGAAGCAGCAGGCCATATGCGAGGACGTCATTGAACAAAAGGAAAGTTACCTCGCTTCAGAAAATGATTGGCTGATGCAGCGCGGACTTGCGGCCGATTGGGCGAACCTTGCCCAGATGCTTGTTGACTACGACGGTGACACCGACAGGGCGATTGCGCTCGTTGAAAAAGCCGCCGCTCAGCGCAACAAGCAGGCCCTCGAGATTTTGGAAAGCTGGTATCGGCAGGGCGTGCTTTTGCCTCAAAACCTTGAAAGAGCCGATGCTTTGAGAGCGCGCTTGGACACTGAATACTTCGGCATGAAACGGTTCACTGTGCCGATGACGTGGTGGAATGGTGTCGAAAGGCATCCGACATATTTTTACATTACGGATGTGACTGACACGCACCCTGATCCAGTCGCCCAAGAGATTTACCGGAATGAAACGGTCTTGGGGCTGACCATACCCGATGATGTGAAGGAGTCTTTCAACAAGCTTTTGGTCATCGCCAATGAGAACAGTGTGAGTTTTGCTGAGCTCGCTACATATGCTTTGAGCACCGCCCAAGATGAAAAGAACGCGGAAGCGGACAGCGCGGGTTCGCTTCAGACCGCATTAATCAACGCCATTGGCGCCGGGCGGTATGACGTTGCCATCGAATTGACAAAGCCCTATTTCCTCGATCCTGTGAAGGAGGAGGAACTGGCCTCCGTCTTGCTCGAACTGACCTCTGACAAACCCTGGAAAGCCGCGGGTGCCCTTGCCGCGTCAAATGCCAACTTTCCGAATCTGCTTGAACAGAACTGGGACGCGCTTTTGAAGGTTGGCGGCGCGAGGCTTGCAGCGGCGGCGGCCGATGCCTTTGTCCAAGCCAATGACGGCGACGCAGGCACGCAGACCGTCTGGAGGTACCGCAAAGGCATCGCAGCGATGGAGGCCGGCAATTTCGAAGCGGCGATATGGGACCTAACAACGGTTGCGTCAGTCTACCCAAACACGGCACACGTCCTCAAAACCCTTGGCTATGCCATGTTGCTGAACGATCAAGAGCTTGAGCGCGCCACGGGGTACCTGCGCCGGGCCCATGCCCTCGCGCCTAAGGACCCGTCGGTTTTGGTTTCCAACGGCTGGGCCTTGGTGAAGACGGGGCAGTTGGACGACGGCATGGCGTTGCTTGTCAAAGCGACAGAGCTTGACCCTGATCTGGCGGATGCCTGGGCGCATCTTGGTGAGGGCCACCGCCGCAAGGGCGCGCCTGATGCCGCGGCGGAGGCTTTGGCGAAAGCGAAATCCCTGACGCAGGATGAGGATTTGCTGGCCTACATCGAAGTTCAACTTTCCCAGCTCAGGGTATTTGAAAATGCGCGGGAAGAAAACTAGCACAACGAGACGTCCCGGATTGCCAGGTCCGCGGAAACACATCGCAGGTTTGTTTCGGTTCATCTGAGAACCGTATTGCCCCCTCAGCCGAAGGGACACGTTTATCCTCTAGTTGGCCTGACCTGCCCCATTTTTCAGGGCCGCTCATAAATCGAGTTTGCTCTCCATTTGTGTGCCATCATTCGGCGGCGTGCGCAATGGGCGCGGGCGCGGAGCCGTCATGTAGCTCAAGAGTCTGCGGCCATTGCGTTTTATGGAAGGGCCGCGCTGCTGCGAACTCTTCCCGGGGTTTGATACTTCAGGCTGCTGTGTGGGCGCTCTGTGTTGTAGTCGATCCTCCACTCTTCGATGATCTCGCGCGCCTCACCGATGCTTGTGAACCAGTGCTGGTTCAGACACTCGTCCCGGAACCGGCCATTGAAACTCTCGATGTACGCATTCTGGGTCGGTTTGCCCGGGTCGATGAAATAGAGTTGCACACCATGGTCATCGGCCCAGGCATCAAGGGCGCGACCACGCAGTTCGGGGCCGTTGTCCACGACCAGAATATCTGGATATCCGCGTTCCTGTGCGACCCGCTGCAGCATTTCCACAACCCGCTCGCCGGGCAGTGAAAAGTCGGCTTCGATGGCTGGGCACTCTCGTGTGCAATCATCTTTGATGTTGGCTGTCCGGAACTTGCGCCCATTGGCCAGCGCGTCACAGGTGAAATCCAGCGACCACCTTTGGTTGGCTGCGATTGGGCACCAGCCACCCTCGCGACCTTCCTTGGGGATCTTCTTACGCTTCGTACGGCGCAGCCACAGTCGCTCTTCCCGGTAAATCCGCTCGACAGCTTTGACGTTCACCCTGAAGCCTTCACGCACCAGCTTGGCATGCAGCATGCGATAACCATACCTCCTGTGCTTGCCAGAAAGCGTAATTAGACGTTCCCGGAGCCGCGTGTGGCGATCCGGGCGCGCCTGATAGCTCAGGCTCGATCTGGAAATCCCGACCAGCCTGCACGCCCGCCTTTGTGTGAATTGGTGTTCTGTCACCAGAGTTCTCACTGCTTCCCGGCGGGCTGGTCCGCCATGGGCCTCGGACCGATGGCGGCTCTCATGGCGAACCGTTATGAGTTTTTTGCCAGCAGACCTTTGAGACCAGCATTATCCAACATGGCGTCGGCCAGAAGGCGCTTCAGCTCCGAGTTCTCAGCCTCCAGGTCCTTCAGTCGCCGCAGCTCCGAGACAGTCATGCCGCCATACTTGGCTTTCCACTTGTACAGCGTAGCATCGGACATGCCGTGCTTGCGACAAAGCTCAGAAACTTTGGCACCCGCAGCATATTCCTGCAAAATCCCGACGATCTGTTCCTCAGTAAATCGTGACTTCCGCATTCTTCGTTCTCCTCGTTGCTTTGAACGTTACGAGAGCAGACTCTCCTTTTGAATGGAACGAAATTTCGGGGGCAGGTCACTGTTCGCCCACTGTTCGATCGCCAATAGGAAGCAACAGGCGCGATGAACTGTTCTAAATCGCAGCCAACCAGACGTTCATGTTGTGAAAAAGCTCGTTCGAATTGACGCTAATGTCTGTATTAGGCAAGTTTTTTCGTGCACTTCGCACCTGCCGCGAATGTCTGGAATCCGCCCTGGGTGCCGAATCCAAGACCGACTGGCTGCACTGTTCTGGAGAAGCTTTTCAAATCGAACAAAAAGGGCAACCTTTATAGACAGAAGGCTCCCAAACTCACCCAAAATGATGAAAATTCCATTCTTGACCGGCAAAAGTACCAAGTCTCGCTGGATGTCACCGTAGAAAAAGAATGGCTGGGGTGGTAGGATTCGAACCTACGGTACACGGTACCAAAAACCGCTGCCTTACCGCTTGGCTACACCCCAGCAACGTGGGGCTGAATAAGCGCCGGACGGCTCCGGCGCAAGTCCCCAAATGGCAAAATCACGCTATTCTTCTGCCGCTTCCCGGCGCAGCAGGTCCGGGCGCTCACGGTCGGCGCGTTCGTCGTCCACCAGCTTTTCCAGCGCCTTGTCCTGGCTGGTGTCCACAACCTGCACGCCTGCGTCCTCCACAACCTGGGCTGCGTCCACCGGCTGCGCGGGCGGCGCTGTGCGGGCCTCTCTCGGGCCGCCCGTGGGCAGCTCGGGTGCGGCGCCGCCTTGGGTAATCAATCGGTAGGTCGGTTCGGGCATTTCGATGCCCGCGGCGTCAAAAGCGGCGAGCGCCACGCGGATCGCCTCCGACTTGGCGGAGACGAGGCCGGTTTCGCGTTGGTCGATCCAGGCGGTCACGCGCAGCCCGATGGACGACCCGCCCAATTCGGTGATCCAGACCGCGGGCGCGGGACTTTGCAGCACGAAGGGCAGAGCGTTCATGGTGTCGAGCGCGAGCTGCTCGGCCAGCGCCATGTCGGTGCCGTAGGCCGGCCCCAGCTCAAAGCTGAAGCGGCGTTCGGGGTTGCGCGAATAGTTCAGGATGCGGCTTTTGAAGACGGTCGAATTGGGGATGCGGATGTGATTGCCGTCAAAGCTCAAGAGGATGGTCGCGCGGCTGGTGAGTCGGATGACCTTGCCCTCATCTCCGTTGATCTCAATCGCGTCATTGGGCCGGAACGGCTGCCGGATGGAGAGCATGATGGAGGCGATGAAGTTCTCCACCGTGTCGCGCACCGCAAAACCGATGGCCAGGCCCACGATGCCCGCAGCGCCGAGGATGCCGCCCAGAAGGGCGGTCGCGTTGAGGATATCAAGCGCCACCACAAGCCCGCCGACGATAAAGCCAAGCCGGATGATCTGGCGGTAGATGTCGGCGATAAAGGCGTTGGGCGCGAGCCGGTTCCAGGGCTGTTTGCGCCTCGCGATGAAAAAGCCGAATAGAACAATGGCCAGAAACACCCCGATGGCAATCAGCGCCAGCGGTGTGAAGGCGAGGATCTGCCAGAACCGCGCGATGAAGCGTTCGACCGCGGGGTTCAGCCGCTCCATCACTTCAGTGGATTCGGTGACGTTGTTTTCAATGGCCACCACGCCTTCGACCCGGCCCACCAGTTCGTTCAAATCCGCGGCCTTGGAGGCATCGAGCGTGGTGCCCCGCAGCGTCACGATGCCCGAGGAGACGGTCACGGAGATGTCGTCATAGCCCTCAAGTTCGCCCAGGATATCCCGGATGCGTGTGGCGATGGCGGCGTCGTTCTCGGCGCTGTCTTCGACAGTGATCGTACCGGAGGGCTGATCGCCCTGGGCGTGAAGGATGAGGGGAAGCGAAAGGCAAAAAACCAGCAGAAGCAAACGAAGCATAGGAAAATCCACATTGAATAATGCCTCGGAGCCTAAAGCGGGGTACCGCCTTTGGCAAACCGGGATTTCGGTTTCCGGCGCTCAGCCCGAGCAGTCGATCAGCACCGCGCCGGTGCGCCCGCCAGCCTCTACCGCCTCATGGGCGCGCGCGGTGTCTTTGAGGGCAAAGACCTCTTGCACCGGGCAGTGCAGCGCGCCGTCGGACAGGGCGGCATGCAGCCGGGCGATGGCCGCCGCGCGCTGGGCTTCGGGCAACAGGTAGATCAGCAGGATGTCGATCGTCACCGCTTTGAACAGGAGCGGCCCGAAGGGCAGGGTTGGCGTCATCTCCTTGGCGGAGCCGAAGGCTGCGATGCGGCCATTCGCGGCGATCACGGCGGCGTCCTGCGCGACGTTGTGCCCGAATTCAACCTCGATGATCGTGTCGATCTCCTGGCCGCCGTTGGCTTCCAGAATGGCCTTTGAAAGGTCGGGGGCCGCATAGTCCAGGACCACGTCCGCGCCCGCTTGCATGACCCGCGCGCGGTCGCCCGGGCTGCAGGTCGCGATCACCCGCGCGCCGCCCCATTTGGCAAGCTGCACCGCCAAGAGCCCGACCGTGCCCCCACCGCCCTGCACCAGCACGCAGCGGTCCCTGATTTCCCCCCCGCCAAAGACTGCGTGGCAGGCGGTCAGCCCCGGGATGCCGAGGCTCGCGCCGGTCTCAAGGGGGATGCCGGGGGGCAGCGGTACGGCTTGGGCGGCGGGCAACGTGATGTGGCTGGCGGCGGTACCGAAAGCGCGCTGCCACTGCCCGTTCCAGATCCAGACCTCTTCCCCGATCCGGGCGTAATCGACACCTGCGCCCACCGCCTCGATCACGCCCGCGCCATCGCTGTGGGGGATGATGCGCGGATAGGGCGGGGCGGTCACGCCCGGGCGGCTGCCCGCGCGCGCTTTGACGTCCGACGGGTTCACGGCGGAGAACGCCAGCCGCACGCGGACCTCGCCAGGTCCGGGCTCTGGCGTGTCCAGGGTCGCCTGTTTCAGGACATCCCCTGCAGGGCCGAAAGCGGAATAGGTGATGGCCTGCATGGGCTGTCCTTGAGTTGGGGGTCTGCGCGGCTAATGTGGCTCAAAAGGAGTGCCCCATGCAATTGCTCAGAACCCCGGACGCGCGGTTTGAAAACCTGCCGGATTTTCCTTTTGGTCCTCATTATGTGGAGATCGCGGACGACGCAGGCGGGTCCTTGCGCGTGCACTATATCGACGAAGGCCCGGCGGAGGCCGCGCCGGTGCTCTTGATGCACGGTGAGCCGACCTGGAGCTATCTTTACCGGCACATGATCCCGCCTCTGGTGGCGGCGGGTCACCGGGTGGTGGCACCCGATCTGGTGGGGTTTGGCCGCTCGGATAAGCCCGCGCGGCGTTCTGATTACACCTACCGCGCGCATGTGGGCTGGATGGCGCAAGTGCTCGCAGCCCTTGATCTCAAAGGCATCACGATGTTTGCCCAAGACTGGGGCGGGCTCATCGGGCTACGGCTCCTCGCCGCCATGCCTGAGCGGTTCGCGCGTCTCGTTGTGGGCAATACCGCGTTGCCCACGGGCGATCAGCCGATGGGCCCTGCGTTCGAGGCCTGGCGGGCCTATTCGCAAACCTGCGATCCCTTCGATGCGGGCCGGATCGTCTATGGCGGAACGACGTCAAAGATTACAGCGGCGGAAGTCGCAGCCTATAACGCGCCCTTTCCCGATGCCAGCTATCAGGCGGGGGCGCGGGAATTCCCCTTGCTGGTGCCCGACAGTCCCGAGGACCCGGAAGCCGCGGTAAACCGCGCGGCTTGGGAGGTCTTGCGCGGACTGGAATTGCCAGTGCTGACCACCTTCGGGGCCGCTGACAAGATCATGGCGGGGGTCGAACAGGTGTTTCAGCGGCGCATGCCGGGGGCGGCGGGGCAGGATCATGTGGTGCTGGCGGGCGCGGGGCATTTCCTGCAAGAGGACGTGGGCCCGGAGCTGGCGCGGCGGATCAATGCGTTTGTAGGCAAGACCTAGAGCCTCCGATCAAAGGCCTGAGACATTTAAGACAGAAGTCCACGCGCCGTCCCGCGGGGTGGCGCAGATGCGCCGCCCCATGGGGACGGGACGGCGCAGCAGGGCAGTGCCTGTTGGGCGGGTGCTTTGATTGAAGGGGGTTGTCTGGGGTTTTGGATTTGAGTCGGCACGCGCGCCGAACCGGGAGGCCCCGGATCAGCGTCCGGGGCGGCGTGGCCCCGGGATCAGTCGCGCAGCTCTTGCGCTGCAACACCCCAGATCCGCGCTTTCGGCGCCCAGCCGCGGTAGCCGCCCGTGCGCAGCTCGCACCATTCGCGCTGGCATTTGCCCAGCCGTGCCACGACGCCTAGCTCAAGCGCTGCCATCACCGGCGCACCCGGATCAGGGCGCGCGTGCAGGGCCAGCATGTCCTTTTCCACCAGCACGGTGCGCACGCCTGACAAAAGCGAGTAATGCACCCAGCCGCCCATGCCGTCGCGGTCCTCCACCCGGCGCCAGTGGCCGTGCTCTGCGGTGATCCTCAGCGGCATGTTGCGGCGTTTGAAGACCCAGTCGATGCGGTGGGTCAGCGAGGGGCCGCGCCGCACGTTGCCTTCGGACGCCTTCAGGGAAACATAGCGCGGCAGGGGCAGGTTCGTGACCCGCCCCATCTCTTGTGCCAAAGCTGTGCTGATCTGCGTCCAACACAGAACGCAAGCGATTAGCGCTGAAGCCAGCCGGATACGTGTCATGGTGCCTGCCTGCCCGGAGTGTCTGATGCTCTTTTGCGCCGCGGGTTCTTGTGCCGCGCGGTCTCATGGGACACCATGCGAGCAAAGAGGGCCGCGCGCCAGTTCGGGGAGGAGCACCATGCCAAAGAAACGTCTGAGTGTTGTAGTCACGCGACGGTTGCCCGACGTGGTCGAGACGCGCCTGTCGGAGCTTTTTGATGTGACGCTGCGGGCTGAGGATGCCCCGATGACCCGCGAGGCCCTGGCGGAGGCCATGAAAAGCACGGATGTGCTGGTGCCCACCGTCACCGATGAGATCGACGCAGGGCTCATCGCGCAGGCGGGCGACCGGCTGAAGCTCATTGCGAACTACGGCGCGGGCGTGGACAACATCGACGTGGCCACCGCGCGCCAGCGCGGCGTGCTGGTGTCCAACACTCCCGGAGTGCTCACGGATGATACCGCCGACATGACCATGGCGCTGATCCTGGCGGTGACCCGGCGGATGTCGGAGGGTATGGCGCTGATGCAGCAGGACGCCTGGGACGGCTGGGCCCCCACCGCGCTGATGGGGGGCCGCCTGTCGGGGCGGCGGTTGGGGATTCTTGGCATGGGCCGGATCGGCCAGGCGGTGGCGCGCCGTGCCGCAGCCTTTGGCATGCAGGTGCATTACCACAACCGCCGCCGCTTGCATGCAGAGATCGAGGCCGCGCTGGAGGCGACCTTTTGGGAGAGCCTCGATCAGATGGTGGCGCGCATGGATGTGATCAGCGTGAATTGCCCGCATACGCCCTCCACCTTTCATCTGATGAACGCGCGGCGGCTGAAGCTGATGAAACCGGATGCGGTGATCGTGAACACCTCCCGCGGGGAGGTGATCGACGAGAATGCGCTGACGCGCATGCTGCGCGCGGGCGAGATCCGGGGCGCGGGGCTCGATGTCTACGAGCACGGCACCAGCGCGCGCCCGGCCATCAACCCCAGGTTGAGGGAATTGGAAAATGTTGTACTCTTGCCCCACATGGGCTCGGCCACACTGGAGGGCCGGGTCGAGATGGGGGAGAAGGTGATCATCAACATCAAGACCTTCGATGACGGGCATAGGCCGCCTGATCAGGTCGTGCCGTCGATGCTCTGACCGGGCGTGAGGTAGATTGAGCGGCTGCGCCGCATTTGATTTTATTTTGCTGACGAGAGGGCGCTGCCCTCTCGAGCTCTCCCGGGATATTTTTGGCCAGAAAAAGGAGAAACGGATGCGGTTTGGGTTGAGCGTTTTGGCTTTGGTGGTGGCGGGGGCGGGGGCGGTATCGGCGCAGCAGGCGGCGGATGCGGTTGATCCCGAAGCCGCGGGCGTGGGGGTTTTTGGCGGTTGGCCAGAGGCGGCTGCCGAGGCGCTGGAGGCCAAGGCGGCGGGCGCGCCTGTGGTGGCGCAGAATTTCATGGTGGCGGCGGCCAATCCCCATGCGGTCAAGGTGGGCCGGGATGTGCTGGCGGCGGGCGGCACGGCGGCGGATGCACTGGTGGCGGTTCAAGCCGTGCTGGGGCTGGTGGAGCCGCAGTCCTCCGGTCTTGGCGGCGGGGCTTTCCTGGTCTGGTATGATGCCGCCTCGGGCGAGGTGACCACGCTGGACGGGCGCGAGACCGCGCCGCTGGCGGCAACGCCGCGGCTCTTTCAGGATGAGAATGGCGAGCCGATGGGCTTTTTCGACGCTGTCGTGGGCGGGCGCTCCGTCGGCACGCCCGGCACGCCTGCGCTGATGGGCGAGGTGCACGCGCGCTGGGGCAAGCAAGTATGGGCGGACCTTTTGGCACCCGCGATTGCGCTGGCGGAAGACGGTTTTGCCGTGTCGCCGCGCCTGGCGGGCATGGTCGCGGGCGATGCTGAGCGGCTGGCAAGTTCTGATGTGACAGCAGCCTATTTCCTGCCCGGTGGCGCGCCCATCGCGGAGGGCAGCCTGCTGCGCAACCCCGCGTATGCGGCAACGCTGCGCGCCATGGCGGAAGGCGGGGCAGGGGTCTTTTATGAAGGCGAGATCGCTGCCAGCATCGTGGAGACCGTGCAGGGCGCTGCGAATGCAGGCGTTTTGAGCGAGATCGATCTGAGCATCTATCAGGTGAAAGAGCGCCCGGCGGTCTGTTCGGCGTTTCGTGCGCACCAGGTTTGCGGCATGGGCCCGCCGTCTTCCGGCGCTACGACCGTGGGGCAGATATTGGGATTGCTCGACGGCTATGACCTGAGCGCGGGGCCCATGGACGCGCAGGTGCGCCGCCTGATGGGCGATGCCGCGCGCCTGGCCTTTGCGGACCGGGGGCGGTACCTGGCGGACAGTGATTTCGTGCCGGTGCCGGTGGCGGGGCTGCTTGATCCGGAATATCTGCGCCTGCGCGCGCAGCTTTTGAGCGGGGAGACCGCGCTGGAGGAGGTTTTCGCGGGCTCGCCCGATTTTGACCATGCGCTCAACTGGGCGGATGATACCTCGCTTGAGTTTCCCTCCACCTCGCACATTTCCATCGTGGATGCGGCGGGGAATGTGGCGTCGATGACCACTACCATCGAAAACGGCTTTGGCAGCCGGTTGATGGTGGGGGGCTTTTTGCTCAACAACGAGCTCACTGATTTCTCCTTTCGCAGCCATGACGGCGGCATTCCCATCGCCAATCGGGTGGAGCCGGGCAAGCGGCCACGGTCCTCCATGGCGCCGACCATCGTGCTCAAGGACGGCGTTCCGGTGCTGGCGGTGGGCAGCCCGGGGGGCAGCCGGATCATCGGCTATGTGGCGCAAGCGGTGATTGCGCATCTGGTTTGGGGGCTCGACCCTCAGCAGGCAGCGGCCTTGCCCCATGCAGTCAACCGCTTTGGCAAATACGATCTGGAGGAGGGCACGGCAGCCGAGGCGCTGGCAGCGCCGCTCACCGCAATGGGCTTTGAGGTGGGCACCCGGGCCTTGACCTCGGGCCTGCATATGATTGCTATCGGGGAAGAATTGCAGGGCGGGGCGGATCCGCGCCGCGAAGGCATTGCCATGGGAGGATAACAAATGGTGGAGGTGACAGCGCTCCCGCGGAACGAGGCGGGGATCGGCACCGTTCTGGGCGTGCTCAAACAGCAGTTTGGTGAACGCTGCCAGACCGGGGAGGCGATCCGCGAGCAGCACGGCCACACCACCACGTGGATCGAAACGCAGGCCCCCGACGCGGTGGTCTTTGCCGCCTCCACGCAGGAGGTGGCCGATGTCGTACGGGTCTGCGCCGATCACAAGGTGCCGATCATCGCCTATGGCACCGGTACCTCGCTTGAAGGCCACGTGAACGCGCCCGCGGGCGGCATCTGCATTGATATGAGCCAGATGGACCAGGTGCTTGAGGTCAATGCCGCCGATCTCGATTGCCGGGTGCAACCGGGTGTCACGCGCGAGGCGCTCAACACCCATCTGCGCGACCAGGGGCTGTTCTTTCCCATCGATCCTGGTGCCAATGCCTCCCTTGGTGGGATGACGGCGACGCGGGCCAGCGGCACCAACGCGGTGCGCTACGGCACCATGAAAGACAACGTGCTGAGCCTGGAGGCGGTGATGGCGGATGGCACCATCATCCGCACCGCCAGCCGCGCGCGCAAATCCTCGGCTGGCTATGACCTCACGCGGCTTTTGGTGGGCTCCGAGGGCACGCTGGCCATGATCACGGAAATCACGTTGCGCTTGCAGGGCATCCCAGAGGCGATGTCGGCGGCGCGCTGTTCGTTCCCGAGCGTGGAAGCGGCGTCGCGCGCTGTGATGGCCACCATCCAATACGGCGTGCCGGTGGCCCGGATTGAGCTTTTGGACACGCTCGTGGTGCAGGCCCTAAATAGCTATTCAAAGCTAGAGCTGCCGGAGACGCCGCTGCTGTTGCTGGAATTTCACGGATCAGACGCGAGTGTCGCTGAGCAGGCGGACACCTTTGGCATGCTCGCCGCCGAAGAGGGCGGCACCGGGTTTGAGGCGGTCACCAGCGCGGAGGACCGCACCAAGCTGTGGAAGGCGCGCCACGATGCCTATTGGGCGATGCTGGCACTCAGGCCCGGCTGTGAGGGCGTGGCGACAGATGTTTGCGTGCCGATCTCAAGGCTAGCGGAGGCGGTGGCGGCCTGTGAGGCGAAAGCGCAAGAGATGTCGCTGATCGCGCCTGTCGTGGGCCACGCGGGCGACGGGAACTTCCACGCCTCGCTGTTGATCGACAAAGCAGACCCGGAAGAACGCGCGCGGGCGGCGGCCTTTGTCAGCTGGCTCAATGATATGGCGATTGCGATGGAAGGGACCTGCACCGGCGAGCACGGTATCGGTCAAGGCAAACGGCCTTACCTGGTCAAAGAGCTGGGGCAGGGCGCGGTGGACGTGATGGGTGCCATCAAGCGCGCATTGGACCCTGAGAATATCATGAACCCCGGTAAGATCCTGCCGGGGGGCTGATCGCAGAGCTTAGCGCAACTCAATTCTCCGCCAGCGCCAGCAGCATGTCGTCACCCATGTTGGGCTGCCAATCGGTGCCGGTGGCGATGACGCAGGCAACCTCTCCGTCCGCGGTTTCGATGTATTCCACCAGCGTCCAGGTGCCGCCGACGCCAGACGCCCAAACGAAGGTGTCGGGCGTTTCCATCGACACCAGCGTCTCGTTGTACCAATCAACGAGGCTTGCCTCCAATTCCGCGGATTGCATGCAAACCGGATCCTCTGCTGCAAAGCTTGTGGTTGCGATGACGGATGCGGTGATGCTCAGGACAGCTGCTTTTAACATATTGATCTCCTTCCCGATTTTTAACGGACCTTTCGGGAAAGCGTTCCCAGCGTGCTGGCGAAAGAGCAAAGACGAGGTGCGAAAGGACACGCGCATGCGCGCACGGAACGTTTGGTGCGTTTGTTAGTTATCCGCGCAGTTTACTGAGAGGCAGCGGCAGGGCGCCGCGCGGCCGAGCGCAAATGCGAAGGAGAGACACATGGCCACGGCAAAGGAACTCGAAGAGCAGCTTCACCGCGCGCAGCAGGACATTGAAACACTTGCGATGATGGCTGGAAGCACAGCACGGGAAGCCACATCGGATGCGATGAACAGCGCGGCCAACCAAATCGAAGGGTTGTCCGCGGAAGCGCAGCAAGTCTATGCGCGCGCCCTGACTGAAGGGCAAAAAGCGAGACAGAGCGCGGAGGATCACATCAAGGCGAACCCCATCGCCGCTACGGGCATCGCGTTTCTGGCTGGCCTGATCGTCGCGGCTTTCTTCAACCGGCGCTGATGTTTGGGTCCGCGCAACCTCTGATGACCACCGCCCGGCTGAAAGCGCAGGAGAAGGCGGAGGCCGCTCTGCGCAAGACTTTGCTGATTGTCTGCGCGCTGGCATTCTTCACCTTTGCCATGGTCTTTGCGCTGATCGCTGGGTTTTTGCTGCTCAGAGAACTCGTCGGCCCGATTGAAGCGGCGCTTTATGTCTCCGCTGCCAGCCTTCTGTGCGCTTCAATTTTCGTCTTTGCGGCTTTTCGCAAGAAGCACGATGCGCGCCGGGCGCAGGCGCCGGAGCCTTTGCGATGTGGTCAGCGCCAAAACGCGCCGCAGGGCGACGATGTTTCACCACAGGCTCTGATCGCTGCGTTTGCTGTCGGATTTTGTCAGGGGGAAAAATAGTCTAAAGGTTTGAATTGAAAGAAGCGCGCTCCAGGGAATCCCGCAGCGCGCTTTTTCGTCTCAGACGTCAGCAGGTGTGCCGGTTGAGGATTTGTCAGCGGCCAGTGTAGATTTGGTGCTGTTAGGGTCATCCATCCGCTTTTCGACCTTTCGTTTGCTGTAGAGCGCAAACCCAATGACAAGCACGAAGGTGCTGAATGAGAGCAGCCCGATAAGTGGAAAGTCCATTGTCTTTCTCCTTTATTTTAGCGTGTGGAAACTGAACCGGCTTGCAGGGCGATCGTTCCATCGCAGGCGACCGCGGGCCCATCAGATCAAGGGCCGCGGCGTGGTCTCGCAGTCTGCAACCGCAGCTTCCGCTGCCAGCCTTTCCGGGTCATGTACTGTCAGCCAACCGTCCGACCACGTGGCGATCTGGTCCTCGCGCAGGCGCGCGAGGGTCTTGTTCGTGTGCACCAGCGAAAGGCCAACGGCATCGGCCAAGTCCTGTTGCTTGAAAGGCAAGGGCACATGGCCGTCCGTCACTTCGCAGACCTCTTCCAGCCGGGTTTGAAACCGCCAGAGCGCCCAGGCGACGCGCGCCCGGGCTTTAAGCTGACCGATGACCGCAAGCGCCTCGCCCAGGAAACACTCCTCCAGCGCCGCGATGCGCGTGATGTCAAAGCCGCGCGCGGGCTGCTCTTTGAACAGATTCCAGAAATCTGATCGGTTGAAGGTGCACAGCGTCATCTCGGTCGTCGCCTCGACGGAATGGGTCATTTCACCCATCACGCCTGCTTGCAGACCAATGAAATCTCCCGGCAAGACAAAGCTGATCACCTGCCGCTCCCCATTGGGTAGATCCTTGTACCGCACGCCCTGTCCTTCCAGGCACGTGAACAAATGCGTGGAGCTGCTGCCCTGGGTCATGATCTGCGTGCCCGGTTCCGCCTGCAGCTCACCCTTTTTGAAGCGGCGCATGAAATGCACCGTGTCATCGGTCATCGGCTGGAAACCTTCGCAGTCGCGCAATGGGCAGTTCTGGCAATCGACGGTCATCTTGCTCTCCTATGTCATAGTTTAATGCGCCTCTATTCGATCACGGCTATCCCGGCCCAAACGAGGACATCATGGCTGAAATTCAAAACCGCAGCGCAGGGCGCGTGCTGGTCATAACGGGCTCTGCTGTTGAGGCGCAGGACATCGCGGAAATGGCAGCGGAGCTGGGGTTGGCAGCCGTGGCAGAGACGCGTACCGCGGGACCTGCGATCGACATCACCATCCCCTTCGAAGTTGCCGTGTTGGGCATGAAGTCGGACGACCCCGAAACAACTGAATTGATTGAGAAATTACGCAATGCAGATACAAAACTGATCTGGATTGACGCAGCGGGGAAAGACCACGCGCGCCCAGGGGACGCGCAGATAGAGCGGCCCTTCGATGTCGTGCCTTTCGCGCAGGTCCTGGGCCGAGGCTGACCCGGCGGGCCGGCCCTGTCAGCGGCTTCACTTAATTTTTGACGTAGCGCTTTCATGCAGGCCCAACGGGCCGGCGGTCAAACGGTTCCCGCCCGCCTCGCGGCGCTGGACTATAAATTAAGGCGGAACGATGCGGATGCAGCATGGTTCTCTGCTCGACCAGATAGAAAGGAGAAATCTAATGTTAGGTTGGGCAATCACATTTTTCATCGTCGCGATGATCGCGGCATTCTTCGGATTTTCAGGAATCGCTGCAGCCACAGCCGGGATCGCTCAAATACTCTTCATCGTCTTTCTTGTTCTTTTTGGCATCGCGCTCTTGGCTCGGATCTTACGCGCCTGAAGCGGAAATCGGATCGCCAATCCGCCAAAATGATAATCAGACAGGAAAGTTAGCCAACAGATGACAGGGACAAAGACGGGCGCGCAGGCGCTGATAGAGACGTTGCAAGTGAGTGGTGTGGGAACGATCTTCGGCGTTCCGGGAGAGGAAACGACCGACCTTATGCGCGCAATTGAGGCAAGCGGAATTGAATTTGTGCTGTGCAGGCACGAACAGTCCGCAGCTTTTATGGCGTCCGTTCATGCCAAACTGACGGGAGAGGTCGGCGTTTGCTTGTCCACGCTCGGACCGGGAGCCACAAACCTCGTGACCGGCGTGGCAGACGCGCATTTGGATGGAGCGGCCTTGCTGGCCATTTCAGGCCAGGGCAGTCGCGATAGGCTCAAACGCATGTCGCACCAGATGATTGATCTGGAAGCGCTTTTTGCGCCCATCACCAAAATGAGCAGGACGATCATGAACCCCGGTGACGTGAGCAAGACAGTGTTCGAGGCGCTTCGCCTTGCGCTTGAAGACCGCAGAGGCGCCGTGCACATCTCGCTGCCCGAAGATGTCGCTTCTGCCGAGACGGAGGCAGACCTGCCTGCACCGGAACCGGCTTGCCCGGCAGTGTTTGACAGCAGCGGTTTGGACAAGGTGGCCCAGCTAATCAACCAAGCCACCGCACCCGTGGTCTTGGCGGGCGAACGCATTGTATCTGCACAGCAGGCGGATGCGCTGCGGCGTTTCGCGGAACGCGCGAATTTGCCGCTGGCCACGTCATTTATGGCAAAGGGGATCCTTCCGCGAGATCACAATTTGACGCTCTACACCGTCGGGCAACCTGAGGATGATCACGCCGACAAGGCCATTCAAAAATCGGACTTGGTGATTTTCGTGGGCTTTGATCCGGTAGAGTTCTCGCCCGAGCGGTTTTGTTCAGACGGGGAGGTCATCTCTGTCGTGATCGACACGGTTGCGCCGCGGCTGGATGCAGGCTGGCAGATCGCAGCGCAGGTCATCGGCGACATGCGCGCCTCGCTCGGCTACTTGGGCGAGGCGCTCAGCTCACATACGTTTGACCGGGCAGAGGAAATGCCCAAGATCGCGGAGACGCTGCTCGCTTATGAAAGGGCGGTGCTTTCCCAACCCTCTCAAAAGGGATTTCACCCCGTTCAGCTTTGCCATGAAGTTTCGGAGATTTTGACGGCTGAGGACACGGTCCTTTCAGGCGTTGGCCTGCACAAGCTTTGGATCGCGCGGCATCTGCATCCACGCGTCGCCGGGCAACTGATCATTCCAAACGGTCTGGCGGGTATGGGGCTCGCTTTACCGGGCAGCGTGGCTGCCGCCAGGTGTCGGCCTGAGGGCCGGGTTTTCGTGCTCTGCGGTGACGGCGATTTCATGATGAACGTGCAGGACATGGCCACGGCTGCGGATGAGGAAGTGCCTTTGACAGTGCTGTTGTGGGCCGACCAGGGTTTCGGCCTGATCGACGAACACCAGGGCGCGCAGGGGCCGGATTTCGGGTTCACCAACCCCAATTGGGAGCAGTTGGCCAAAAGCTTCGGCTGGATTTTCACCCACGCCACATCGCGCACGGATTTGGCTCAAGCGCTCAAGTTGTCGTCCAAGCAGCCGCATCTGATCCTCGCGCCGGTGGACTATGAAAGTGCCGGGGGCATGCCCGCGTTGGCGGCGGCCTGAGGGAACGAAGTCTAGCCTGTCTGGTTAGTCACATAGCAAAGATTGGAGGACACAATGAGCCATATGAATGTTGTACCCGCATCTGACACGGTTAAAACCGGGGTCCATGACACGTCAGCCATTGCCGAAGGTTTGGCGGACATTCTGGCCGATACCTATCGGCTGGTGTTCAAGACGCACGCCTATCACTGGAACGTGGAAGGGCCGCTGTTTTACTCGGTCCACAACCTGACCGAAGAACAGTATGACGACATGTTCGCTGCCGCGGACACGCTGGCCGAACGCATACGCGCGCTCGGTCATCTGGCACCCTGGCGCATGAAGGACATCATGGGTCGGTCGCAGATTGAGGACCATCCGAGCGATCTGGACGCGCAGGCGATGATTAACGATCTGGCGGCGGATCATGAAAAACTGGCCAAGCGCTTGCACGCCCTGATCGAGATGATCGAGGGCAAACAGGATCCAGTGACTGAAGACCTCGCCACCGAGCGCAGCGCATTCCATGAACAAGCCGCGTGGATGTTGCGCGCTTTGGGCAAGTAAAGAGTGCGAGAGTAACGAGTATGCGGGGCCCTGCTGAGACGCAGGGCCCTTTTTTGCGTCTTTATTCGGCGGCTTTCAGAGTTTCGGTGGAGGCAAAGAACATCGCCTGGCTCACCGCCGATCTCACCTGTTCCTCGCTGTAGGGTTTGGTGATCATGAACGCCGGTTCATGGGTTTTCCCGGTCAAAAGCCGCTCGGGGAAGGCGGTGATAAAAATCACCGGCACCGTTGGGTCGTCTTGCGTGATCCGGCGCACCGCGTCGATCCCGCTGGAGCCGTCCGCGAGCTGGATGTCGGCCAGCACCAGGTCCGGGCGTTCTTTGCCATAGACCTCAAGAGCGGCTTCTTCGGTGCGGGCAATGCCTGTCACCCCGTGGCCCATCTCCATCACGATGCTTTCGATATCGGCGGCGATAATGGTCTCATCTTCGATGATCAGAATGCGCCCTCGCGTGCTGGCCGCGATCTCCTGTTGCGCCACTGTCACCAGCCGCTCCACCTCGCCTGCGTCGATCTGCATGATGCGGGCAGCGTCGGTGGATGAGAATTCTTCAAGCGTGGTCAGCAAAAGCGCCTCGCGGGAGCGTTCCGTGAGCGCGCTCAATCGGGCGACCGCCATCGCTTCCGCGCCTGTCTGGTCATTGGCTGCCTTCTGATCGCTTTCCGTCCAGATGGTGTAGAATGCGCCAAACAACGCGATACGTGCGTCTTGGGCGTCCGTGACAGGGACCTTGCCCGCGATGATGGCTTGCAGGGCCTTTGCGGCGAAATCATCGCCTATGGCCTGAGAGCCTGACAGCGCCCGGGCGAAGCGCCGCAGATAGGGGACATTCGGTGCGATAAGATCAGCGATGTTGGGGGTTTTGTCCGGGCCGCTCACCACGACACTCCTCTTTTTTTCATACGAGGCGGGAACGAATGAGCGGCCAATACGTTCCCATCCCGATGAAATAAAGAAAATTGCGCGATGAGTGACCCCGACAAACTTTCCAAGGCTGCCGAAGAGATCAACGCGAACGTCAAAACTGCGTTCGACAAGGTCGCGAACGAAGAGCTGCCGGACAGGTTCAAGGACCTGCTAGATACATTGCGCAGCCAGTCGTCGTCAGATGCTGCCTCGCAGGGAGCGCAGGATGACAGCTGATCCGCGCGAAGAGATCGTCGAACACATCGGCCCGATGCGCGCCTTCGCGCTTAGCCTCACGCGCAACAGTGCGATGGCCGACGACATGGTGCAGGACGCGTTGGTCCGCGCTTGGGCCAAGATCGATACGTTCACGCCGGGCACGAATATGCGCGCGTGGCTCTTCACCATTCTGCGCAATAACTATTACAGCGTGCACCGCAAACGCGGGCGCGAGGTGGCCGATACCGAAGGGGAGCTTTCGGCGAAACTGGCGACCAAACCGTCTCACGACGGGCGCCTGCAGATGCGCGACTTTGCCACCGCTTTTGCCGAATTGCCTGATGAACAGCGTGAGGCGCTGGTGCTGGTGGGCGCGGGCGGCTTCTCTTACGATGAAGCAGCGGAGACCTGCGGCGTGGCACCCGGCACGATCAAAAGCCGGGTCAGCCGGGGCCGCGCACGGTTGATCGCCGAGCTTGGGCTGGGCGAGGACGACGCGCTGGAGCTCACGGATGTGGTGACGCAAGGGATCGTGTCCAACAATCAGCAGATCGCGTGACAGGCCTTCAGGCCTTGCGCACGCTCAGGCCGCAACTCCTTTTGCTGCTTACCATCGTGTTGCTGCCCTTGGCGCTGATGTCGCTCTATCAGACTTACCAGGTGCTTGAAGAGGTGCGGCGCATCCGCACGGACCAGTTGCAGGACCGGGTTGCCGCGGCTTCGGCAGCAGAGCGTGAATTTCTGATGGAAGCCTTCGGCAAGGCCGCGGGCTTTGGCGCATTGCGGCGTGCCTCTGGCGATGCAGCCTGCGCCCGCGCCTTTGAGGCGGAAGTGGACAACGACGCGGAGCTGATCTGGGCCGGATTTTTAGGCACCGACGGCATCGTCAATTGCGCCTCCTCTGGCGTGGGCACCGATTTCTCTGACTTCCCGGGGTTCGCAGACCTGGTTGCGAACCCGCAAAACACTTTGGAAGTGAACACCGAAGGCACCATCTCCGGCAAACCGGTGGCCATTGCGACCGTGCCGTCTGTTGTGAACGGCGCACTAGCGGGCTTCACATCGCTTTCCGTCCCGCTGGAGCGCTTGCGCCTCAGGGACACTGATGCGGGCGAGGAAGACCCCATTCACCTCTTCATGATGCGCACGACCGGGACCGTGCTGGCCTCGGATGACACGCGCGCAAGCCCGTTGATCCCGGACACGCAGCAACGCGCCATGCTTGCCGCGGCACCTGGCACCACGCGCCTGATCACTCTGGAGAGCGGAGAGCGGCGCTTGTTCTCGGTCAGTGAGATCATTGCCGACAGCTATCTGGTCGTGGGCAGCAAGCCTCAGATCTCCATCTTCACCGCCAGTGGCAATTCGCAGGCCACGCTGGCGCTGGCCTTTCCGATCATCATCTTCTTTGCGGCGATGATCATCGCGGTGCTGGGCCTGCGCCATCTGGTGCTGCGCCACATGGAGGCGCTGTCCTCCGCGCTGCGCCGCTTTGCGCTGGGCCAGCGGGAGCCGGACATGCTGCGCTTTGATGAGCCGCCCACGGAATTCGAAGAGGTCGAACGCACCTTCAACCGGATGGTCGCCATCATCAACGAAGGGGAGCGGCGCAAGCTGGAGGACCTGCAGGAGAAAGAGCTGCTGCTGAAGGAAATCCACCACCGGGTGAAGAACAATCTGCAATTGATCACCTCGATCATGAGCATGCAGGCCCGCTGCGTCTCCTCGCCCGAAGCCAAGGACGTGATCCTGAACCTGCAGCGCCGGGTGCGCGGCCTGGCCACGCTGCACCGAACGCTGCAATCGACGGATCAATCCATTCTCGTCAATGGCGCACAGATCACCGGGGCCGTGGTGGCGGATGTCACCGCCATTACGGAAAGCGGTCATTTCCAGATCGAGACGCAGCTTGACGGCATATCGCTTTTGCCCGATCAGGCGGTGCCGCTGACAATGATCCTTTCAGAGGCGCTGACCAATGCGGTCAAGCATGTGCCGGTGTCAGAGACCGATAAGGCGATCATCCATGTCTTCCTTAAAGAAAGCGAGGGCGGGCGGGTGAGCTTAAGCATCACAAACCCCATGGCGACCCCGTCTCAAGAGCGCGAGAACCTGCTGCCCAGCAGTGACCTTGGCACGCGGCTGATGCGGGCGTTTGTGTCACAGTTGGATGGGGAGGACGCTGCGGAAATGAGCGACGGGGTCTATACGTACACGCTCCGGTTCACCTTGCAGCGACCGGGGCCGGTGGTTGGAGCGAGCACGGAGCAAGCAGCCTGATGTCTCACGCTAGCCTGGTTGCACTTTTCCCTTCACGCCCTGCACCGTTTCGCGGCTACTGCGCCCAAACGGTGTAATGCCACATCGGCTCAGGCACCACAACGCACCACCGATGGCAAAGACATTGGCCAGCACGGCCGCGCACAGAATGCCGGTGTAGCCAAAGGCCCAAAGCCCGGCCCAGGCAAGCGGCACATAGATCACCGCGATCCGCGTGAGGCTGAGCATCAGCGCGTAGCCCGCCTTGGACCGACCGTTCATCGCCGCATTTGAGGTGACGAGGATGCCGTAGCCCGCAAAACTCCAACTGACGATGCGCAGGTAGCTTTCAGTGTAGCCCGCGACCTCTGCATCGCCATTGGCAAAAAGCGCGGCCAGAGGGGCGGCAAAGAAGCTGAGAAGTACCGCAGCGCCGAGCCCGTAAAGCGCGCAAAGCCGCCAGGCCCAAGCCACGGCGGCTTGGGCCCGGTCAGGTTTTTCTGCGCCCCAATTTTGACCCACGACGGGGCCGATCCCGGCCGAGAGCGACAGCATGGGCACAAAGACCACTGATTGGATACGCGCCGCAGCACCAAAGCCCGCCACCGCCAGATCGCCCACCTGCGCGACGGCCGCTGTGATCAGTGCCATGCCCGCCGGGTTGATCGCGTTCGACAGCGCCGCAGGCGCGCCGATTTTGGTGACCTCGCGCGCGGAGGTCCGCCAGTCTTTGAAGGGCTGGCAGCGCAGGCTCAAAAAGCCCCAACGCACAGCGAGGAAGAGCGCTGCCCCCAGCGCGATGACCCGCCCGATGGCGGTCGCGATGGCGGCACCCGCCGTGCCCAACTGTTCTACCGGTCCCCAGCCGAAAATCAGCACGGGGTTGAGCCCGATGCCAAAGGCCGCCGCGAGCACCATGATAAAGGCGGAAGCTGCGCCGTTGCCGTGGGCGCGGAAGACCGCGTTGACCATCATCTGGCCCACGAGGAAGGGAAAGGAAAGCGCCCAGAAAGGCGCATAGGCCAGTGCCTCTTGCAACGTACCCTCGCCCGCGCCCATCAGGCGAAATAGCGGCTCTGCCATCAGCCAAAAGGCCAATGCAACGGCGATGCTGAGCGCCGTGCCCAGAAGCAGCGCGTGCAACGCCACCCGGCGCTCGGCATCCGCGCTGTCCGATTTGGCCCCGATGCGTTGGGAGATAATCGCGTTCGCGCCCGCCGAAAGGCCGATGGAAAGCGAGGTGATCGCGATGATGACCGGATAGATGAACCCCACCGCCGCCAACGGATCAGGACCTAACTGACCCAGAAAATAGGCATCGGCCAACCCCACGGAAAGCACCGCGAGGATGCCGAACGCCATCGGTGCCGACACAGCCGTCAGCGCCCGCCAAACCGGGCCCTGGGTCAGATCGCGGTCGCTCATGATTTGGCCTGTTCACCGGCAAGATCGGCCTGGATTTGCGCCCAGGCAAGTGCTGTGAAAATCAGCGTGCCGCCCACCACGTTGCCCGCCAGCACCGGTAGAAAGAAGCGAAACGCGCCGCCCATCAAGCCCAGCTCGCCCTGCACCATCAAAAACGCCATCTCCACCGATCCCGCGACGATATGGGTGAAATCGCCCAAGGCGATAAGCCAGGTAAAGAGGACGATCAAAGCGACCTGAGAGCCATGGGCGCTGGGCATCATCCACACGAGAGCGGCAATGAGGATGCCCGCGGGAATGCCCCGCACGAACCCCTCCAGCGGCGGCATGCCGGTGGCGTGGCGGCTAAGCTCTGCCACTGCACCTAGCAGGTTTTCTGAGAGCACGCCCGTCTTGGCGTAGAAGGCGGCGATCACGAAGGCCCCCACCACATTGGCCGCCAGAACGGTGAGCCAGAGCACGCTGATGCGGCGAAAGTTGTGCCGTGTGGGCCGTTGCAGGACGGGCACGACCGTGGTGATGGTGTTTTCGGTGAAAAGTTGCATGCGCCCGATGATGACCAGGAGAAAGCCAAAGGAATAGCCCGCATTTTCAATGAGGTAGCGCCAGGGCTGATCGGGCAGATAAGTGCGAAAGATCGCCTCTCCGAGCACGGAAAAGGAGATGAGGATACCCGCCGCGATGCCTGAGAACCAAAGCGCCAGCAGGGGGCGCGACAGCTCTTCCTCGCCCGCGCGGCGGATCGTTTCGAACACGACCCGGGGGGCGAGTTCGGCCACGTCTTCTACTGCCTCGCGGTCTTGCGTCTCTGCGACCACTGCGCCTTGCTTGTTCATGAAGGTCCCGCTGTTTGCTTCCCTTAAATCAAGCTTTTCGGGCGCAATTGGTTCCACGGTTGCGGTGGCGCTTGGGGCAATATGGAGGAACGGATTTGGGTCTTGGCCCGTTTCGATGGAGCGCTCAGCGCCACAGATCGCATCACACAAAGGAGAGACACATGGCCTTTCAAAAGGGAGACAACGTCAGCTGGGATTGGGGCCAGGGTACCGCAGAGGGCAAGGTGGTGGAGCGGTTCACTTCCAAGGTCACGCGGACGCTGCAAGGCACGGAAGTGACGCGCAACGCGACCGCGGAAGAGCCCGCCTACCTCATTGAACAGGAAGACGGCGACGAGGTGCTCAAAAGCGAGACGGAGTTGAAGGGCTAGGCAGCCCGCGTGCCTGCGCACACGCCGCGTGCGGGACGTCGGTTTTTTGCAGCAGAGCGTCGGCTGACGCCCGCGTCCTGGCCGCTTGCGTCCTACAACGGAGCAGGGGCCAAACGAGGGGAATCGCGGCTATGAAAACGCAGGTAAAAGCGCTTGTCGTGGGCGGCGGGGCGGTCGGCACCTCCATTGCCTATCATTTGGCGCGCGCGGGCTGGACAGACGTGATGCTGCTGGAGCGCGATGAGTTGACGTCGGGCTCCACCTGGCATGCGGCGGGCCTGCTGCCGTATTTCAACATGTCCTACGCGACGACCCATATCCACGATCATTCCATCAAGTTCTACAAGACCCTGGAGGAAGAAACCGGGCTGAACGCCGGGTTCGCCGTGGTGGGCAACCTGCGCATGGCGCAAACGCAAGAGCGGATGGATGAATACATGCTCTATGCCTCCACCGCGGAAACCTGCGGCGTGCCGTTCGAGTGGTTGACGCCTGCGCAGATCAAGGACCGCTATCCGCTGGTGCGCACGGAGGATCTCAAGGGCGCGATCTATCACCCCACCGACGGCTACATTAACCCTGCGGATGTGACCATGGCGATGGCCAAAGGCGCGCGTCAGCGCGGCGTCATGGTGGAGCGTAAGTGGCAGGCGGATGCCTTCGACTGGCAGGGCGATCACTGGGCGGTCACTTGCACGAAGATGGTGGAGAAGGGCGGCAATCTGGTCGCGTCAGACGAACAGATCGTGATCCACGCTGAACACGTGGTCACCGCGTCCGGGAACCACGCGCAGCGCACGGCTGGGATGCTGGGCATCAAGATACCCGCCATCCCGGTGGAGCATCAGTTCATCGTGACAGAACCGGACCCCGCGCTGGTGGAATGGCGTAAATCCAACCCCGAGCACCCGGTGCTGCGCGATGCGGATGCCAAATGGTACGTGCGCGAAGAACGAGGTGGCTGGATCCTGGGGCCCTACGAGCGGGGTGCGCCCGCGCGCTTCGAATTCGGCGTGCCCGACAGCTTCCGCGCGGACCTCTTTCCGCTCGATCTGGAGCGGATCGAGGAGGAATACATGTCCATGATCCACCGCATTCCGTCGTCAGAGGAGGTGGGGCTGAAGGACGATTTCAATGGGCCCATTTGCTACACGCCCGACGGCAACCCGCTGGTGGGACCCGCACCGGGGCTGCGCAACATGTGGCTGGCCGAAGGGTTCTCCTTTGGCATCACCGCAGCGGGCGGCACGGGGCATTACCTGGCGCAGCTGATGGTGGAGGGCGAGGCGGAGATCGACATGGCGTCGCTCGATCCCAAGCGCTACGGCCCCTGGATGACGACCGAATATGCCGCGCGCAAGAACGAGGAATGCTACGAACACGTCTACATCCTGCACCACCCGGATGAGGAACGCGAAGCCTGCCGGCCCCTGCGCACGGCCCCGGCCTATGACCGTCAGAAGGCACGGGGCGCGCAGTTTGGCTGCGTGAATGGCTGGGAGCGGCCCAACTACTTTGGCCCGCTGGATGCGCCAGACAGCTTTGACCATGACGCGCGGTCCTTCCGGCGCGGCGCCTGGTGGCAGTACGCCCATGATGAGGCCAAGGCCATTCGCGAGAATGTGGGCCTCATCGACGCGACCGCCTTTGCCAAGCACCGAGTGTTTGGCCCGGGGGCCGCGGCCTTTCTCGACTGGTTCACGTGCAACAAGCTGCCAAAGGTCGGGCGCATCAATCTGACCTATGCGCTGACATCTCATGGCACCACGCGCACCGAGTACACCATCGTGCGCACCGGTGAGCAGGACTTCTATCTCGTCTCCGCCGGGGCCTGGGCGGCCTATGACGCGGACTATCTGCGCAAGGCCGAGGAAGACTGGTTTGCCGAACATGGCGGCGGGCCGGAGGGCTGGTTCGGGATCGAGGACGTGACGACCAAATGGGGCGTCTTCGCCATCGCGGGCCCGAATTCCCGTGCGGTGCTGGGCGCGCTGATCAAGGATGCCGATCCCGCAACGGCGCTTTCCAACAAGCGTTTTCCCTGGCTCTCCGCGCACCAGATCGAACTGGGCATGTGCCCTGTGAACGCGATCCGCGTGGCCTATACGGGCGAGCTCGGCTGGGAGCTGCACCACCCGATGGAGATGCAGAACTACCTCTTTGACCAGCTTGAGGCGGCGGGGGAGCCCTACGGTATGAAGCTCGTTGGCGCGCGGGCGCAGAACTGGCTGCGTCAGGAGAAAAGCTACCGCGCGTTCGGGACGGAGCTGGGCCGCGATGCCACGCCGCTAGAGGCGGACCTGCCGCGCTTTGTTGATCTGTCCAAAGACTTTTACGGCAAGGCCCGGATGCAGGAGACGGGCATTCGTGCCAAATGCATCACTGTGCTGATCGACGGGCCAGAGGATGCGGACCCCTGGGGGCGCGAGGCACTCTATGTGGGGGATGTGCGCACGGGGCGGCTGACATCAGGCGGCTATTCAGTGGTCTTCGGCAAGTCCATCGGGATGGGCTATGTGAAGCCCGAGCATGCTGTGGTGGGTGAAAAGCTGCAGGTGAAGATGCAGAACCGGCTGTGGGAGGCGGAGGTGGTGCAGGACAGTCCCTACGATCCGAGCAACGTCAATATTCGAGTGGATGGCTAAGCCGGGAGCGCCTCGGACTTTTTTGAAAAGTCCGGGCCGATTTCTTTGAAAGAAATCGCGTGCCTAGCGTTTGCGTGCCGCGACCCAGGCTTGCCAGTCCGCGCGGCTGCCGTTGAAGGCGTTGAGATCAACCTCCCCCGCGATCCCCTCAATGAGACCGGTCGCGGAGTACTGCCAAAAGGTCCAGCGCTCCCCCGGGAAGACCTCCGTGACCTGGCGTGCGGTAGAGCGCAGCCACATCTCCCAGCCGTTCATCCGCCCCAGGTCGTTTGTTCGGTAGAAGTCCGGCGTGGTATAGATCACCGGTTTTTGGCCGTAATGCTCTTCTACCATGCGCAGCCAGACGCGCATCTGCCGCCGTACTTCGGGCCCCGGAGGGCGCACCGTCGCGCAGGTGGGCGAAAACGGGTTCCATTCCATGTCCAAGACGGGGGGCAGCATATTGCCGCGTGGCACGTTGCGGATGAACCAGCGCGCCTGGTCCTCGGGCTTGGTGCAAAAGTAGTAGAAGTGATAGGCGCCGCGCTCCACGCCCGCGCGCGCCGCGCCGCGCCAGTGGTTCTTGAATTCGATGTCCAGCAGATCGCCGCCCTCGGTGGCCTTGATGAAGGCGAAATTCACACCGTTGCGCCGCGCGGTGGCCCAGTCGATGCTGGTCTGAAACCGCGCCGCATCGATCCCGTGCACGGGGTAGCGGGCAGGCGCGCGGCCCGCGAAATCCACCGGGTCGGCATCGGCAAAGTTGGGCGCGAAGACAGCGCCGGGGGCGGCGGGCGGCTGGGCAGGTCCGCGCGGCGCGCCGCCGCAGGCGGCAAGCGACAGGAGGCCCAGAAGGGCAAGGCGGCGGTTGGGGCGCATCATTGGGGTTTTCTCGCGATAAAGCTCAGGTTATTGGCGGGCATTTCCTTGCAAGATTCCAGCGTCAGCCCGGCGTCTGAAAGCCAGTTTGCCACGTCTGCGTCATCCTTGTAACCGATTGCGGGGTCCGCTGCGCGCAATTCGGCGTCAAAGCGCTGATCGCCCGCGCTGGTCAGCGAGCCTGCCCGTTTGAAGGGGCCGTAGAGGACGAGAACACCGTTCGGGGAGAGCGCATAGGCCGCCTCGACGATCAGGGTTTTGGCCTGAGGGGTGCTGATCAGGTGTAGAAGATTGATCACCACGATGAGGTCTTTGCCGCCCATGTTCTGCGACCAGCTGGGCGCGCAGGCATCAAGAGCTGAGGCAGGCGTAAGGTTTGGCAGACCCGATTGCGCGGCATAGGCGTCAATGCTGGCGCGGCGGGCGGGGTCGACCTCTGTGGGGTGCCAGCGCAGCTCGGGACATTGGGCGGCAAAGCGCACCACGTGCTGGCCTGTGCCGCTCGCAATCTCCAGGGCGTCGCCGGTTTCTGGGGCATGGGCTGCGATCAGCGCAGTCAGCACATCGGCATTGCGCACCGCCGCCGGGGCGTGGAGCATCGCGCCTTCGGACGGATTGGCGACGCTGGCGCTGGGCGGCAGCTTCATGGCCGCAGCCTTGCCGGTGTAAGCTGCGCGACGACATCCGCAGGCAGCGCAGGCGCGCGGCCAAAGGCCAGATCGGCCACCAGTTGCGCCGCGGCGGGGGCTGTCTGAAAGCCGTAGCCGCCCTGTGCCGCGCACCAGATGAAGCTTGGCTCAGCCGGGTCGGGCCCCAAAACCAGCGTGCGGTCGGGTGCAAAGCTGCGCAGCCCGGCCCATGTGGCCAGCGGTTTTGTGACGGGCTCAGTCACCACGTCCTGGTAGCGCGCCAGCCCTTCGGCCAGCACCATGTCATCGGCCCAAGCGTCTTGCGGCGCCACCGGGTCCTCGTCCGCGGGAGAGACCAAGAGCGCGCCCGCATCGGGCTTGGCGTACCAGCTTTCGCCGGGGCCAAAGAACATCGGCCAATCGCGCAGATCATGCCCGCCGGGCGCCGCGATCCGCGCCATGGAGCGGCGGCAGGGGGTGAGGCCGATGGGCGCGATGCCGGCCAACTCCGCGATCTGATCGGCCCAGGCGCCCGCAGCGTTCACGACGCGTGCAGCGGCATAAGTGCCTTCAGGCGTGCTGATCTGCCAGGCGTCTGCCTCCCGCGTGATCCCGCTCACCCGTGCGCCCGTCACGATCGTACCACCGTTCCCGCGCAGGGTGCGGGCAAAATCCTGCAGCATCCGGTCGGTGTCGATGTCATAGGCTTCCGCGTGATAGGCGGCGTAAGCCACCGCGTCTGCGTCCAGAATGGGCACCAGCGCCTGCGCCTCGTGAGCACTGATCCGGCCCACGCCCATCGCCGCCACATCCGCCTCGAAACCTGCTGCGTCCTGCGCCCGCGCGGTGATCAAGAGGCCCCGGGGGCTCAGGTAGCCGCCATGGGCCTCTCTGTGATAGGCGGCTGAGGCTTTGTTGAGCGCGACCGTGGCGGGCAGCCCGTAGTTCTGCTCAAAAAGTGCCGCAGACCGCCCGGAGGCGTGATAGCCAAGCGCGTCTTCGGCCTCCAGCAGCGTGACCTGCGCGTCCTCGGACAGGCGCGCGGCGGCAGAGAGGCCCGCGATGCCGCCGCCTATGACGATGATGTCGCTCACGCCACCTCTTCCAAGCGATCCGTGGCGGGCGGTGGCGTGGGGGTCAGCGCGCTCAGCCGGGTGTAAAGCTCTGAGGGCATGGTGTACTCCAGCGCGGCCAGCGCGGGCGCGAGTTGTTCTGTTGAGCGGGCGGAGATGATGGGACCAGGCGCATAGGGATGGGCCGCGACCCAGGCCACGGCGAGTGTGACCGCGTCAACGCCCACCTCCTCTGCGATCTGGCTCAGCTCCGCCGCCGCACGGTGCATCGCGTCCTGGCCATAGCGGGCAGCGTAGCGGTCATCCTCGGTGAGCCGTCCAGCGCCGCCGCGCGCGTATTTGCCGGTAAGCAGCCCCCCGCCCAGGGGCGAGTAGGCCGCCACCGTCAGGCCAAGGTCCTGGGCCATGGGCAGGATTTCAACCTCCGCCTGGCGCTTGACGAGGCTGTACATCGGTTGAATGAGCCGGATCTCAAGATCAAAGCGCGCGGCAACGCCCGCCGCCTTGACCACCTGCCAGGCGGCGTAGTTAGACACCCCGATGTCGCGCACGTGGCCCTTGGCCCTGAGCTCCGCCAGCGTCTCAAAGGTTTCCTCCAGCGGTGTGTCGTCGTCAAAGCGGTGCATGTAGAGCGCGTCGAGCTGGTCGATCTGCAGCCGCTGGCGGGAGGTCTCAGCCGAGGCCAGGATGTTCGCGCGCCCCGCGCCCCCGTCGTGGGCAGCCTTGGTCGCGATATAGAGGGCATCGCGGTGGGGCTGGATCATCTCGCCAAGCAGCGTCTCGGAAGCACCGCCTGTATAGACATGTGCGGTATCGAAATGAGTGACCCCCGCCGCGAGACAGGCCTCGAACATGGCGCGGGACGCATCGGCGTCAGCCTTGCCGCCGAACTGCATGGTGCCAAAGGAAAAGCGGCTGGCGGGCGTGCCATTGGGGCTGGTCAGAACCTGGGTCATGACGCAGTGTTGGCATGGCCTTGGGGGCTGTGCAATGGCCCGGGGGTAGGGAGAGGAAGCGCGCATGATCATCACGCATAAAGACGAGCTGACAGGCACCGCGCGGGATGCGGCGGGGCCGGGCTGGACGTCGCTGCGGCTTTTGGTGCGCTCTGACGGGATGGGCTTTTCGATGACGGAGACGCGCGTTTTGCCCGGCGCGCGGCTCACGCTGCACTACAAGCACCACGTCGAGGCCTGTTATTGCATCGGCGGGGAGGGGCTGGTGCGCGAGCTGGACACGGGCGCGGAACATGAGATCGGTCCGGGGACGCTATACGCGCCCGATGCCCATGACCGGCACGAGGTATGGGTGCCCGAGGGGGGTGAACCGCTGCATCTGATCTGCGTCTTTTCGCCCGCGCTGGAAGGGGGTGAGGTGCACGGGCCGGACGGCAGCTATGCCGCGCCAGACACGTGAACACGCAGCTGAACGGCGGGGCAGAAAACCGGGGCGCGGACACCACCGCGCCCCGATGCGCCGCTACATCGCGCTGGAACGCCAGAGGTTTGCGACTTGGACCGGGTAATCAAAAAGCTTGGTGAGATCATCCGTCAGCTTGTTCTTGTAGGCTTTCACATCGGCCTCGGCCTTGCGCTTGGCCTCCGCCCGTTTGTCGCCCGCCTTTTCGCCCCAATAGCTGTGATGCTCCCCTTCGGATTTGTTGAGCGTGTCGAACCGGTAAAACCAGTAGTTGCAGCTTTGGGTGCCGTGGTGGACGTGACATTTGTAGTCATCCTCCACCTTCACCATCTTCCGGCGCGCTTTGTTGATCTTGTCAAAGGTCGCCACCAGATGATCGGCGTATTCGTCAAAAGTCTTCTCCGACGCGGAGGCATCATGAGCGATCCCCGCCGCCTTGCGCTGGATCGCGATCTCTTGCAGCATCGCCAGATGCGCGCTGGCGCCTGCAAGGAAGGCCGACAGCCCCATCATCGCCGTCTGCTCATCCACCATCAGCTCCGCGACCAAGAGGTACATGTCGTCTGACTGCCGTTGGAGCCGCGCGAGCAGCTCCTTGCTGACCCCGTGTTCGGCTTTTTCCGCCTCGTACTCGTTGTTCACGAAACGCATGACGCCTGTGTATTTGCCCATCAGCTCCCGAATGGTCTGGGCGAGGTTTTCGTTGTGAATGATGCCACGGATTCGGTCGAAAACCTCTTCAAAATAGGCGGGCACCTTGTTGTCGGGAAAATAGGATTCGAAGATCGCGGTGCCCACCTTTTCGGCGAGCATCTTGGCGATGTCGATCACGATGGGCGGCACGGTTTGCGGCACATCGGCCGCGCCGGGTTGCCCCCAGGTGGTGCTGGGCACCTCGCCCACGTGCAGATCTGACCCCTGGATGGTCACATCTTCGAAGAAATACACAAGCTCGGCCAGTGACGTCCTGCGCAAAAGCGCGGCAGTGCCCGCAGGCATCTGTCCGAAATCCTCCGCCAGATAACTGAAGGTGTCCGACACCAGCTTTTCGCCTTGTGTGAGCGGCGCGCGGTCGTGCACATCGGCCAGCGCGCAGGCCTTGAGGCTGCGCAGCTTGGCTTCCTGTTCGGCGGTGGGCGTGGGCTGGTCCGCCTCCGGGACCAACGGCACGGGGGCAGGCGGGGCCAGATCGGCGGTGACGACTTCATCGATGTCGGTACCGGCAAAGACCGTCTGCATGGCGGTCATTTTTTCGTGGACGTAAGTGGTGCGATCACCGGAGGTGACCGATTGGATGACAAATCTCATGAAAAATCCCTTCTCGAAAAAACGCGCATCCAACGTCAGAGGCGGGATACCCGTTATGCGAGAATGGGCGTTTAATCAGATCAGGGCAAGCTTTGTCTGAAACGGCCAGCGCGGTGCGCCTGCCGGGTGTCAGAGGTTTTCCGTGAAAACGGGGTTTGTCTTTTCCGTGGCGCAGGTGGTGACGAGAACGACGAGGGCAACGAGGAAGGGCAGAATAGACATGCGGCAGCGTCCTTTTTGAAATATGACGCATCCTTCCCTGGGCGTCACGGCGCTGTCAAATTTCCGCCTCAATTCGACGCCCACACCCATCAAAGGCCCTGTCCGTGCCACATTGTCCCCGGAATTGGGCTCATTGCTGCCACAATTCACCTGGACGGCCTGCGCACGGGGGTCTTTGGCGCGCTCCTTCGTGATGATCGACACCGTGGGCCGCGCGCGCTAGCTTAGCACAACTGCGTCGCCGGGCATGCAGACGACATGGAAGCGGAGGCGACGCGCCGCGCATGGATCAAAGGGAGGAATGACCATGACCACTTTCAACCGCCGTACCGCACTGGGCCTGATGGGCGGCACGCTTGCCGCAGGAACGCTGGCGGCCCCGGCACTTGCCATGAACAAAAAGGTCAAGGTGGGCGCGCTGCGGTTCACCTCGCATTCGGGCAGCTTCATCGCCTATGAACGCAACTACTTTGCCGAGGCTGGTCTGGATGTGGAATTCGAGTTCTTTCAGGCCGCGCAGCCCATGGCCGTGGCCATCGCATCGGGAGACGTGGACTATGCCGTTACCGCGATGTCGGGTGGGCTGATCAGCCTGGCGGACAAGGGTGCTGTGAAGGTCATCGGTGGTGCGCTCAGCGAGGAGGCGGGCATCGACGGGCAAAAGTTCCTGGCCTCGGATGCCGCCTTCCAGGCCGGGGTCAAGACGCCCAAGGATTTGGCGGGCAAGCGGTTTGCGGTGACGCAGGCGGGCTCTTCGTTCCATTACATGGGGTCCAAGATGGCGCAGGCGGAAGGCATCGATCTGTCCTTCACGCCGCTGCAAAAGGTGGGCGCGATCATCGGCGCGATGAAGTCGGGGCAGGTCGATGGCTGGTCCATCGTGCCGCATATCGCCAAGCCGCTGGCGGGCTCGGGCGCGGTTCATATCATCGGCAATGTGGCCGATTACCTGCCCGACTATCAGGTCACAACCGTCTTCACCTCCGCCAAGAACGCGGCAGATGAACGGGGGCTCACGGAGAGCTTTCTCGCAGGCTTTTCCCGCGGGGTGGAGGACTATGCCGCCGCGATGATCGACGGCACGGCCGATCAGGACGCGATGGTCGATCTGATCCACAAATACGTCTACACCGACAGGCCGCGGGAAAAGGCTGCGCCCTCGATCATCAACGGCACCATGCGGCTCAACGCGGGCGCTGCGCTCAATGTGGCGTCCCTGCAGGACCAGCTCAGCTGGTTCCAGTCGGAGGATCTGGTGGACGCGGATATCTCCATCGATCAGATCGTCGACACGTCTTACGTCGACGTGCTGGGCGCGTAAGCAAAGGAAAGGGCCGGGTGCGTGTCGCCCGGCCCGGCCTGCGCTCATGGACCTTCAGCTTTCCCATATCGGCCACGCCTATGACCGGGTGGAGGTTCTGGCCGACATCTCGCTGGATATTCCAAGCGGCGAGATCGTCTGCATCGTGGGCCCTTCAGGCTGCGGCAAGTCCACGCTCTTGCGCATGATCGGCGGGCTGGAACGCCCGGACAGAGGCGAGGTCCTGCAAATCGGCGCGCCGCCGGAAGGCTGCCTGAACCCGCTCACTTACATTTTTCAGGATTTCGCGCTGCTGCCCTGGCGCAGCGTGGCGGGCAACGTGTCGCTGGTGTTGGAGGACCACGGCATCAAGGGCGATGAGGCGCGCCAGATCATCGACGGTGTGCTTGCGCGCACGAACCTGAGCGAGTTTGCCCACGCGCTGCCCAAACAGCTGTCAGGGGGCATGAAGCAGCGGGTGGCCATTGCGCGCGCTCTGGCAGTGAAGCCGGCGGTGATGCTGATGGATGAGCCGCTGTCGGCGCTGGATGCACAGACGCGCGAGCTGCTGATGGATGATCTGATTGACCTGTGGACGCGCCAGCCCTTCACGGCCGTTTACGTCACCCACAACCTGGCAGAGGCCGTGCGCCTGGGGCACCGGATCGTGGTGCTGTCCCGCAGGCCGGGCACCATCCGAGAGATCGTCACGCTGGACACACCCTTGGCCAAGCGCGCCTTTGGCGATGCCGAGCTTGAGCGGGCGCAAAAGCACTTGTGGCAGTTGATGCGCGATGAGGCGCGGGCGGCGGATGCGGAGCTGATCCGTGGTTGAGATCAATGCACAGACGCGCACAAACGCGCCACCCGACACGCCGAAGAACGCCCGCAAGGTCGCCTTTCGCGGCGGCGGTTTTGTGCCCCGCGCGCGGCCCTGGGTTGGGGTTGCGGTCTTTGTGGCGCTTATCTTGCTGGCGGAATGGGGCACGCGGTCGGGCTGGATTTCAGCGCTCACGCTGCCGCGGCCCTCTGACGTGCTGGCCACCTTTCGGGAGCTCTATGACAGTGGGCTCCTGTTCCGCCATCTTGGGCCCTCACTGTCGCGGCTTATTGTCGGTGCCGCGATCGGGGTAGGGATCGGGGTCAGCGTGGGCGTGCTGATCGGGCTTTTCTCCTACATCCGCTCCGGCCTCGTGCCGGTTGTGGCGGCGATCTTTCCGATCCCCAAGATCGCGCTGCTGCCGCTTTTCGTGATCTGGTTCGGCATCGGCGAGGGCTCCAAATACGCGCTGATCGCTTTTGGCACCTTCACGCCCACGGTGGTGGCCACCTACGGCGCGGTCGACAACGTGGACCGTACGCTCATTCGCATGGGGCAAAGCTTTGGGCTGAGTTGGTGGTCGATCATTCGCAAGATCGTGCTGCCCGGTGCCATGCCCGGCATCCTGTCGGGCCTGCGCATCAGTCTGGCCATTGCGATTATCCTGCTTGTCGCAGCCGAAATGCTGGGCGCGGAATACGGTATCGGCGCCTACATCCTGGAGGCCGGATCGCTCTACGATCTCGAACGGCTCTTTGCGGGCGTGGTGATCCTGTCGCTGCTGGGTGTGATCGTGAGCGCGCTGATCGGGCTTTTGGAGCGGTATCTGCTGCGCTGGCGGACCTGAGGCGCGGCGCGCGCCAGCCGGTTTTGCCGCGCCCAAACCTGCGGTTGATTCGCCGCAAATCCCCGCTTTTGAGCCCCGCGCGCGGTATACTTGCGTATGCAGAAAAACCGCGTGATAACAAAGCCTTAAAAACAAATGAATTTTGGTGAGTAACGATGTTCCAAAAACAATTGTGTTGACGAAACATTGTTTCCGACCCAGTTAGTCCCTTCGAGCGGGTTGAAACGCATCGCACCGCCAGCGCGATGCAGGGGCACAACACTGAATTTAAGAAATGCGCAGTCGGATGACGCGCGAAAAGGTGCGGCTGGCGATGATCAAATCCATTCTTGTTCCCGTGCGGGGCGATGGCATGGTCGCAACGGTGCTGGCCCATGCCGCCCAGATCGCGCAGGCGCATGGCGCACACGTGAAGGTCGTGCATTGCCGCACGCGCGCCAAGGATATGATCCCAACCGGCGTGCCTCTGCCCAGCTTCATGCGTCAGTCGATGCTGGATCAAGCCAATGAGCTTGCCACCCGGCAGGAGGACCACCTGCGCGGCATCCTGCACCGCCTCGCAGGGGAGTTCGGTCTCAAAGAGGACGGCGCGGACGGGGCTGCGCATTGCACCTTTACCGAAGAGCAGGGCCGCATGGCCGATGTGGTCAAACAGGCGGGGCGGCTGTGCGATCTGATTGTGCTGCCGAAGCCGCAGAAAGAACGCAACCTGGGCCAAAGCTCTCTGAAATCAGCGCTTTATGGGGCAGGGCGGCCGGTGCTCATCTGCCCGGGAGAGCGCCGCCCGGACGCCAGTTTTGCAGATCACGTGGCGGTGGGCTGGAACGGGTCGCTGCCCGCGGCGCGGGCGGTGGCCTCCTCGCTCGATTTCGTGCAGGCGGCATCGCGCGTCAGCATCCTGACGGGTGGCAAGGGCCAGCCCCATGGGCCGACCGCGCAGGAACTGCAGGACTATTACGCGTTGCGTGACATCGTGTCGGAGGTGGTCGCCTTTGACGCCAAGGACGCGGCCAAAGGTCTGTTGGGCACCGCGGATGAGATCGGCGCGAGCCTGCTGGTCACCGGGGCCTACAGCCACAGTCACGAGACGGAGATGCTCTTTGGCGGCAACACCGCGCGCATCGTGGACACCATGGAGATGCCGGTGCTGATGGCGCACTGAGTTGAGGGTTTTGCCGCGGCGCTGCGCCCCGGCAGATAAAGGAGAGGCCGCAAAAGCGGCACAACACTGGAGGAGAGACGAAAATGAAACTGACAAAGAGACTGTTCATGGGCCTTGCGGCCAGCACGGCCATCGCAGCGATGCCAGTTGCGGCACTCGCGGACGGCTGGACGCCCAAGCGGCCCATCGATTTCACCATCATGGCCGGTGCCGGCGGCGGCGCGGACCAGATCGCACGCTTTGTGCAATCGGTCGTTGAGGCGGGCGAGATGACCAATCGCCCGCTCATCCCCACCAACCGGGGTGGTGGTTCTGGTGCGGAGGCGCTCTTGCACCTCAAAGACGCGCGGGATGCGGATCACACGATCATGGTCACGCTCAACTCTTTCTACACCACACCCATCCGCCAGGACGGGCTGGGCATCGACATCGAGACCTTCACGCCGCTCACGATGATGGGCGTCGACCCCTTCGTGCTCTGGGTCCACGCGGACAGCGGCATCACCACCTTTGAGCAGTATGTCGAGAAGGTGAAGGAGATGGACGGCGAATACGTCATGGGCGGCACAGGCTCCGGCCAGGAAGACAGCATCGTGATTGCTGCCATGTCAGAGGCTTACGGGCTCAACATCAAGTACATCCCCTACGACGGGGGCGGTGCGGTGGCCAAGGATCTCGCAGGCAAGCAGATCATGGCGACCGTGAACAACCCTGCCGAAGCCAAGGGCTTCTACGAGGCGGGCACGGTTGTGCCACTGCTGGCCTTCTCGGATGAGCGACTGCCCGCGTACCCGGACGTGCCCACCATGAAGGAAAAGGGCCACGACTTTGCCTATTACAACCAGCGGGCCAACGTCGGCGCGCCGGGCATGTCGGATGAGGCCGCAGCCTACTACCGCGAGGTCTTTGGCAAAG
>JBCCPS010000024.1:0-39352 GCA_039024775.1 Pseudomonadota bacterium
ACATATCCCGCCTCGAAATGCACCTTGGCCACGCGCATGTAGTCGCGCTGCGTGAAGCCATAGAGGATCTCGGCATAGACCCGGCGGGTATATTCATCGATGTGGCCCATGATCCCGAAATCATAGGCAATGATGTCCCCGTTTGGCGCGACCTTCAGATTGCCCTGGTGCATGTCGCCGTGAAAATATCCGTCGCGCAGCGCGTGGTTCAAAAAGAGCTGCAGCACCCGTGCGGAAAGCTCCACCCGATCATGGCCCGCCGCGTCCAGCGCGTCGTTGTCGCCTAGGGAAACGCCTTCCGCCCAGTCGAGAGTCATCACGCGCCGCGAGGACAAGTCCCATTTGATCGCCGGGGTTTGAAAGCCGTCGTCATCGCCGGTGTTGGCCGCGAATTCCGACGCGGCTGCCGATTCCAGCCTCAAATCAAGCTCGCCGCGCACCACACCGTCGAAGTGTTCGATCACATCCATCGGACGCAGGCGCCGTGATCCGGGGGAGACGAGCTCCACCATGCGGGCGGCCAGATAGAAGGCGTCGATGTCCTTGCGAAAGGCCTTTTCAACGCCCGGTCGCAGCACCTTGACGGCCACCTCCTGCCCGGTGGGGGCGAGCGTGGCCTTATGCACTTGCGCCAGCGATGCTGCGGCGACGGGTTCGCTGAAGCTGCTGAAAAGGGTGGAGATCGGCTGATCGAGCTCGCGCTCCACCTCCGCTTTGGCAAGGCCCACATCAAAGGGCGGCAGCTTGTCTTGCAACACGCGCAGCTGCACGGCCAGCTCATCGCCCACCACGTCGGGCCGCGTCGACAGGATTTGCCCGAACTTGATGTAGGCGGGGCCCAGCGCCGTCAGCGCGCGCGTGGCGGGCGGCAGGTTCCGGTCGCCCCGGTAGCCCAGCCATTTGAACGGCAGGCCCAGCGCGCGCGCGACAAAGCGCAGGGCAGGCCCGGCCTCAAAAGCGTCGAGCACGATGTTCATCGCGCCCGCGCGTTCCAGGGTCGCCCCGGTGCGGACGAGCCGCCATATGTTGTGGGGGCCACGCACGCGTTAAAGGCGGGCGAGGGGCCAGTCCCTCGCGCTCCCCGGGATACTTTCAGCCAGAAAAAGGGGGGAAGACGTGTTCACAATTTCCAACCGGAATGCAGGGCGGCGATGCCCATGGAGAGGTTGCGGTACTTGGCGTTCTCAAACCCGGCGGTCCGGACCATGCCGAGGAATGTGTCCTGATCCGGGAAGTTGCGGATGGATTCCACGAGGTACTGGTAGCTGTCGCGGTCGTTCACGATCATCTGGCCCATCGCCGGGATCACGTTGAAACTGTAAAGGTCATAGGCCTTTTGCATCATCGGGTTGGGCAATTGGCTGAACTCCAGCACCATGATCCGCCCGCCGGGTTTGAGCACGCGAAACGCCTCGTGCAGAGCAACTTGGGGATCGGTCACGTTCCGGATGCCAAAGCTGATCGTGTAGACGTCAAAGGTGTTGTCCTCAAAGGGCAGCTGCATCGCATCGCCCACCACCCATTCGAGGCTTGCGCCCAGCGCCTCTGCCTCCGCCCGCTCGCGGCCTGCGCTGAGCATGTCTTCGGTCAGATCGCATACGGTGGCGTGGCCCTGGCCCGCGCGGCCCAGAAACTTGAAGGCTACATCGCCGGTCCCGCCCGCAACATCGAGGAGCTTTTGCCCCGGTCGGGGGGCGAGCCAGTCCATCATCGCCTCTTTCCAGATCCGGTGGATGCCAAGGGACATGACGTCATTCATCAAATCGTAATTGCCGGCCACATCCGTGAAAAGGCCGCGCACCAGCCCGGCTTTTTCCTGTTCAGGCACCTCGCGCGCGCCGAAATGGGTCGTTCTATCCGCCGCCATGTCATCTTCTTCCTGCCAAACTCTGGTCAGCTTGCACCTATACCTCAGAACCCAGAGAGACAAATCTTCATTCTGACGCAGGAGGGCAGGGCGCGATGACCGGGATCCAGATGATCTATCTGATTGCAGCCATCGGATTTGGCGCGGGTTTGATCGCCGTACTGATCGCGCTGGCGTTTCAGCGGGCCGCACGCAATCGCAGGCTGCCGCGGGTGCCCGCCGGGTTTGCGGGGCTCACGGACGGACCCGCAGGGCTGATATCGCAGGTAGGTCAAAGGGGGCGCGTCCACCGCAGCCTCGATCAGGTGGTGATGCGGCCCACTGTTGGTGCGCGGCTGTGGAACCTTAGCGTTCTGGCGGCGCTTTGGTGGGTCATGTTGGGTGAAAACGGCGCGCAATTCCGCAGCGATCCCATTCTGGTGGCGCTTGCGCTTTGTGTCACGGTCGCGGTCACGCTGTTTTTGGTCTCCTACGAGGTTCGCTATGACGGCGAAGGGGTCACCGCGCCCAAGTGGCTGGTGCACGGCCAGACCCATCGGTGGGAGGACCTGATATCGGTGAGCGATGCGGGCCATCACATCTACAAGCTGCGCTTTGAGACCGGCACGGCAAACATCAACAAATACCTTGTGGGCATGCCGACCTTCATTACATTCATCTCCGACATAAGAGACCTGATCCGAAGGCGCTGATGCCCGAACTTCCCGAAGTAGAGACCGTGCGCCGGGGCCTTGCCCCCGTGATGGAGGGTGCCGTGATTGCGCAGGCGGATGTGAACCGCCCCGATCTGCGCTGGCCCTTCCCCGCGCGCATGGCGGACCGGTTGAGCGGGCAGAGGGTTGAGCGGCTGCGGCGGCGGTCAAAGTACATCCTTGGCGATCTGAGCAGTGGGGAGACCTTGCTGGTGCATCTGGGCATGTCGGGCCGGATGCTGGTGTCGGGCGATCCGCTCGGCAATTTCGTGCATGACCATCCCGCGCCGGAAAAGCATGACCATGTCGTGCTGCACATGGCCAATGGCGCGCGCGTCACCTTCAATGATCCGCGCCGGTTTGGCGCAATGGACCTGATGGACACGGTCACTGCGGAGGCCCACAAGCTGCTTGCGGTACTGGGGCCGGAGCCCTTGGGCAACGGGTTCAACGAGGCGCATCTGGTGGCCGCGCTCAAGGGCAAGAACACGCCGATCAAGGCCGCGCTTCTGGATCAACGCATCGTGGCAGGGCTGGGCAATATCTACGTCTGCGAGGCGCTCTACCGCGCGGGCATTCATCCGGCGCGCAAGGCGGGGCGGATATCTGCCGCCCGGGTAGCGGCCCTTGTGCCGATCATCCGGGAGGTTCTGGCAGAGGCCATAGAGGCGGGCGGATCATCACTGCGGGATTTCCGGCAGGCGGACGGGGAGCTGGGGTATTTCCAGCATCGCTTTGACGTCTATGGCCGCGAGGGGGAGGTTTGCCTCGCGCCTGGCTGCGGCACGGCTGTGCGGCGGATCGTGCAGTCGGGCCGGTCTTCTTTCTACTGCCACAGCTGTCAGAGATAGGTTGAAGCACGGCGGGCCCATGTTATGCACGGCTAAGCCGCGGCAGGGGGAACGACATGGCATACGACACGATCAAGGTAGCGGTCACGGACCACGTGGCGCTGATGACGCTCAACCGGCCCGAGGCGCTCAATGCGCTGAACGACCAATTGCTCGTAGAGCTTGCGCAAGCGCTGAAAGCCGCGCAAGAGGATGACGGCGTCCGCTGCATCGTGATTACCGGCTCGCAAAAGGCCTTTGCCGCAGGTGCGGACATTGCGATGATGCGCGATAAGAGTTTTGTCGATGTGTTCGCAGGCGATCTCTTTACGCCCGAGACGGACCAGATTCTGCGGGTGCGCAAGCCCATCATTGCGGCTGTCTCAGGCTTTGCGCTGGGCGGTGGATGCGAGCTGGCGATGATGTGCGATTTCATCATCGCGTCTGACACCGCCAAGTTTGGCCAGCCGGAGATCAACCTGGGCGTGGTGGCGGGCATCGGCGGCACCCAGCGCCTGACGCGGCTGGTGGGCAAATCGAAGTCGATGGACATGCATCTGACGGGCCGTTTCATGGAGGCCGAGGAGGCAGAGCGCGCAGGGCTGGTGAGCCGCGTGGTGCCGGTGGACGCGTTGATGGAAGAAGCGCTTGCGGCGGCGGGCAAGATTGCTGAAAAGAGCATGATCACGGTCATGACGGTCAAAGAGGCGGTCAACCGGGCCTATGAAGTGCCGCTGAGCGAGGGGCTGTTGTTCGAGCGCCGGGTGTTTCACGCGCTCTTTGCGACGGAAGATCAGAAGGAAGGCATGGGCGCTTTCCTTGAAAAGCGCGCGCCTGCGTTCAAAGACAAGTAGGGCGGGCAGAACCACCCTACGCTTTACAGCCATGGGTGAGAGAGTTATACGCCGCGCGAGACATGCGCGTGCAGCCCGCTCAGGCTAGAATCACCTTTCCGGCGAGACCGGCATCGGGTTTGGCGTCACGCGCCCCATTAAGAATAGACCCAAAGGTAGATCAGCATGGCAAACTCCCCTCAGGCGAAAAAACGCGCCCGTCAGAACGAAAAGCGCTTTCAGGTGAACAAGGCGCGCCGGTCGCGCATCCGCACCTATCTGCGCCGCGTCGAAGAGGCGATCGCGTCGGGTGACAAAAATGCAGCAGCCGAGGCGCTAAAAGCGGCACAACCCGAACTGATGCGCGGTGTCACCAAGGGTGTGTTCCACAAGAACACCGCAGCGCGAAAAATGTCGCGTCTGTCGTCCCGTGTGAAAGCGCTGACTTGAACGTCTGAGTCGATTTTCATCGAATCGGGCTAATCGTCTGATAAGAAAGGCATCGCGCTGCGGTGCCTTTTTTTATGGGCTTTGAGGCCCAAAAACATGCGATTTGGATTCTCCGGCAAATCGTCTCTGTCAAGAATTAAGATCAGTTGTAGGCGCTGCTTCAACCTTGCTAACACTGTGGTGCGATTCTTGTCGCACTGGGGGGACAGGCCCGGATTTATGAGGTTTCAGCGTAGTTGAAACCGTTGTTTTGAAGGGACGTGGTGGGCGCCACATAGGTGCACTTACTGGTCTGCAAATGCTGCTGTCGGCGGTTTTGCCCTGTCACATCATGAGAGAGCGAAGGGGTTCGCTCGATGCCACTTCACGGCCCTTTTTGGGCCCGGAAGCGTCGGTAGAAACCCTTACGCATGTTGCCTGCTTGGCACGAGGCTGGTTCCCGCTGGGACCGGGTTCTGGGCTTGCGTCTTGTGGGTTTTTGAAACGCGCGCTGTGGGTCAGTCAGTGGTGCGAGAAAGGGACAGGGCAAGTTGACGATGACGCAAGACGATTGGGGTCAGGTGAAGCAGCGACTGCGCAAGACGGTCGGCCAAAACAACTACACGACGTGGATTGAACCTCTTGTGCCGGGGCCGGTTTCCGCTGGGATTGCCACGCTGCATGTGCCCACCACCTTTCTGGGCAACTACGTCAGCCAGAATTTCTCCGACCTCATTCTGCATGAGCTGCGCAACGAAGGCGTGGAGGCAAAGCGCCTGAACTTCACCTTGCAGGAACAGGCCAAGGTTAAGCCGCGCACGCCCGCGCGTCGGCCCGCGCCGGTCAAGACCGCAGGGGCCAGCCCGATCAACACCGCGCCGCTCGATCCGCGTTTCAACTTCGACACCTTCGTGGTCGGCAAGCCAAATGAGCTTGCCCATGCCGCCGCCCGCCGCGTGGCCGAGGGCGGTCCGGTCACCTTCAATCCGCTGTTTCTCTATGGCGGGGTCGGTCTGGGCAAGACCCACCTGATGCAGGCCATCGCGCAAGAGCTTTTGGCCCGCAAGCCGGAGATGAACGTGCTTTATCTGTCGGCGGAGCAGTTTATGTACCGCTTCGTGCAGGCCCTGCGGGACCGTAAGATGATGGACTTCAAGGAAATTTTCCGCGCGGTGGACGTGCTGATGGTGGATGACGTTCAGTTCATCGCGGGCAAGGACAGCACTCAAGAAGAGTTCTTTCACACGTTCAACGCCCTGGTGGATCAGCACAAGCAGATCATCATCTCTGCCGACCGTGCGCCCACAGACATCAAAGAGCTGGAAGAGCGCATCAAGTCGCGGCTTCAGTGCGGCCTGGTGGTGGACCTGCATCCCACCGACTATGAGCTGCGGCTGGGCATCCTGCAGACCAAGGTTGAAGCGCAGCGTGTCAACTACCCCGATCTGGAGATTGAGGACGGTGTGCTCGATTTTCTGGCGCACCGGATCACGTCGAACGTGCGTGTGCTCGAAGGCGCGTTGACCCGGCTTTTGGCTTTTGGCTCCCTTGTCGGGCGTGAGATCAACATGGACCTGACCCAGGATTGTCTGGCGGATGTGCTGCGCGACAATGAGCGCAAGATCTCCGTCGAGGAAATCCAGCGCAAGGTGTCGGAGCACTACAACATCCGTCTAAGCGACATGATCGGGCCCAAGCGGCTGCGGTCCTATGCGCGGCCACGGCAGGTGGCAATGTATCTGTGCAAGCAGATGACCTCCCGCTCCCTGCCCGAAATCGGGCGTCGGTTCGGCGGGCGCGACCACACGACAGTGATGCATGGCGTGCGCCGGATTGAAGAGCTTAAGGTTTCCGACGGGCAGATCGCCGAGGACATCGAGCTTTTGCGCCGCGCGCTGGAAAGCTGAGGCTTTTGCGCCAGACATTATGATCGCAACAGGGGCGCTGCGGCGCCCCTGTTGCATTCCGGCCCTCAAAGCGCACAAAACCCTTGTGAAGTGTCGGGATTGCGGTAGTTTGCCTGTCCCGACGGTGTGTTGAAGGGGATAGGGCACATGAAGTTCAGCATCGAACGCGGCGATCTGTTGAAAGCGGTGGGCCAAGCCCAATCTGTCGTCGAGCGCCGCAATACCATTCCCATCCTCGCCAATGTGCTGATCGAAGCCGACGGCAGCGACGTGTCCTTTCGTGCCACCGATCTGGATATCGAAGTGGTCGACAAGGTGGCCGCTCAGGTGGAGCGGGCGGGCGCCACGACGGTGTCGGCCACTCTGCTGCATGAGATCGTGCGCAAGCTGCCCGATGGCGCGCTGGTCAGCATCACCGCCGACAGCGCTGCGGGTCGGCTGACGGTAGAGGCGGGGCGGTCGAATTTCTCGCTCGCCACGCTACCCAAGGAAGACTTTCCGGTCATGGCGAGCTCGGAATACGCCTCCAACTTCAGTGCGGATGCCCCCGTGCTGCGGCGGCTTTTCGACAAGTCGAAGTTCGCGATTTCGACGGAGGAGACGCGCTATTACCTCAACGGGGTCTACATGCATGTGGCGGACGGCGACGGCGGGCGGCTCTTGCGTTGCGTGGCCACGGACGGCCACCGGTTGGCGCGTATCGATGCGGACTTGCCCGATGGCGCGGCGGAGATGCCCGGCGTGATCGTACCGCGCAAGACCGTGGGCGAGCTGCGCAAGCTTTTGGATGATGACGAGGCCAAGATCGCGGTGTCTGTCAGTGAGACCAAGGTGCGTTTTGCCACGCCGCAGATCACGCTGACCTCCAAGGTGATTGACGGGACGTTTCCCGACTACACCCGCGTGATCCCGCAGGGAAACACCCGCAAGATGGAGGTGGATGCCTCCGACTTTGCCAAGGCGGTCGACCGCGTAGCCACAGTTAGCTCCGAGCGGTCGCGCGCGGTGAAGCTGCAGCTTGACGAGGACCGCGTGGTGTTGAGCGTGAACGCGCCAGATGCGGGCGCCGCGGAGGAAGAGCTGGCGGTGGCCTATGGCGACGAGCGGCTGGAGATCGGGTTCAACGCCAAATACCTGCTGGAGATCGCCAGCCAGGTGGACCGGGAAAATGCGGTGTTCCTGTTCAACTCCTCGGGTGATCCCACGCTGATGCGCGAAGGCAATGATCAGACGGCGGTTTATGTCGTGATGCCGATGCGGGTTTGAGACGCCGGAATTTTTTGAAAATTCCGGGACGTTTTCTTTTGAAGAAAACGGGGTAGCGCTTTGACCGGTCTGCACCTCACTCAGTTGACCTTATCGCACTTTCGCTCTCACAGGCGCGCGGTGCTTGACGTGGATGCGCGTCCCGTCGCGCTCTTTGGGCCCAATGGCGCAGGCAAGACCAACATTCTTGAAGCCGTGTCGCTGTTCTCTCCGGGGCGGGGGGTGCGGCGGTCCAGCGCCGAAGACATGACCCGTAGGCCCGAAGCGCTGGGCTGGAAGCTGACCGGTGAGCTTTGGTCCCTGCGCCAGATACACGAGATCGAAATATGGTCGGAGGGCGGTGCCGCGCGGCAGGTGCGCATCGATGGCAAACCCGCGCCACAGACGGCACTGGGGCGGATTGCGCGGGTGCTCTGGCTCATCCCGGCGATGGACCGGCTCTGGATCGAAGGCGCGGAGGGGCGGCGGCGGTTTCTGGACCGCATGACGCTGAGCTTTCTGCCGGAGCACGCCGATCACGCGTTGACCTATGAGAAGGCCATGCGGGAACGCAACAGGCTGCTCAAGGACATGGTGCGTGAGCCATCCTGGTACCTGGCGCTGGAGACGCGCATGGCCGAGGCCGGGGCCGCGATTCACGCCGGACGGCTCCAGGCGTTAGAGGCGATTGCCGAAGCGCAGGCGCGGGCGCAGACGGCCTTTCCCTCCGCCACGCTTGAATTGCACTGTGAGATGCCTGGCAGCGCGGAGGCGCTGAAGGATGCGCTGGCGGAGAACCGCGCGGCGGATCTGAAAGCCGGGCGCACCCTCATCGGTCCGCACAGGGCGGACCTCTTCGGGGTATATGCGGCCAAGGGGGTGCCAGCGCGCGATTGCTCCACCGGGGAGCAAAAGGCGCTGCTTGTGTCCTTAATCCTCGCCAATGCCCGCGCGCTGGCGGAGGATTTTGGCGCGCCGCCGCTGCTGCTGTTGGATGAGGTCGCGGCGCATCTGGATGCAGGCCGGCAGGCCGCGCTTTATGATGAGATTTGCGCTCTGGGCGCGCAGGCCTGGATGACGGGCACGGGGCCTGAGCTTTTCGCCGCTTTGGGCGCGCGCGCGCAGGCCTTTGAAGTCACTGAAACCGCTGGCGAAAGCCGGGTCGCGGCGCAGCCCTGACAGCCACAAAATGTGGTGTAATTCGCGTGACATGAAGGGCCAAAACGACTATATTTCGGGCAAACGATAAAGGCTTTCCCACATGTCCGATCCCGCGCAGAATCCGGCTGAGTACGGTGCTGATTCCATTAAGGTTCTCAAGGGGTTGGAGGCCGTGCGCAAGCGGCCTGGCATGTACATCGGCGACACGGACGATGGCTCCGGCCTGCACCACATGGTCTATGAAGTCGTGGACAACGGCATTGACGAGGCGCTGGCGGGTCATGCCGACCGCGTGACGGTCACGATCCACGCGGATGCCAGTGTCTCGGTCAGCGATAATGGCCGTGGCATCCCGGTGGGCATTCACGAGGAAGAAGGTGTGTCCGCCGCTGAGGTGATCATGACCCAGCTGCACGCGGGCGGCAAGTTCGACAGCAATTCCTACAAGGTGTCGGGCGGTTTGCACGGTGTGGGCGTGTCGGTGGTGAACGCTCTATCGGACTGGTTGGAGCTGCGCATCTGGCGCGACGGGCGTGAGCATATCGCGCGGTTCGAGCGGGGCGATACCGTCAAGCATCTGGAAGTTGTCGGGGCCACGCAGCAGACGGGCACGGAAGTGCGTTTCATGGCGTCCACCGATACCTTCTCGAACCTCGATTATTCCTTTGAGACGCTGGAAAAGCGCCTGCGCGAGCTGGCCTTTCTCAACTCCGGCGTCCGGATCCTCCTGCGTGATGAACGCCCCGCAGAGGCACTGGAGGCGGAGCTGTTCTATGAAGGCGGGGTCAAGGAGTTCGTCAAATACCTTGACCGGCACAAGAGCGCGGTGATGCCGGAGCCGATCTTTGTCGCGGGCGAGCGCGATGACATCGGTGTGGAGGTCGCGATGTGGTGGAACGACAGCTACCATGAGAACGTGCTGCCCTTCACCAACAACATCCCCCAGCGCGATGGTGGCACGCATCTGGCGGGCTTTCGCGGCGCGCTGACGCGCACGATCAACAACTACGCCCAGTCGAGCGGGATCGCCAAGAAGGAGAAGGTGAGCTTTACCGGGGATGACGCGCGCGAGGGGCTGACTTGCGTGCTGTCGGTCAAGGTGCCGGACCCGAAGTTCAGCTCTCAGACCAAGGACAAGCTGGTCAGCTCCGAGGTGCGGCCCGCCGTCGAAGGGCTGATGAACGAAAAGCTGGCGGAGTGGTTTGAGGAAAACCCGAATGAGGCTCGCGTGATCGTGGGCAAGATCATCGAGGCCGCCCAGGCGCGGGAGGCGGCGCGCAAGGCGCGGGAACTGACGCGGCGCAAGTCGGCGCTGGATGTGAATTTCCTGGCGGGCAAGCTGAAGGATTGTTCGGAGAAGGACCCGTCAAAGACCGAAGTGTTCCTGGTGGAGGGCGACAGCGCTGGCGGGTCGGCGCAGACGGGTCGGGACCGGCAGACGCAGGCGATCCTGCCCCTGAAAGGCAAGATCCTGAACGTGGAGCGGGCGCGGTTTGACAGGATGCTTTCCAGCCAGGAGATCGGCAATCTTGTGATGGCGCTGGGCACCGGGATCGGCCGGGACGAGTTTGACCTGTCCAAGCTGCGCTACCACAAGATCGTCATCATGACGGACGCGGATGTGGATGGCGCGCATATCCGCACGCTGCTGCTCACGTTCTTCTACCGTCAGATGCCGGAGCTCATTGAAAACGGGCATCTCTTTATCGCTCAGCCGCCGCTTTACAAGGTGAGCCGGGGCAAGTCGGAGGTCTACCTTAAGGATGAGGCCGCGATGGAGGAGTACCTGATCAACCAGGGCGTGGAAGGCGCCGTGCTGCGGCAGGGGAATGGAGAGGAGATCGTGAGCGCGGATCTGGCGCGCGTGGTGGATATGGCGCGGCAGTTGAAGCGCGTCCTGGACGCCTTTCCCACGCAGTATCCCCGCCACATTCTGGAACAGGCAGCGATCGCGGGGGCTTTTGTGCCCGGCGCGGTGGATCGGGATTTGCAGGGCGTGGCGGACAGCGTGGCAAAGCGGCTCGATCTGATTGCGCTGGAATATGAGCGCGGCTGGCAGGGGCGGATCACGCAGGATCAGGGCATCCGGCTGGCGCGAATCCTGCGGGGTGTTGAGGAGGTGCGTACGCTGGACGGCAAGATGCTGCGCTCTGGCGAGGCGCGCAAGTCAGGGACCTTCACGGAGCATTTGCAGGATGTCTACGGCATGCCCGCCACGCTGGTCCGCCGGGACCGCAGCCAGCTGATCCACGGGCCGCTGGACCTGTTGGAGGCTATCTTGTCGGAAGGCGAAAAGGGTCTGTCATTGCAGCGCTACAAGGGTCTGGGGGAGATGAACCCGGATCAGCTGTGGGAGACGACGCTGGACCCTGATGCGCGCACGCTGTTGCAGGTGAAGGTGGAGGACATGGCGGAGGCCGATGATCTCTTCACCAAGCTTATGGGCGACGTGGTGGAGCCGCGGCGCGAGTTTATTCAGGCCAACGCGCTGAGTGTGGAAAACCTGGATTTCTGAAGCGCGAGGGCGCTCGCGAAAGCTACCGCAGCGCCTTTTTGGCGATGAAGGTCGCCAGATCGAGGATCAACTGACCACGCGCGGTGGCAATGGCGCCCGCACCGGCCTCCGGGTCGAATGGCACGGTAAGATCGAAAAGCCCCGAACGCTCCCGGCGCCCGTCCTCCACTGCAACAAAGTACTGACCCGTTGCCTTGAACTGGCCCGAGGTCGTGGCGACCAGATCGGCAAAACGGATGGCGAGGCGCGCATCCGGGAAAGCCTCAAACGGCCAGGGCTCAGATGCCACGCGGCGGCCTGAGAGCTTGGCGAGGTTGCGGCTCAGCTCCAGCGCGATGGCGCGTTCCGGCTCATCCGCCCAAAGCACGCCGGTGGAGCTTGTGAGCTTGCCGTCGGCGTCCTGCAGGTGAATCTCATCCGCTGCGGCATAGCTCGGCAAGGACACGTCGCGCACCTCCACGGAAGCGAAGGCGATGCGCACCTTTTCCGTTACGGGCGGGGGCGACACGGCAAAACGGTCTGCGGACCCGCCACAGGCAGCAAGCAACAGAACAAGGCAGCAGGTCGCGGCCAATCGGGGCAGAGGAAGGGTCATCTAGCGTCCAAGCAGCAGAGAATTGGGGTTACGTTCTATGGTACGGGCGAGTTTGGCAAGCGCGTCTGCCGCCTTGGAAATGTCGCGCAGCGCGCCTTCGGTGGCGCGGGTGAGCTCCGCCCCGCGGTCATAGCCCTGTATCGTGGCGGTCGCCTGGTTGAGCAAGCGGTTGATGCGGCCGATCACGCTCGGCAGGTCTTGCGCCACGCCGTTGACCGTATCCGCTGCATTGCGCGCAGACGCCAGCGTACGGTTCACATTCTCCACCGTGCCGCCTTCCCGAAGGGCTTGTAGGGTAAAGTTGACCTCATCCAGTGCGCGTTTGATGGCACGGGGCAATGCTTGCGCGTCTTCGGTGGACAGCACGGCGTCGGCGGAGCGGGTAAGCTGCGTGAGCTCTTCAAGGAAGGCCTCCACCTCCAGGGATTCGGCCTTGGCCGCGACGCGCTGGATTTGGTCGATGAGTTCGGGCACGCCTTCGACCGCGGTGTCGATGTTGGCCGCCGCGGAGGCTGCATCGTTGAGCACGTCGGTCAGCCGCTGCGTTATCGCCGGCAGCTCTGCGGTAGAGGTCTCGATATTGCTGGCGGCGGCTTGGGCGGAGGCCAGTGTCTGATTGATCGCATTCACCGCGCCCGCCGCGCGCAGTTCCGCGATGGTGGTGTTGACCTGATCCACTGCCTCGCGCAGCTCCGCTGGCAGCGCTTGCGTGTCTTCGGAGCGCAGCAACGTGTCGGCGGCATCCACCAGTTGCGTGACCTCTGCGACAAGCTCTTCAACGTTGAGCGCTTCGGCCTTTTGCGCCACACCGCGCAAATCCTCGATCAGCGCGGGCACGCCTTCGACGGAGGTGGTGACGGAGGCCGCGGTTTCCGTCACCGTATCCACCGCTGACAAGAGCCGTTCGGAAAGGCGCTGCTCTTCCAATTCTGCCACCAGCCCTTCGATCCGGGTGAGCGTGGCATTGAGCGCGACCGGCACGTTTTGAACGTCCTCGGATGTGATGAGCCCGCTGATTTCGGCCAGCAGCAGGCGCACGTCCTGGGGCGTTTCGCGCAGGTCCTCGTCATTCACCAGCGCCTCTGCCGAATTCAGGAAAGAGATCGCGCTGTTGAGCAGTTCTTCAATGGGCAGGTTGTTGATCCGGGTAAAGACGCCCTCGACAGTGGCGGCTGTGTCCGAAACCTCGCTTTCGGTCGTGGGCATGCGGGGGAGGGTGCCAAGGTCCCCTGCAAGCGTTACGGGTTCTGCATCCGGGACGGTCACGAATTCGACGTTCAAACCACCGGTCAGCAAGCTGCCGGACACAAGCCGTGCGCGCATCCCGTTTTCGACCTGGCCCCGCATGAAGGCCAGTGCGTTCTCGGCGTTGACCTCCCCTGGCAGGCCAAGGCGGGCGGGTTGGATCGACAGGATCGCATTAAGCCGCACGCGGCTGTCGCCGAACTGGTCGAAATCCACGATGCCCGACAGCGTATCGACCTGCCCGATGTTGAGCCCGTTCATCTCCACTGCCGCGCCGACCGCGAGGCCAGAGATGTTGTCATCAAAGATCACGCTGATGTTGAGCGGCTCCACCTCGGACTGATTGAAGACCGAGTTTCGGGCGGTCTCCTCATCGGGGAAGATTTGAAAGATCGTGCCATCGGTCACCGGATCCCCGCCCGAGACAAAGGTGGCAAAGGTAATGCCGCCGCCTACAAGCGTCGCCAACGAGGAAAAGTCGATCTCTGCCCCTGAAGGCCCGATGCTCACCGAAAAGCCGGAGGCGTCCCAGAAGCGGGTTGATTCGTTGACCAGCACGCGATGCTCTTCAAAGATGATCGCCTCCACGATCGCGATGTTGCGGCGCGGGTCGATCTTGGCGCGGCCCACGCGGCCCACTTCGATCCCTTTGTAAAGGATCGGAGCATTGTCCGTGAGATAGCCATTGGCCGTGGAGCGGAAGGCGATTTGCAGCCCTTGCTGGTCTGCGCGCACCAGTGGCGGCTCCACACTGCCGGAAAACCGTTCCAGTGGCGTGCCGATCTGATCGTCCCAGGCCCCTTCGATGTAGACACCGCTCAACACCGTGTTGAGCCCTGTGATGCCTTGGGCAGAGACCTCCGGCTGCACGATCCAGAAGACCGCGCCGCTGTCGATGTAGGGTGCCACGTCCTTTTCTACCCGGATGGAGGCGACCACCCGTTCGAGCCCTTCGGTAAAGCCCACCCGTTCAACCACGCCCACCGTGATGTCGCGGTACTTCAGCTCTGTTTCTCTCGCGGTGATGCCGGTGCCTTTTTCAAACTCCACTTCGATCAGGGGGCCGCGGGCGTTATAGCTTTGCCAGGCCACGCCAAGCGCCACGATCAGCGCGAGCAGGGGCACCGCCCAGATGATCGAGGCACCGCTCAGAAACATCTTTCGCGCGGGCGAAACCGTTACCTCTGGCGGTTGGTCGGTCATGTTTGCTGTGGCCCTCTGGCTTTGGCCCGGGCGTCCCAGATCATCCTGGAATCAAAGGCCTGCGCGGATAGCATGGTGAATATCACCGACAGCGCAAAGAACAAGCTCGCCGCGCCGGGCGTGATCGTGGCCAGTGATTTGAGCTGCACCAGCGAGGACAGGATCGCCACGACAAAGATGTCGATCATCGACCAGCGCCCGATGTATTCGACCACTTCGAAGATCAGACTGCGGAACCTGGTAGAGGTTGCTTTCTCCTGCTGCACGCTGAGCGCGAGAAAGGCGATGGCCCAGAACTTTCCCAGTGGAATGACGACGGAGGCAAAGAGAATGATCGCCGCGATGCCAAGATTGCCGTAGCGCGCCAGCTCCACCGCGCCGCCGATGATGGTGTCTTCTTGCGCGGAAAACAGCGTCTCGGTGCGCAGCATCGGGAAAAGATTTGCGGGGATGTAGCACATGAACCCCACCAGCCAGTAGGCCCAGACCCGTTGCAGGCTCAACCGGTCGCGTGACACCAGCTTTTTTCCGCAGCGCCCGCAGGTCTTGGTGCCCAGCGGCCAGGCGCGGGTGCAGCGGGTGCAGGCAACCACGCCCATTTCCCGCGCGCTCAGGATTTGCCGCGTTTTTCCAGGGCGTTCCATACCGACCATCTACACATAAAGCTGTCTTGCGCCACAATCAGCAGGACCAGCAGCCCGAACATCCAAAAGGCTGGCCCAAAGCCCACCGTTGCCAGATCAGTGATCTTGACCAGCGCCACGGCGCAGCCGATGGCAAAGATTTCTGCCATCGACCAGGGGCGCATCGCCTCTGTCAGGCGGAAGGCCGCCACCGCGCGGGGTGCGGGCGCGCGGTCCAGCACCAGCGGCACCAGGACGTAGAGCAGCAGCAACGCGCGCAGCAACGGAAAGAAGATGATCAGCGCCGCTGTGGTGATCGCCAGAAAGAACAGCGGCCCGCCGCTAAAGGCCAACGCGGCATCCAGGATCGAGACATCGTTCCGATTGCCCGCCGCATCGAGCGTGAGAAAGGGAAACACAGCAGCCGCGATTACCAGTACGACCACAGCCAACGCCACCGCGATGATGCGCAGGCCCGCATCTTTGCGCGGCGTGATCAGCGGCATGTGGCATCTTTGACAGACCGCTCTTTCACCCGGGGCGGGTTTCTTCAACCTGTAGGCCGCATCACACCGGGGGCAGACGATGAGGTTCTCAAGGTCGGGCGGTGCCTCAATCTGGGTCATGTCGTTCATCCGCGCAGGATATCCCGGCTGGCGCGGCTGTGGTAGTGCGATCTGCGGCCTTGCCCGCAGGTCTTTACGTCTCAGCGCCACAAATCTCCGCGATTTCAGCGGGCGTCAGACCGGCTTGCGCGAGTATCGCTTCGGTATCTGCGCCCACAGCGCGAGGCGGCGCAGGTGCGGTGGGCGGTGTTCTGGAAAAGCGCGGGGCGCTTGCGGTTTGCAGGATGCCGTCTGGCTCTCGATGGTTCTGACGCGCGGCCATGTGCGGGTGCGCGGGCGCTTCGGAGAAGCTGAGCACCGGGGCGACACAGGCGTCAGAGCCGTCAAAATGTGCGGCCCAGGAATCTCGGGTCTTCCGCACGAAGATTTCCGTGAATTGCGCTGTGCGGGCGGGCCATGTGGCGCTGTCGTTCTGGCTGGCGCGGAGCTCTGACGGAAGGTCCAGTTTGTCCAGCAATGTGGCATAGAACTGCGGCTCCAGCGCGCCGACGGAGATGAATTTGCCATCCGCGCAGGCGTAGCAGCGGTAGAAAGGTGCCGCGCCGTCCAGCCAGTTCGACGCGCGGTGCTCCGACCAGGTCCCGCGGGCGATCATGGTGTGAATGAGCCCCATCATCGCGGGCACGCCGTCCACCATGGCCGCATCCACTACTTGACCCTTGCCGGAGACCCCCCGTTCGATCAGCGCGGAGAGGATACCGAAGATCAAAAACATCGTTCCGCCCCCGTAGTCCGCGACAAGATTGAGCGGTGGCATGGGCGGCGCATCTGCGCTGCCCATCGCATGCAGCGCGCCGGTCAGTGCAAGATAGTTGATGTCATGCCCCGCTGTCTGCGCCCAGGGGCCGGTTTGGCCCCAGCCGGTCATTCGGGCGTAAATGAGGCTTTCGGGGCAGGTGTCGGGGCCTAGACCAAGCCGCTCCATCACGCCGGGCCGGAACCCTTCAATCAGCACATCGCATGTGGCGATGATGCGGAGCGCCGCGTGTTGGCCAGCCGGTGATTTTAGATCGAGCACGGCAGAGCCTTTGCCGCGTCTGTTGATGTCGGTTGGATCGGCGGGGGCGGCCTTGCGGTCAATCATGATGACATCTGCACCCAGATCGGCGAGCAATTGCCCGGCAAGCGGCGCAGGTCCAAGGCCTGAGAACTCCACGACGCGCAAAGCACTGAGCGGCCCGGTCATGAGGCCACTCGGTCCGCGCACTGGCACGCGCGGATTTCTTTTGCGTCAGATGGGTTCATTCTTGCCGTCCTCGCATCGGTCGTTTGCAAACCGTGCCTTCGAGCAGAGGAAAGATCAATCAGCGCAGGCGCGTTTACTCCGCCGCGCGGGTCTGAATGACAGGGTGATAGAGCGTCGCGGCAAAGGCGCGCGCCTCTGATTTCTCAGCGGTCGAAAAACGCGCAAAGCTGCCGGTGGGCATCAGACAGTGGATTGCGTCCAGCGTGGCACCCATCTCCTCACCATTTGAGACCACCGCGACACGACCGAACTTGTCGAGCTGGTCCATCAGCCGACCAAGCTGGCTGTCCTCCGCCAATGCATTTCCTCGCAACCAGGAGATATCAATAACTGCACAGGCGGCCCCTTCATCCAGGGCGTAAGGCGCAAGATGTTCTTCGAGATGTTGAATGTCGCCACCCTTCATCGGCTCTTTCAGGACGAGCTCAAAGGCATGGGGGGCAAATTCTGTGATCTGGTTCATGACAATTCTCCTGCGTCCCAACAGCCCGTCAGGCAGTTTGGTTCCGAAGTATTGATAAGTAGTAAAAGGCGCGCGCCCGCTTGCGTCAGTAGTCGAGCACCTGCTTTTGCCCTTGCGGTACGGCAAACACGACCTTGAGCCGATGCCGCCCGGGCGGTGTTTCGACCTCCATGCTCCCACTGAGCTGGCGGCAGAAGGCGGCGATAAGCTTGCTGCCAAGCCCCGTGCCGCTTTCCTTCGGCGTGTCGGTGACGGAGTTTTCAACCACCAGCTTGGCCTCGCCCGGTCCCTCTGCCGTGACGTTCACGTGGATGAAGGGCGCTTCCCCTTCCTCAGCGTCGACATATTTGAGGGCGTTGGTCACGGCCTCCGACACCAAAAGGGTGAGCGGTGCTGCATCGTCAGGGTCGATGGTGATTTTCTCGTAGTGCTGTTTGACCTTCACATTGGAGCCGGGCGCGAGGCCCACAAGCAGCAGTTGATTGACCGATGCCCCAAGGATCGCGCTGACCTCCGCGCGCATCGGCGCGTCGTCCTTGTAGAGGTTTTCATGCACTGTCGCGAGGCTCAGGATCCGCTCCTGCAGGCGCTTGAGGACAAAGCGGGCGTCGTCCCCCTTGGCCTGCCTGATCTGCATGTTCATGATCGAAGAGATCAGTTGCAGATTGTTCTTCACCCGGTGGTGCACTTCTTTGAGCAGGATGTTCTTCTGCCTCAGACTGTCTTCCAGCCGCGCCTCATCGCGCAGGATCGCGTCGGCCATGTCCACGAAATTGCGTTCCATCTGGAGCAATTCAGCGGGCACCGAGGGGTCCATGCTGCCGCGCGGCACGGTGCGGCTTACGGCAAAGCGCCGCATCTGGCGGCCGAGCTTGGTGATGTGAGTGATGGCAAGGCGGTGGATCGCCCAAAACGTCACCACGAGGCTTGCCGCCCACATCAGCAGCGGCAGAAGTTCGTTCAAGCGCGCCTGCCAGCCTGGCGCCAGATGCGGCGTATTGGCGGGCCAGACCCCCAGCGCATAGGCGACGTTGGGCACGATCGGCAGCAGTGCAAAAACCCGCTCCTGCCCTGCGGTGTTTTCGCCGCGAAACACCGCCGCGCGATCCCCCGCAAGCGCTTTGAGCGCCTGATCGCGCGGCAATTCCCCTTCGACCCGGTCATAGGGCTTTTCCGTGGTCAGCACTTCGCCGTTCTGATTGAAGGTGATGAGCGCCCGGGGCGGGAGCGTCAGGTCAGGCTCTTGCGTGGCGCCGAAAGTTGCGAAGGGAATGGTGAGCGTCAAAAGACCCGTCGCTGCGCCCTCGTAGAAGACCGGCGTGCTGACGATGACCATGGGGTAGCCCGCATTGTCTGCATCTGGCGCGGTTGTGACGTTTTGCGCGCCTGTATCAATCGCGGCTTTCAATGCACCGTTTTCCAGCAGCGCTGCGGGCGGTTTGCCGGTCTTGCAGGTCACCTCCCCCTCGCGCGGGAGGTAGCCCAGAAAGCGGTATGTGCCGACCGAGGCGCTGTATTCGCGCAAGATTTGTGAACATTCCGCGCCGCTGTCTCGCCGCGTGCTGATCACGGCTGCCAGCGTCTTGGCCGCGCTAAATGCCTGCTGCAAAACCAGTGCTTCGGCTATCGCGGCTTCTTCGGTAACCGCCAGCAGTGCGAGCTCTGCCCTGTCGCTGGACTGCCGGGACACTTCCCGCGTTTGCTGCACCGCGATCAGACCCAGCGGCAAGAGCGTGAGCGACAAAAAGAACAGCACGCGGACAGCAAGGCCGCGCAGGATATCGCCGTTGAAAAACCCGGACGTCATGGTTCAGAAGGAAGATGTTTTCGACGCTGAGATCACCGACATCGTGGCATCGTCGGTCATCTCAAGCGCCTCGTCGTCGCTGTGGTCCATCAGTTCGGCCAAGCGTTGGCGGGCGCGGTTGGTGCGGCTTTTGATGGTGCCGATGGCGACCCCGCACATCTCCGCCGCCTCCTCATAGGAAAACCCGGAAGCTCCCACCAGCAGCAGCGCCTCACGCTGTTCGTCTTTCAGCATTGCCAGTGCGCGCCGAAAGTCGCTCATCTGCATGTGCCCATCGTGGGCGGGCTTTTCCGCAATGTTGTCGGTGATGATCCCGTCCACATCCGCCACCTCACGGCGCGATTTGCGGCGGGAGGAGTAGTAGGTGTTTCGCAGGATTGTGAAGAGCCAGGCTCGCATGTTTGTGCCGACCTCAAACTTTTCGATGTTTGTCCAGGCTTTCACGAGGGTGTCCTGCACCATGTCGTCAGCAAGTGCGCCGTTCCGGGTGAGACTGATGGCAAAAGCACGCATCGCTGGCAGATGCTCCACCAATTCATCCCGGGGATCATCCGTCATCCGTTTTTCTTCCCATTCTTGGCGTCGGCTTCTTTGAGCTGGCTGAGCAGCTCTTTGAAGCGGTCGGGAATCCCTTCCTCAAGCGTCTCGTTGAAGACCCGTTGAAGGTTTTCGTCGATCACGCTATCGCGTATGCGTCCTTTTGGCTGGTTCACTTCCATATCCCTTGTGACGAGAAGACGGCTAATTCTTTTCTCACGTGGAACATAACGTACATTTGGTTCGTTTTGTTCCCATAAAATGTATGACAGGAAAAAACCTCAATGACTGATGCGTCTAGCAACACGGACCTGAGTGAGGAGCTGGGTAAGAACATCCCCTATCTGCGCCGGTTTTCGCGCGCCATGACAGGCAGCCAGCAAAGCGGTGATACCTTTGCCGCTGCCGCTTTGGAGGCAATTCTGGCGGACCGGTCCGTTCTTGAAGGGCCAGATGTGCGCGTGGGTCTTTTCAAGGTGCTTTTTGGCATCTGGGCCAGCGCAGGCGGCCCCGTGGAGAAGGGTGAGATAGGTATACAAGCCAAGGTACAGGACCGCCTTGCCAAACTCACAAACAATTCGCGCGAGGCTTTGTTGCTTTACACCATCGAAGGGTTCTCCTTTGACCAGATCGCCACCATCATTGGTGTGGATGAGGATGAGGCGCGGCAGTTGGTGGACGTTGCACGCCTGGAAATGGCCGACAGCACGGCAGGGTCCGTTTTGATCATCGAGGATGAAGCGATCATCGCGATGGACCTTGAATCCATCGTGTCCGAGATGGGCCACCGGATCACAGGCGTGGCGCGCACCCGCGATGAGGCCGTGAGCTTGGGCACCTCGGATGCACCCGATCTCATCCTCGCGGACATCCAGTTGGCGGATAATTCCTCTGGCATTGATGCGGTCAATGATCTTCTGGCAGAGTTCGGCCACCGGCCGGTAATCTTCATCACCGCCTTTCCGGAGCGGTTGCTGACCGGCAACAAGCCGGAGCCGGCCTTCCTGATCTCAAAACCCTATTCGGTGGATCAGGTGATTTCAGCCGTGTCCCAGGCGATGTTCTTTTCTTCCACGGAAACGCTTAACGCCTGAGCGGCGTTTCAAGATGACGGCGGGGCCCCCACAGCGTTCCGCCGCTTTTCGATCTGCGCGTTCAGGAGGCCCCCGAAAAGCACCAGAAAGCTGGTGATCCAGAGCCAGATCAGCACCACGATCACGGCGCCGATGGAGCCGTAGACCTGGTTGTAGTTGCCGAAGTTGGAGACGTAGTAGGAAAATCCGATCGACACCAAAGCCCAGGACAGCACGGCGACCACCGCGCCGAAGGAAATCCAGGGCATGCGGGCAGGCCGTCTGTTGGGGCCAAACCGGTAGAGCACCGCGATCCCCGCAAAAAGCACCAGCACTGCAATCGTGTAGCGTGTGAGGTCAAAGACCCAGCCAAAGAAGGCGCCAAGCGGGAAGAACGCGAGCACCACGGGGGCGACCACGACCATCAGCACCGCGACAATGCCCACGCCCATCAGGCCCAGCGTGATCAGGATGGCGCGCAGGTAGTGCCGCGTCGTGGCCCTGTTCTGTTTCTGATAGACGCTGTTAAGCCCGATGATCATCGCCCCGGTGCCCGCCCGCGCCGTCCAGATCGCCAGAAAGAGCGAGACCGCACCGGCCCATCCCAGCGCATCCGCCCGCGCCGAGACAAGCGAGAGCACCTGCGCGTTGATGATCTCAAAGACGTCCTCGGGCACCAGCGGGCGCAGCGCCTCCATCTGCTCAAGTACCACAATGGGATCGGACACGAGGCCAAGCAGCGCGATGAGGGCTGCAAGGGCGGGAAAAAGGGACAGCATGCCAAAGAAGGCTACGCCCGCCGCAATCAAACTCAGATCATTTTCGGCTACCAATCGAAAGCTTGACCGCAGCGCCTGCCAGTAGAGAAGGGGGCGGGTAGGAAGCTGTTGGGTGTCTGTCTGTACCATTTGCTGCAGCATGTCGCAGCCAAACCCCCGGCGCAATTGGTTGGTTCCGCGTGATCGGCTCTTGCAGCAGGACGTCAGCCGGGGAAGATGGGGCCTGCAAAGGAGTGCCTGATGATCACCGGAAACGACAGCCTGCTCACCGCGATCCGAGACCGTTTTGCCCATGTGGAGAGCTGCCCCTTCGCGGGGCCCCGCGTCTTCTTTGAGAACGCAGGCGGCGCGCTGACGCTCAAATCAGCGGTGGAGACCTCCACCCGCTTTGCCGCGATCCCCGACAATCAGGGCCGCGACAACCCCGCGGCGCATGCGTTGATGGACATCATCAGCACATCCAAGGCCGACATGGCGCTGTTCTTCAACGCGCCGGAGGGGCAGTTTTTTGTGGGCGAATCCGGGACGGAGCTCACCTTTCGGCTCCTTCGCACCATGGTGATGGGCACCGGCGCGGGCGCGGTCATCGGCTCCTCCGTCGAACATCCAGCCTCGCGGAGTGCGGCGCGGAAATGGGCTGAAGCTGCGGGCAAGCCCTACATCAACGTGCCCCATGACGATGCCACAGGGCTTGTGAGTGCGCAGGCCTATGCGGCCGCCATGACGCCCGATGTGCAGGTCGCCACGATCCTGCACACCTCGCCCGTGACGGGCATGAGCATGGATGTGGCCGGGATCGCGGCGGCCATTCGGGCGGTCGCGCCTCAGGCTTTCATCTTTGTCGATGGCATTCAGCACGCGAGCCATGGCCGGATCGATATCGCCTCCTACGACATCGACGGCTATGTGGTGTCGCCCTACAAGGTCTTCTCGCGCCACGGATACGGCGTGGCCTGGGTGTCAGACCGGCTGACCGCGCTGGGCGTGGAGCAGTTGATCGGCGGTCCAAGCCAGACCTGGGAGATGGGCACGCGCGACACAGGCGCCTATGCGACGTTCTCGGACGTGGTGCGTTACTTCGACTGGCTTGGCGGGGAAGTGTCGCAAGAGACCGGTCCGCGCGCGCGGATCGAGGCAGCGGGGGCCGCGATCCACGACTATGAACAGGCGCTTTGCCAGGCCATGCTGCACGGGATGGGCAATCTGCCGGGGCTGGCCGATCTGCCGGGCGTGACCATCCTGGGCGGCGCGGATAACCCCGCGCGCGAAGGGCTGGTGAGCTTTGCTTTGGAGGGGATGGCGGCGGTTGACATCGTGACGGCGCTCAATGCCCAGGGGATCCGCACGCATACGCGCAAGGCGGATCACTATTCGGGCAACATTCTGGAGCCTCTCGGGATGGAGGCGGCAGTGCGGGTGAGCCTGTGCCACTATAATTCGATGAATGAGGTGCGCGCGCTGCTCACGGCCATGAAGGGCATCGCGGAGAACCTGGACTGACACGTCGGGCGCATGGGTGAGGCCCCGGGTCGAGCCCGGGGCTGGGTAGCTCTGGGTTCAGCCGATCACGCCCTGATTTTCGCCCACCTGCCCGCGGTGCAGCAACAGATGGTCGAGGATCACACAGGCCATCATCGCCTCGCCCACCGGTACCGCGCGGATGCCCACGCAGGGGTCATGGCGACCCTTGGTGATGATCTCCGTCTCCTCACCTGATTTTGTAATAGTCCTGCGGGTGGTCAGAATGCTGGAGGTTGGCTTCACGGCAAATCGCACGACAATGTCCTGGCCCGTGCTGATCCCGCCTAGGATGCCTCCCGCGTGGTTGGAGGAATAGACGGGCTGGCCATCCGGCCCCATGGTGATCTCATCGGCGTTGAGCTCTCCGGTTAGCATCGCCGCTGACATGCCTTCGCCGATTTCCACGCCCTTGACGGCGTTGATGCTCATCATCGCGGCGGCCAGATCGGTGTCGAGCTTGCCATAGATCGGTGCGCCCAGACCCGCGGGCACGCCGCGCGCGGTCACCTCAATGATGGCGCCCACCGAATTGCCGGACTTGCGCAGCCCGTCGAGGTAGCCCGCCCAATCCTGAGCCGCTTGCGCGTCCGGCACCCAGAAGGGGTTGCGCGCAATCTCGTCCCAGTCAAAGGCCGCGCGGTCGATCTGATGCGGGCCCATCTGGACCATGTAGCCGGTGATCTTCACCTGAGGTGCGATGCTCTTGATCGCGGCCCGAGCAAGCCCGCCTGCCGCCACCCGCGCCGCTGTTTCGCGTGCCGAAGACCGCCCGCCGCCGCGGTAGTCGCGCACACCGTACTTTTGGAAATAGGTGATATCCGCGTGGCCGGGGCGGAACTTGTCCATGATGTCGGAGTAATCCTTGGACCGCTGATCGGTGTTTTCGATCATCAGTTGCACCGGCGTGCCCGTAGTTACGCCCTCAAAGGTGCCCGACAGGATCTTGACCGCATCCGCCTCGCGCCGCTGAGTGGTGTATTTGTTCTGTCCCGGTTTGCGTTTGTCCAGCCACTGCTGGATCGCCGCCTCGTCAATCGGCACACCCGGTGGGCAGCCGTCCACGGTGGCACCCAATGCCGAGCCATGGCTTTCCCCCCAGGTGGTGACCCGGAAAAGATGGCCGAAGGTATTCAAGGACATGGCACCGCTCCTGTTGCGCGGGGAGCATTAGCCGCCCCTGCGCCCTGTCTCAAGACCCTGATACGTCGCAGCACGCCCTACGCGCGGCACGACCTGTGGACTTTGCCCTTGCCCGTGCCACGTCTTGGGAGAGTATACCGGGCCATGACGGGGGCGCGGTGCGAAGAGACGGAGGCATCTGAATGCTGGTTGTTGGATGGCAGGAGCGGGTGGATCTGCCGCTGCTCGGATTGGAAAACCTGCGCGCCAAGATCGACACGGGCGCGCGCACCTCCGCGCTGCATGCCACCGGGATCGAGACCTTTGACCAAGACGGCGCGCCCTGGGTCCGGTTTCGCACCGTCTTTGACGATGACGCGGAAGATACTGATGTGACCTGCCCTGTCCACGACCGGCGCGAGGTGCGCAACACCAGCGGCGTGCCGGAAGAGCGCGTCGTGATCCGCACGAAGTTTCGCATCGCGGGCAGGCTTTGGAAGATTGATCTGTCGCTGACGGAGCGGACGGAGATGAAGTTTCGCATGATCGTGGGCCGCACGGCGCTCAGGCGGCATTCGATCCTCGTGCATCCCGGCAAACGCAACCTCACCGCCCCCGCCATCGCTGTCACGCCGCAATCCAAAGGAGCCTCCGCATGAAAATCGCCATGCTCGCCCGCAATGCCAACCTTTATTCCCACAAGCGGCTGGTGGAGGCAGCGGAGGCGCGTGGCCATCAGCTTGATATCATCAACACGCTGCGGTGCTATATGAACATCGCCTCCCGCAGGCCGGAGATTTACTACAACGGTGAAAAGCTCACAGGCTATGACGCGGTGATCCCGCGCATCGGCACCTCGGTCACCTTCTATGGCCTCGCGGTGCTGCGCCAGTTTGAGATGATGGGGGTCTATCCGCTCAACGAAAGCGTGGCCATCGGGCGGTCGCGGGACAAGCTGCGCTCCATGCAGCTGTTGGCGCGCGATGGCGTGGGGCTGCCGGTCACGACATTTGCCCATGACCCCAAGCAGACCGAAGAGGTGCTCAAGCTCGCAGGCGGCGCGCCGCTGGTGATCAAGCTTTTGGAGGGCACGCAAGGTCTGGGCGTGGTGCTGGCGGATACGGATCGGTCCGCCAAGTCGGTCATCGAGGCGTTTCGCGCGACCGATACCAACATTCTCATTCAGGAGTTCATTAAGGAGGCGGGCGGCACGGATATTCGCGCGATTGTCATCGGCGGCAAGGTGATCGCCGCGATGAAGCGCACCGGCGCGGAGGGGGATTTCCGCTCCAACCTGCATCGGGGCGGATCGGCCCAGGTGATCAAGCTATCGCCTGAGGAACGCTCCACCGCGGTGCGCGCGGCCAAGACGCTGGGCATGAACGCCTGCGGCGTGGACATGCTGCGCGCCAACCACGGGGCGGTTGTGATGGAGGTGAATTCCTCGCCCGGACTGGAAGGGATCGAAAAGGCGACGGGCCTCGATGTGGCTGGCAAGATGATCGAGTTTCTGGAAAAGAACGCAAAGCAAGGGAAGACGAAGACAAAAGGCAAAGGCTGATGGCGCAGCGCGGCGGGTTCAGGCTTGGGGGCAGCGTGATCACGCCCGGCGAAAGGCGCACGGTCGAAGTGCCTGTGAGCACGCTGTCGGATGGCACGCCTGTCACGATGTCTGCCCATGTGATCCACGGGCGCAAGGCCGGGCCGGTATTCTTTGTCAGTGCGGGCGTGCACGGCGATGAGGTGATCGGGATCGAGATCGTGCGCCGTTTGCTCAAATCCACACCACTTCGCGGCCTCAAAGGCACGCTCATCGTGGTGCCCATCGTCAACTCCTTTGGCTTCATCAACCGCTCGCGGTATCTGCCCGACCGACGGGATTTGAACCGGTCCTTTCCGGGCAGCGAGGGCGGTTCGCTCGCTGCGCGGCTCGCCAATATCTTCCTGACGGAGATCGTCGCGCGCGCCGATTTTGGCGTCGATCTGCACTCCGCCGCGGTGCACCGCACCAATTATCCCCAGGTTCGGGTCCCCCCCGATGACGACCGCGCGCGGGAGCTTGCGGATGTCTTTGGCGCGCCCATCGTGATGGAGGCGCCATTGCGCGAAGGCTCGCTGCGGCGCGCGGCGATGGAGCTGGGCAAGACGGTGCTGCTTTATGAGGCGGGAGAGGGCCTGCGGTTTGACGAGGTGTCGGTCCGCGCAGGGCTGGCGGGTGTCTTGCGGGTGATGAAAGCGCTGGGCCTCATCGCGGGTCGCCGTGTCGGCGCGTCCAAGGCACCGCCGCAGTTCTGCCCTTCAAGCAGATGGTTGCGCGCCCCGGCGGGCGGGCTCTTTCGTAGCCTCAAGACCGGCGGCGATTTGGTGCGGGCAGGCGATGTGCTGGGCCTGGTGTCCGATCCCTTCGGACAGAGGGAGGCGGAAATCACGGCGGACTTTGACGGGATCATCGTGGGCCGCGCCGTGCTGCCGGTGGTCAATGAGGGCGACGCGGTCTTTCACCTGGGCCGCGTTCAGTCCGTGCGCCGCGCAGAGCAGGGACTTGAGGATCACCACTCGCAACTCGCCGCGGACCCGTTGTTTGACGAGGATGAGATCATCTAGAGCGATACCAGGGGGCCCCGGGCGCTTGTCCGGAAGCCCCTTCAGGTGTACGAGCCGGGTCCTTGCTGCAACCTATGGAGGCTGACATGGCAAAGCGCATCAACTTCGAAGACTGCCCCTCCTTTTGAGGTCATTTCCAAACGCAGACGGTCCTTCCCGTCCGAGACCCGGGTGAAGACCGGCCTGCGCATGGTGCATGGGCGATGTGGAGCTAAGGGAAAAACTGGGCCGCAATGATCTGTGCCCCTGCGGGTCAGGCAGAAAGTTCAAACGCTGCTGCTTGAAGGGCGGGCGCTATGACGGCAGCCGCCGCGACCACTACTTCAGGGATCGTTGACGGCCCTCGGCCCCGGACTTGATCCGGGGCCTCCGGGTAACCTTACGTGGTTTGCGCCCTCACGGAGGTCGGCTTTGCGGACGAAACTGCCCTTTGACGTGAGCAGCGCCATCGCCTGTCCGCGGAGAGGCGATGCAACGGCGCTCTCCTGGCACTTTATTGCAGCCACTTTGGCGAGACCGATCCATGCCGCACCAAGCTCTACCCAATCGCCTGCCCGGTGGGGCGGACAGGCGATGGCGCGGCGCCTGCGGCTTGATTCCGCGCCGGGTCAAGGAACCGAAGTCGGCTGAGGACTCAAACCGGACGCATGCCTCCCAAGTGATGTCACCTGGACTACTTCCTTTCACCTTGCCAAGGCTCCACGAAAACCGTACCCCATCTGCACCTCGGGGGACTCAGCCGCCCCGGGCAGACCGGACCGGCTGAGTTGAGATTGCGCAAGCTGACCCGTTGAACCTGAACCGGTTAACACCGGCGGAGGGAAGGTCTGGACATCCATCCACCCTTTTTCCTTTCGCCGCTAAAGGAGGATGCGATGAAGTATCTTGCATTTGGCGCGGCACTCCTGGTGGCCTCAGCGGCCCATGCTGAAACACCAGAACTCACCGTCTACACCTACGACAGCTTTGTCTCCGACTGGGGCCCTGGCCCTAAGATCGAAGAGGCTTTTGAGGCGGTCTGCAACTGCGATCTGAACCTTGTGGGCACCAGCGATGGCGCGGCCCTTTTGGCCAAGCTCAAGCTGGAAGGTGCGCGCACTGAGGCTGACATCGTGCTGGGCCTCGACACTAGCTTGATCGCGGCGGCCAAGAAGACTGGGCTCTTTGTGGAGACACCGGTGAGCGCGGACTACGCGCTGCCCATCGAATGGACCGATCCGGTCTTTGCCCCCTACGACTGGGGCTATTTCGCCTTCGTGCACAACACCGATCTCACACCGCCCGCCAATTTCAAGGCGCTGGGCGACAGCGATCTGAAGATCGTCATTCAGGACCCGCGGTCCTCTACCCCCGGTCTGGGTCTGCTGATGTGGGTCAAGGACGCCTACGGTGATGAAGCCCCCGCGATCTGGGAAGGCATGGCCGACAACGTGGTCACCGTCACCAAGGGCTGGTCGGAGGCTTACGGACTCTTTCTGGAAGGTGAGGCTGACATGGTGCTGAGCTACACCACCTCGCCCGCCTACCACATCATCGCGGAAGAAGATGAGACCAAGGCGGCAGCCGTCTTTGACGAAGGCCACTACATGCAGATCGAAGTGGCGGGTCGTCTGGCAAGCTCCGACCAGCCGGAGCTTGCCGCGCAATTCCTGCAGTTCATGGTCAGCGATACGGCGCAATCCATCCTGCCCACCACCAACTGGATGTATCCGGCGGTCATGCCCTCGGGCGGCTTGCCCAAGGGTTTCGAGGCGCTGGTGCAGCCGGAAAAGGCGCGGCTCATCCCGGCGGAAGACGCGCCCGCGGTGCGCGATGAGGCGCTGCAAGAGTGGCTGACCGCGCTTTCCCAATAAGCACGCGTACCGGGATCGGCGCGGCCACGCTGGTGGTGGCGCTGATCCTCGCCGCTCTGGTGGGCGTGCTGACCCGGGCGGAGGCGGGCACGGGCATGCGACCGGCGGATTGGGCCGCAGTGCGGTTCACCGTTTGGCAGGCCTTCCTGTCCGCGCTTTTCTCCGTCCTGCTTGCCATCCCGGTTGCCCGCGCGCTGGCGCGGCGGCGCTTTGTCGGGCGCGGCCTCCTTGTGACGCTCCTTGGCGCGCCCTTCATCCTGCCTGTGATCGTCGCGGTGCTGGGCCTGCTCGCGGTCTTTGGCCGCGCGGGCTGGGTCAATCAGGGGTTGGAGGCGCTGGGCCTGCCGCCCGTTTCGATCTACGGCCTGCATGGGGTCGTCCTGGCCCATGTCTTTTTCAACCTGCCACTGGCGACACGGCTTTTGCTGCAAGGCTGGCAGGGCATCCCCGCGGAGCGGTTCCGCCTCGCCGCGCAACTGCGGCTGACGCCGATGACAGTCTTTCGGACCCTCGAAATGCCGGTGCTGCGGCAGGTGACGCCCGGTTCCGCCGCGCTGATCTTTGTGATCTGCCTGACCAGCTTTGCCGTGGCGCTAACGCTTGGTGGCGGGCCGCGGGCCACCACGGTGGAGCTGGCGATCTACCAGGCGTTCCGGTTCGATTTCGATCTGGGTCGGGCGGCTCTACTGAGCGGCGTGCAACTGCTGATGGCCGGTGCCGCCGCCGTGATTGCGCTGCGCGTGCTGCCGAAAGACCAGCTTGGCGGCGGTCTGGACCGCCCGTTGCAGCGCTGGGATGCCCGCGGCGGGGTGCAGCGGCTGATCGACGGCGCGGTGATCAGCCTTGCCGCGCTCTTTTTGTTGTTGCCACTGGCTGCCGTGTTGCTGCGCGGTCTGGTGGGGCTGACACGCATGCCAGATACGGTCTGGCACGCCGCGCTGACCTCGCTTGGCGTGGCTTTGCTGAGCGTTGCGGTGTTGCTCATCCTCGCGCTGCCGCTGGCGGGCTGGATCGCCACGCGCCGCAAGGGCGGGGTGGAGGCGATTGGGCTTTTGGGTCTTGCCGCCTCCCCGCTGATGATCGGCACCGGGTGGTTCATCCTGATCAACCCGGTGATCAACCCTTCCGACCTCGCGCTGGGCGTAACGGCGCTGGTCAACGCCCTGATGGCGCTGCCTTTTGCGCTGCGCATCTTGGTGCCGCGTCTGCGCGATACGGTGCAGACCTATGGCCGGTTGAGCCAGTCGCTGGGGATCGCGGGGCTGCCGCTTTGGCGGATCGTGCTGTTGCCGCGGTTGTGCGCGCCGCTGGGTTTTGCCACTGGTCTGACGGCTGCGTTGAGCGTCGGCGATCTGGGCGTGATCACGCTGTTCGCGGATCAGGATCGCGTGACGCTGCCGTTGCAGATGTATCGCCTGATGGGCGCCTACCAGATGGAGGCGGCCGCGGGCGCAGCACTGCTGCTGTTGGCGCTGGCGCTCGGGCTCTTTTGGATTTTTGACCGGGGAGGGCGCTGGCATGCTGAGGCTTGAGGACATCCGGACCCAGCAAGGCACCTTCACGCTTGAGGCCGCCATGACGTTGCAGGAGGGGCGCAAATACGCGGTGATCGGGCCCTCGGGCGCGGGCAAATCCACCTTCTTGAACGCGCTATGCGGGTTTTTGCCCCTCGCAGCGGGACGTCTGTCTGTGAAAGAGACGGACATTACCAACGCACCACCGGGTCAGCGGCCCATGACGATGGTGTTTCAGGACAACAACCTGTTTCCCCATTTGACGGCCATGCAAAACGTAGGTCTGGGCATCGCGCCCGATCTTCGGCTGAAGCAGGAGGACCACGACCGCATCAAAGAGGCGCTGGCGCGCGTGGGGCTGCATGAATTTGGCGCACGCAAACCGGGCGCGCTATCCGGTGGGCAGCAAAGCCGTGTGGCGCTTGCCCGGGTGCTGGTGCAAGCGCGCCCCTGGGTCCTGCTGGATGAACCATTTGCCGCCCTGGGGCCTGCATTGAGGAACGAGATGCTTGATCTGGTTCAGGATTTGGTGGCGGAGACCGGCGCGGGGCTGATCATGGTCAGCCACGCGCCCGAGGATGTGCGCCGCGTCGCGGATGAGGCGATTTTCGTGGCGGAGGGCCGCGCCCATGCACCAGTGGAGACGGCAGAGCTGCTAGATGATCCGCCGCCTGCCTTGCGCGCGTATCTTGGCCTTTAGGCTACCTGGCTATGCGCCTCCATGATGCGCAAAGCGGCTTCAGCCGCTTCTCGGCCCTTGGTGATGAAATGCGCGGCGAAGATCGCTTTGTGGTGGTCCGTTTCCTGGAACTGATGCGGGGTTAGTGAGACCGAGAGCACGGGCACGCCCGTCTCCAACCCGACCCGCATGAGGCCATGGACGACGCTGCTGGCGACAAAGTCGTGCCGGTAGATGCCCCCGTCCACGACCAAAGCCGCGCAGGCGATCACGTCGTAACGCCTTGTCTTTGCGAGCTTTTGCGCCATGAGAGGCAGTTCGAACGCGCCGGGGACGTCAAAGACGTCTATCTGCGAGGCGGGTAGGACCGACAAGAACCCATCGAGGGCGCGGTCAACGATATCCGCGTGCCATTGCGCTTTGACAAAGGCCGCGCGGGTGGATCTGTGCTGTGTCATAAGAACCTCCTTGGTTTGCACAAACGTCCACCCAAGGCGATCACAGGCCACGGGGGCGCGGCCCCGACAGGGTACGCGCTGCGGCCTGCATTCTCTTTCATCCGGACTGTAACCGTCGGCTCCGGCGTCTCACCGAATCTGCTTGTCCAAGCGTCTCTGACAGAGGCGCGTTGCGCTCGCGGGCTCGCGAGATCGTGCCTCGCATACCGCCGGTGGGGAATTCCACCCCGCCCTGAGAATGGGTGGACCGTGCCAAGCGAGGCTGTCCAGCGCAAGAGGCAAAACGGCTTTCGGTAAAACGTCCGTATTGCGTCGGGATGATGTCTGCGCCGGGGAGCGCTTGCGCAGCGGCGCTGCTCTGGTGATAGTCGGGCCACAGCCGCAAGAGGACACCCGATGAAGCTCTACTTTTCGCCAAACTCGCCTTTTGTGCGCAAGGTCCACGTGCTGCTGCACGAATTGGGGCGTTTGGAGGAGGTGACACTGCATGATGTTACGACAACCCCGATGAATTTCGACTCCGGGCTGGTGGCGACCAACCCCTTGGGCAAGATCCCCGCCCTGGAGCGCGCGGACGGGACCACGATCTATGACAGCCGGGTGATCACGGCCTATCTGAATGAGACCTTCGGCGGATCGCTCTACCCCTCTGGCGCGCGGGGGTGGGAGACGCGGGTGCTGGAAGCAACGGGGGACGGGATCATGGAATGCGCAGTTGCCATGACCTATGAGGTCCGCCTACGCGAACCGGCTCAGCAGTCGGAGGCGTGGATCGAGGCGCAATGGACCAAGGCGAGCCGCGCGATTTCCGCGCTCAACACCCGCTGGATGAGCCACCTTCACGGACCGCTGGATATGGGACAGATCGCGGTGGCTTGCGCGCTGTGTTATCTGGATTTCCGCCATGGTGCGCGCGATTGGCGGTCTGGGCATGTGGCTTTGGCCGACTGGCACGCTAGTTTTGATTCTCGTGCATCGATGCAGGCCTCGGGGCCCGGGAGCGGCTAAATGCCGCGAAATTCTGGGGAATTGAGGCTGATTGTCGCTGCTTTGATAGGATATTAAGAGTAGACGCTGGAAAGGTGGCGCGGTAGTTACCCATCCACGTCAGATGGGTGTGCCCCATCCAGCCAACAGGCCGTCGAAAGACAGCCACAGATTTCGGAGAAGACCCGGTGTCCCAAGCTGAAGACCACTCAGGTAACCGGAGGGATTTCCTCTATTACGCCACCGCCGGAACCGGCGCCGTTGGTGCTGCGGCCGTGATCTGGCCGATGGTGAACCAAATGAACCCCTCTGCGGATGTGCTGGCGCTGTCCTCCATCCGCGTGGACGTGGGCGGGCTGGAGCCTGGCTCGCAACTGACAGTGAAATGGTTGGGCAAGCCTGTGTTCATTCGCCGCCGCACGGAGGAAGAGATTGCCGCGGCGCGTGATGTGTCGCTGAGTGATCTGCCGGATCAGGCATCAGGCAATGAAAACCTTCCCGCGGATGCAACGGCGGACGATCAGAACCGGACGTTGGATGAGGAAGGTGAGTGGCTCGTCATGATGGGCGTGTGCACCCACCTGGGTTGCGTGCCTTTGGGAGATGCCGGGGACTTTGGCGGCTGGTTCTGCCCCTGTCACGGCTCACACTATGATACCGCAGGGCGCATCCGCAAAGGGCCTGCACCTGCCAACTTGCCTGTACCACCGGCAGTCTTCGTGGACGAAGCCACGATCCAATTGGGTTAAGGGAGAGCGATATGTCTGGAATTCCACACGATCACTACGAACCAACATCCTCCGGTGAGAAGTGGCTGCATCGCCGCCTTCCCATCGTCGGGTTGATGTATGACACCTTGATGATCCCCACGCCCAAGAACCTGAATTGGATGTGGATCTGGGGCATCGTTCTGGCGTTCTGCCTTGTGCTGCAGATCGTGACCGGCATCATCCTGGTGATGCACTACACGCCGCATGTGGACCACGCGTTCCAATCGGTTGAGCACATCATGCGCAACGTCAACAGCGGCTACATGATCCGCTATCTGCACATGAACGGGGCGTCGCTGTTCTTCATCGCTGTCTATGCGCATATTTTCCGGGGTCTATATTACGGTTCTTACAAGGCACCGCGTGAGGTCACGTGGATCATCGGCATGCTGATCTACCTGCTGATGATGGCGACGGCTTTCATGGGCTACGTGCTGCCTTGGGGTCAGATGTCCTTCTGGGGTGCGACCGTGATCACCGGCCTCTTCGGCGCGATTCCCTTCGTGGGTGAGCCGCTGCAGACATGGCTGCTGGGCGGGCCTGCGGTGGACAATGCGACGCTGACGCGTTTCTTCAGCCTGCACTATCTGCTGCCCTTCGTGATTGCGGGTCTCGTGATCGTGCACATCTGGGCGTTCCATACGACCGGTAACAACAATCCGACGGGTGTTGAAGTGCGCCGTGGGTCCAAGGAAGAAGCGGCGAAAGACACGCTGCCCTTCTGGCCCTACTTCGTGATCAAGGACCTATTTGCCCTCGCGGTGATACTGACGGTGTTCTTCGCGGTGGTAGGATTCATGCCGAACTACCTCGGCCACCCGGACAACTATATCGAGGCGAACCCGCTGGCCACGCCTGCGCACATCGTGCCCGAATGGTACTTCCTGCCGTTCTACGCGATCCTGCGGGCCTTCACGCCGGACGTCTGGATCGTGATGTTTGCCGACTTTATCTCTGGCGGCATCATCAAGTCGGACTTCTTCGGTGTTCTGGCGATGTTTGGCGCGATTGCGGTCATGGCGGTGGTGCCCTGGCTTGACACGTCCAACGTTCGCTCCGGCCGTTACCGTCCGATGTTCAAAATCTGGTTTTGGGTGCTGGTCGTCGACTTCTTTGTCCTGATGTGGGTCGGCGCAATGCCAGCGGAGGAGCCTTACAATACGATTGCGTTGATCGCGGCAAGCTACTGGTTCATCTACTTCCTGGTGATCCTGCCGCTGCTCGGTGTGATTGAGAAACCCTTGCCGCAGCCTGCGACGATTGAAGAAGACTTCAACGCCAAGGTTGCCAAGAAAAAGCAAGCCAGCGGCGGAGCATCTGAGCCGGTCGTGAGCCCTGCGGAGTAACGTATGAGAACTCTTACCAAAACATTGGCCATCGCCTGCCTCGCGCTGGGGATGGCATCCCATAGCGCGGATGCTGCTGGCAAAGCAGGTGCCACGCCTGAAAACATCGACTTCAGCTTTGACGGGCCATTTGGGTCTTTCGATGTGAACCAGCTGCAGCGCGGTCTGCAGGTCTACACCGAGATCTGCGCGTCCTGTCACGGTTTGGAACACGTCGCTTTCCGCACGCTCGCGGATGACACTGGGCCACAACTGCCAGAAGATCAGATGCGCGCCTATGCGGAGACCTATGAGGTCTATGACGCAGAGTTGGATGACTGGCGTTCTGCACGCCCGACCGACCACTTCCCGGAATCTGGCCTTGAGAATGCGCCGGACCTGTCGCTGATGGCTAAGAAGCGCGCTGGTTTTCATGGTCCCTACGGGCTGGGCATCAACCAGTTCCTCAAAGGCATGGGTGGGCCCGAGTATATTGCGGCGCTGCTCACGGGCTACACCGGCAAGGATAAGGAAGAGGCCGGGGTCCTGCTTTATGAGAACAAGTACTTTCCGGGCGGTTATCTTGCGATGGGTCCCCCGCTCTGGGGCGATGATGTAGAGTTCGAGGATGGCAGCCCGACGGACATCGACAGCTTGGCCGAGGACGTTTCCGCCTTCCTGATGTGGACTGCAGAGCCCAAGCTGGGTGCGCGCAAGCAGGCAGGTTTCGCGGGCGTCCTCTTCCTGACGCTGTTATCTGTTCTGTTGTATCTGACCAACAAGAAGCTCTGGGCGCCTGTGAAGTACGGGAAAGAGACCTGATCTTCTGGTCCAGTTTCTGAAAAATGTAGCCCTCCCGGACGGGTCAGTCGGGAGGGCTCATTTCGTCTGAGGGGTTTCCCGTAATCGCGGGCCCCAGACGTGGGGAGAGGTATATGTCCGCGCCGAACCAAACAGAGGTCTGTTCCTGGGCAAACCCTCGCTTAGCTTGAGGTATGCGGCCCGGCGCTTCGTTTCTTTCTATCCTCCGAGAGACGATCTGAAAAAGAGACCGCTGGTGTGCCTCGGAGGCTGTCTATCTATGTCCATGGTTATGACATTGCTTTGATTGCCGGTATGTGACGCAGTTCACATAAACGCGGTTTTTCCGAAATTCTTTCATTTCGCGTGTTTTTGCGACCTGGCTGGCCTAGGGCGCCACAAAGCCCCGCCTTCCATCGCAAGGGCTTTGACCTTTAAAACAAAGAGTAATCCGCCAGCTCTTGCAGGGCGTCTTTCTCCAGCACCCTCAGTGACCCGCGCGACAGCTTGATGTGTCCGTCTTTGGTCCAGCCAGAAAGGGTCTTTGACACGGCCTCCCGACTGGCGCCGACGAATTCCGCAAGCTCAAGCTGTGACAGGGCAAGCAGCGGTTTGCGGTCCGGGTCATGGGCGGTGAGCTGGAGGATCTTGCGCGCCAGCCGCGGCGGCAGGGGCAGGAAGACCTGTTCGTTCAACTGTTGGTTCATCTGCCGCATGCGCGCGCCCGCAAGCTGGATCAGCTCCCGGCTCAGATCGGGTGTCTGGCTCAGCGCGGCCATAACGTCTGCGTTTTTGATGCCGCGTATGCGGCTCAGCTCCCGCGCGGTCACAGTAGCTGTGCGCGGACCGGGATCGAAAAGCGCGATCTCACCCAGCACATCGCCTTTATGCGCCACATTGAGCGACAGCTTGCGCCCTTCGGTTGAGGTGATGCTGACCTCAAAGGCGCCAGACAGCACAAAATAGAATGTGTCGCCTTCATCCCCCTGCACCATGAGCGTTTTACCAGGCTGGATCAGCTGCTCATCGCCAAGATTGTCCAGGAGGCGCAGCAGCGCCTCAGAGGCGCCGTTGAAAAAGTTGATCGCACTGTCGGGGCGGGATTCCATGCCTGTAGCTTAGTAGCAGGGGCGTGGGCGTAAAGCCTGCATTTGTGACGCTCAGGCGGCAAGCGCCCCATTATGCACCCGCCGTATCTTTGCGGTCACAATGGCGCCCTCGGGCTTGTCCTCGTCAAAATGCACTTCTGCAAATTGCGCTGTGCGGCCCATGCGGGGGCTTTCCATCAGAATGTCATGCGTCTTGCCGACCTGCGCGGCGAGGTGCCGCGCCACTTGCGCCGCGCCCGCCGCGCGCAGCCGTGCGGCGCGTTCCTTGATCACCGGTCCTGCAACGGCTGGCATCCGCGCTGCCGGTGTGCCGGGGCGGGCGGAGTAGGGGAAGACATGCAACCACGTCAGATGACAGTCCTTGACCAAAGAGAGCGCGTTCTCAAACATCGCCTCCGTTTCGGTGGGAAACCCCGCGATGATGTCCGCGCCGAAGGTCATATCGGGCCGCAGCGCGCGGGCCTCCTGGCAGAACCGGATCGCATCATCACGCAGGTGCCGCCGCTTCATCCGTTTGAGGATCATGTCATCCCCGTGCTGCAAGGACAGATGCAGATGCGGCATGAGGCGCGGCTGCGTGGCAATCGCTTCCATCAGGTTTTCATCCACCTCGATCGAATCGATGGAGGAGATCCGCAGACGGGGCAGGTCAGGCACGAGTTTCAGAATACGCATCACCAGATCGCCAAGCCTTGGCGTGCCTGGCAGATCCGCGCCCCAGGAGGTGAGGTCCACGCCCGTCAAAACCACTTCATTGAAGCCGCGCGCCACCAGCCGCTTGATCTGATCGACCACCACACCTGCGGCAACAGAGCGTGAGTTGCCCCGGCCAAAGGGGATGATGCAAAAGGTGCAGCGGTGGTCGCAGCCGTTCTGGACCTGGACGTAGGCCCGGCTGCGGGTGCCGAAGCCGTCAATCAAATGCCCCGCTGTTTCGGTGACCGACATGATGTCATCGACCTTGACCGCTTCCGCGTCCCCAATGAAATCCGCAGCAAGGCCCTGCCAGGTTTCCGGCGTCATCTTTTCCGTGTTGCCGATCACGGCGTCGACCTCCGCCATCGCGGCAAAGGTGTCCGGTTCGGTTTGCGCCGCACAGCCCGTCACGATCAGCCGCGCGTCTGGGTGCACGCGGCGCAGTTTGCGGATGTCCTGGCGGGCCTTGCGGACAGCCTCCGCCGTGACGGCGCAGGTGTTCACAACAACGGCATTCTCCAACCCCGCTTGCCCGGCGAGGTCTTTCATGGCCTGCGTCTCGTAGGCGTTGAGCCGGCAGCCGTGGTTGGAGAAGACCGGCGCGTTCATGAAAGGGACGCCAGGAATTCAGGCGTCAGCACGCCGCTGGCCACATGCATGCTCGGCCCCGTCATCCAGACGCCATCCGCGCGCCAATCGATGACCAACGTGCCCCCATCGAGCACGACCTCCACCTGCCTGCCCGTGAGGCCCCGCCGGGCCGCTGCCACGGCCACGGCACAAGAGGAGGAACCGGAGGCCAGCGTGACGCCCACGCCGCGCTCCCAGACCCGCATGCGCAGCCGGTCTGGTCCGACCAAATGCGCGACTTGCACGTTGGTGCGCTGAGGATAGAACGGATGATGTTCGATCTGCGGCCCGAAGGTGGCCAGATCGATGGCCTCCGCGTCCTCCACGAAAAAGGTGCAATGGGGATTGCCTATGCCGGTGGCGGTGGGCATGCCGTCCATGAGCAGCTCCAGCGTGTCCATTTCGTGGGCCAGCGGGATCTCCGCCCAATCGAGCTGCGGCTGGCCCATGTTTACCGATGTGAGCCCGTTGCCCGCGTCTCGTGCGGTCAGATCGCCCCGTTCGGTGGTCAGATGAAGCTGTTGCGTGCCCGTCTCCTCCATCAGATAGCGCGCGATGCAGCGTGTCGCGTTCCCACAGGCCGCCGAAAGCGACCCATCTGCGTTGTAGAACGTGAGGCGCGCGTCGCCGTGGCCCTTTTCGATAAGTGCCAATTGGTCAAAGCCCACGCCGAAATGGCGGTGGCCGATCCCCCGCGCCAGTTCCGGTGTCATCTGCACCCCGCCCGCACGGGCGTCCAGCACGACAAAATCATTGCCGAGCCCGTGCATCTTCATAAAGGGCAGACCTGTTAGGGTATCGCTGTTCATGTCCGGGATATAACCCTGTCGAGGTCCATGATCCAGCGCCGGTGCAAACGCCCAAAGACCAGATGGGCAATGCAGTCGTTGCCCGCGCTGCTTTTGGGCTTGACCGCAAAGCGGCAGCTTTCTAAGTAGCACGTCTGTGGGCCGTTAGCTCAGTTGGTAGAGCAACTGACTTTTAATCAGTGGGTCGCAGGTTCGAACCCTGCACGGCTCACCACTGTAAGATCAATGATTTAACTGTCTTTTGATGGCTTCGCTGGTTGCGGGGTCCGAAACAACTGATTTTCCAGATTATACAAGACTCACTCTTTGCAATGGCTTACCTGGCGATGCGACCATCGGTTTGATCACCCTTAGACCCAGTTGCCTTGGCTTTGCTTCCATTGGAATGCCCTGACTAACCCTCTGTTTTATGTTCGCTTTCCTGAAAACGCGTTGCACGGACTTAGCCCGAGTTGGAAGCCGTTTGCTACCTATCTGCTGACTGTCACTGAGGGATACATCGAAATGAAACCAGAAGCGCGCAATCTAAGGATCAAGCTGACAAGCAACGCCATTGCCAGGCGTCTGGTGGTGCCAGAGGACTCTCGTAAACCCACGGTTGTCTATGACACGGAGCTGGCAGGATTTGGGGCCTCTCGTATTACGGACCGTCCTGGCAGCCATGCTCTGCCCCCTGAAAACTGGATCGTCTGAAGTTGGAGTTTTCCGCTAGATTTCCCTGGCTGGGAGAGGAGCGGAATCGCATGAAAGCATCGAAGTTCACAGAGGCACAGAAGGCCTTCATTCTGAAGCAGGGCGAGC
>JBCCPS010000025.1:0-38984 GCA_039024775.1 Pseudomonadota bacterium
CCTGCGAGGCGGCGGTGATATCCGGCGGATCAAGATGTATTCGGGCCGCACAGGTGAGCGGATCGATATGATCTACTGGATCGAGGGCAAATACATCAAGGACGCGGTCAAGGAAGTGAACTACTTCATGCGCGATTGGCGTACCAACGATGTGAAGTCCATGGACCTGCGCACGGTGGATATCATGGCGGCAGCGCATAACTTGCTGGATGCAAACGACCCCTACATGCTCCTCTCTGGCTACCGTAGCCCCCGCACCAACGCGATGCTGCGGCGCCGGTCACGGGGTGTGGCAAAGAATTCCCTGCACATGCGCGGGCAAGCCGCAGACCTTCGGCTCAATTCTCGTTCCGTGCATCAGATCGCGCGGGCCGCAGCAGCCTGTCGTGGTGGCGGCGTGGGGCGTTACTCCGGCTCCAACTTCGTGCACATGGATTGCGGCCAGGTTCGGACCTGGGGCGGCTGAAGCCATCCTTGCAACTCTGTTGATTGAAGCGCCGTTTGGCGCTTTTTTCTTTTGCGATGAGGGTGCTTATTTTTAAAGACGTGCGCTGTCACATTGCTGCGCGACGTAACCTTCCGCAACGAAACGGTTTTTCGGGGTGAAAGCGCTTTCACTTCGTCCGGAGTGCGCTGTCACATTGCTGTGCAATGTGGCATTGCGCACCGAAACAGTTTTTTCGGGGAAAAACTGTTTCTTGGCGGACCCTAGAGGATTCGAACCTCTGGCCTCTGCCTTCGGAGGGCAGCGCTCTATCCAGCTGAGCTAAGGGTCCTTTACGCGTTACTTAGCCAGAGCAGCCCGGCCCTGCAATGACATTCTCAGGCAAAGAGGTCATGCGCAAGCTCCAGCGCGTCGATCAGCGTGTCCACCTCATCAGTGGTGTTATACAACCCAAAAGACGCGCGGCAGGTGGCATTCACCCCCATGTGCTCCATCAACGGCTGGGCACAATGGTGGCCCGCTCGCACCGCCACGCCCTTTTTATCGAGAATGGTGGAAATGTCATGGGCGTGCGCCGCCCCCTCCAGCGAAAAGCTGAAGATCGCCGCCTTGTCCGGCGTGGTACCGTGCACCTGCAACCAGTTGAGCCCGCCCAAACGGTCCACCGCGTAGTCGCGCAACGCATCCTCATGGGCCGCGATGCGGTCCATCCCAAGCTCCATCATGTAGTCCAGCGCCACGCCCAAGCCGATGGTCTGCACGATGCCCGGCGTGCCCGCCTCAAACTTCATCGGCGGCCTGTTGTAGGTGATCCGATCACGGTGCACTTCATCAATCATGTCGCCGCCGCCCATGAAGGGGCGCATCTCCGCCAGCCGTTCCTGTCGGATGTAGATCGCGCCGGAACCAGATGGGCCATAGAGTTTATGACCCGTGACCGCATAGAAATCGCATCCCAGATCGGAGACATCCACCGGCATGTGCACCGCCGCCTGGGAGCCGTCGACCAGCACTGCCACGCCTTTCTCATGGGCAGCTTGTGTGATGGTTTTCACATCAACTTTGGTGCCCAAGACATTGGAAAGATGCGTGATCGCGACAAGCTTCGTGCGCGGACCGATGGCGTCGATCACCGCCTGCGGGTCGAGCGCGCCGGTGGCGTCCACATCGACCCATTTGAGCACGACACCCTGACGTTCGCGCAGAAAATGCCAGGGCACGATGTTGGCGTGATGCTCCATCACCGACAGGACAATCTCATCCCCCGCCTGCATGCGCGGCATTGCCCAGCCGTAGGCAACCGTATTGATCCCCTCGGTGGTGCCGGAATTGAGCACGATCTCATCCTCTGAGCCTGCGCCTAGAAAGCGCGCGATCTTGCCCCGGACCGCCTCGTACTTATCGGTCGCCAGATTGCTCAGGTAATGCAACCCGCGGTGCACATTCGCATATTCCTGCGCGTAGGCCTGTGTCACCGCGTCGATCACCACCTGCGGTTTCTGCGCCGAGGCCCCGTTGTCGAGGTAGACAAGCGGCTTGCCGTTCACCTCCCGCGCCAGGATCGGAAAGTCCCGGCGGATGTCTGCGACGTCATACATTGCTCAAATCTCCCTGGGCGAAGCCCCCAATGAGCGTCATCAGAAAGGTCACGCCAAGCACGAAACCGACGATCGCCATGAAAAGCACCAGCACCGCATGGCCGATGCTCGGTAGGGCCAAGGTCTCTGCAATAAAGGAAAAGAGGATCCACAGGCCCCACCCAAGGGCTACGAGCGACAAGAGCCCGGCCACCTGCGGCAGCACCGTAGCCACTGCGATGATCGCAATCTGGGCTGCGGTGCGCAGCAGCTGCAGCCAGACAAGCACCGCGATCACGTCATCCAGCTGCCCCTTGCCCGACAGCGCGCGTCCCGACCAGAACACCACGTGGATGTAGATCACCATCATCCCCGCCATCAGCACAAAGACCGCCAGCGGCGAGGCAAAGTAGCTGGGGAATTGCGCCTGGCTCTCCACGGGCGCCATGCTTACCATCCCGGTCAGCACAAAGCTGTTGATCGCCGCGACAAGCGCCAGCGCGGTCCAGGAAACATCACGCGGCAGCCGCATCGCCATGATCTGGCGCGCGGCGGCGCGCGGGTCGCGCAGCGTGGTGGCGACCAGCGGGGAGAAATCGGCAAAGGTCATTCCGCGCCTCGTCCCACGCCCCAAAGGCCACCCAGCCAGAACCACATGAAAATCCCGAACCAAAGCGCGCCAACGATATCAAGTTGGATGCCCGGCCCCACAAAACCCGCCGTCAGCCCCCAAAGCAGCATCAGCGGGGTCGACGCTAACAACGCCCAGAAAAGGGCCAACCGTGCGGCATAGGCGCTTTGCCTGCGTCCCAAAGCCCGGGCGATAAAATGGCTGAGCAGCGCAATCGTGTAGAGCGCGAGGGGGGCAATGAAGATCCAGCCCATCAGCGCGCCGCCCATCATCATCGACAGATCGCTTTCGGTCAGATGTGCCTCCCGCGCGAGCCGCGGCATCTGGGCGATAAAGACCAGCAGGCAGCCCAGCATCAGGAACATCAAGGCGCGGGGCTCATGTGCCCCCTGCCCCAGCAGCTTGCGCACCACCTTGGCTGGCCCCCCGTAGGTCGCCACAATATCGCGGGTCGCTGCCATCAGCTGCTGCGCCGTTTCAGCCAGGCGGCCAGCCTGCCATTCAATTCATCGCGCAGCGCCTCAGAAGCCACTTCGTCCACCGCTTCCGCAAGGAACGCGAGCGTCAGAAGGTCGGTCCCGGTGCGTTTGTCCACGCCACGGGCACGCAGGTAGAACAGCGCGTCCTCGTCAATGGCGCCCGAGGTGGAGCCATGGGAGCAGGCCACGTCATCGGCATAGATCTCAAGCTCCGGCTTGGCCAGAAACTGGCTGTCGTCATCCAACAGCAGCGACTGGCTGATCTGGTATCCATCCGTCTTTTGCGCGTCTGCCTTGACCAGGATCTTGCCCTGGAACACGCCCACCGCGCCGTTGCGCAGCACCTTCTTGAAGACCTGACGGCTTTCACAATTCACCGCATCATGCGTGATAAAAACCGTATCGTCGTGGTGGAAATCACCGTCGCCTACGCAGGCCCCGGCCACGTGGGCGCTGGCGTCATCGCCCGTGAGTTCGATCACGCATTCGTTGCGGGTGAGACGTCCATTGACCGTCATGGTGAAGCTTTTGAATTCCGACTCCGTGCCCAGACGGGCAAATATATGCGTGACCGCACGCCGCTCATGATCCCGGCCCTGGGTGCGCACGTGGTTGAATTTGGCGGTGTCCGCCACCTCCACTTCCATGCACTTGTTGAACCGCGCCGCTGCAGGCCCGTTTTCGAGCAGCGTGAATTCCGTGCCCGCATCGAGCTTGATGACGTGGTGCAACACCGCATCCGAGCTGTCAGAGTCGTGCCGATAAATGAGGCTCACAGGTTTGGAGGGCGTTCCGGTCACATGGATCAGCACGCCATCGCTGGCCACAGCGGTGTTGAGCGCAGCCAGGGGGCGCGCCACGGGGTGCTGGCCATTTTCTTCAAGCTTTCCAAAGAGATCGCGGGCCCAGTGAATGTCGCTTTCCGCTTCTGCCAGACGCTCGATCGTGATGCCTTCCAGTGTCAGATCGTCGGAGGCATCAGCGTCAAAAACGCCGTCCACGAAAACGATTTTCAACCGATCCATACGATCGAAAAGCGGGGTTTCATCGGCGTGAAAGACGGCGGCCGTGGGCGGCGCGGGCTGGGTCAGCGTGTCGGGTCGGGTGTATTTCCAATACTCATCGCGCCGGTGCGGCACGCCCATCTGGCGCAGGCGCTCCAGCGCGTTCTCGCGCGCGGCCACGCTCCAGCCCTTGGCGGCCACGGGATGCTGTTCAATCAGCGCCTCGGTCGGGTCTTGCTTTGCTGCGGGGGCGGCCATTACGCCACCTCTGCCAGGATGTCGGCATAGCCGTTGTTTTCCACCTCCAGCGCCAGCTCCGGCCCGCCGGATTTGACGATGCGGCCGTCGGCCATGATGTGCACCACGTCCGGTTTGATGTGATCCAAGAGCCGCTGGTAATGCGTGATCACCAGGAAACCGCGGCCCGCGTCGCGCAGCGCGTTCACGCCTTCGGACACCAGCTTCATCGCGTCCACGTCCAGGCCTGAATCGGTCTCATCCAGGATGCACATTTTGGGCTCCAGCATGGCCATCTGTAGGATTTCATTGCGCTTTTTCTCACCGCCCGAAAAGCCCATGTTGACGGGCCGCTTGAGCATATCCGCGTCGATCTTGAGCTCTTTGGCCTTCGCGCGGATGACCTTGAGGAATTCGGCGGCGGACATCTCCTCCTCGCCGCGCGACTTGCGTTGCGCATTCACAGCCGTGCGCAGGAAGGTCATGTTGCCCACGCCGGGGATCTCCACTGGGTACTGAAACGCGAGGAAGAGGCCGGCGGCTGCGCGCTCTTCAGGCTCAAGCTCCAATATGTCCTCGCCTTCCAGCGTCGCGGTGCCTTCGGTGACCTCATAGCCATCCTTTCCAGACAGCACATAGGACAGTGTGGATTTGCCCGACCCGTTGGGGCCCATGATGGCGTGCACCTTTCCTGCCTCGACCTCCAGATCGACGCCTTTGAGGATTTGCTTGTCCTCTTCTTCCAGTTGTACGTGCAGGTTCTTGATGCTCAGCATGTCGGTGTCCTCGGGTCTTTTGATCTCAGTTAAGGCGTCCGCTTGGGACGTCGGTATTCTGTCGGTGCCGCGTCGGTCTCAGGCCGCCACGTCCGCCGCCCTATCTGGCGGTTTCCTGATCAGGTAATTTGTGTTGGGATTGTAGCGCTTCAACTGGTTTTCGAGCACATAGCCCCGAGCCGCGCACCAGTCATGGAACGCCGTGTCATGGCTCTTGTCCACTTCGATCAGCATAACGGGGGCGTGGCGCGCAATGGTCTCCTCCAGCCCGGTGAGCACTTGCATCTCCATGCCTTCGACGTCGATCTTGATGAAATCGGGCGCATAGCGCGCGAGCGCGTCATCGCCCCGCTGCGTCTCAATCGCGCCCTCGCCCGCGACCATCTGCGCACCGCCCAGGTTTTCATCGCGCGGCGTCATGGCAAAGTCCTGCTGCGCTGCGTCAGAAAGGCCCATGCCAATGAGGCGCAGGTCCGTGACAGCCGCCAGATTGTTGAGCGCGATATTGGCCAAAAGCAGCTTGGCCGCGATCGGATTGGGCTCCACCGGCACCACGCGCGCGGGCTGGAGGAACGCCGCGACATAGAGGCTGTGATTGCCCACGTTGGCACCGATGTCGACAAAAGTGCCGCCCTGCGGGAAATGCGCGCGGATCATAGCGAGCTCGGGCTCTTCGTAGAAGGTACCGGCGCGGTGGCTGCGCTGAATGGGGTCGCGCATGCGGTCAGAGGCAAAGGCAAAGCTCCGCCCGTGGATCGTGCAGTGGGTCACGTCCAAATCAGGGAAGAACACCGGTTCCCCCCGCCGGATCGCCTTGCGCGTGGCGGTGATGTCAATCGGACGGCGGTTGGGCATCAGTCGCCCCCCTGCCCTGAATTGCGGGGCTGGCGGCGAAACCAAATCCACGCCATCAGCAAGCCCGAAGCAACCGCAAAGACGGCGAGGCCCACACTGAGTAAGACAATGCTGAGGTCTTCGCCATAAGCCATCTGAGCATTGAGTGCCGCAAAGGTGGTGAGCGCGATCATGATGCCGCCGAACAGCAGCCCCCGACGCCAGTTCATCTTTCCAGCCGGTACACTGTGGTTTCTACCCTGGGGAGCTTGGTCATTGTGAGGTCGACGCTTTGTCATCGTTGCCTTCGTCCGTCACGCATGCCGCACAGGCGTAGTATGGGTGATTTCACCCATTCTACACAGTTGGACAAACGCCTTCATCACCCCACAGACCCCTCAAGGGAAATCGCCACCAGCGCCTGGGCTTCCATCGCAAATTCCATCGGCAGCGCTTGCAGCACTTCCTTGGCAAAGCCGTTCACGATCAGCGCTACCGCCTCTTCCTCGTCCATGCCGCGGCTGCGGCAGTAGAACATCTGGTCATCGTCCACCTTGGAGGTCGTGGCCTCATGCTCCACGCGGGAGGAATTGTTCTTGATCTCGATATACGGGACCGTATGGGCGCCGCATTTGTCGCCAATGAGCAGGCTGTCGCACTGGGTGTAGTTGCGGCTTTCCTTCGCGCGGGGCTGCATTTGCACCAACCCGCGATAGGTGTTCTGCGCCCTCCCCGCCGAGATGCCCTTGGAGACGATCCGCGACTTCGTACGCTTGCCCATGTGCACCATCTTGGTGCCCGTATCGGCCTGCTGGAAGTTGTTGGTGATCGCAATCGAATAGAATTCACCTTGGCTGTCGTCCCCGCGCAGGATGCAGCTAGGGTACTTCCAGGTCACAGAACTTCCCGTCTCCACCTGCGTCCACATCATCTTGGCGCGGTCGCCCCGGCAATCGGCGCGCTTGGTCACGAAGTTATAGATGCCGCCTTTGCCTTCCTCATCGCCCGGGAACCAGTTCTGCACGGTGGAGTACTTCACCTCAGCGTCTTCCTCCACGATGATCTCCACCACCGCCGCGTGCAGCTGGGCGGTGTCGCGCTGGGGCGCGGTGCAGCCTTCGAGGTAGCTGACGTAGGACCCCTTGTCGGCGATGATGAGCGTGCGCTCAAACTGGCCGGTGTTTTCGGCGTTGATGCGGAAATAGGTGGAAAGCTCCATCGGGCAGCGCACGCCGGGCGGGACATAGACGAACGAGCCGTCCGAGAAGACCGCCGAATTCAGCGAGGCATAGTAGTTGTCCGAAATCGACACGACGGTGCCAAGGTACTTCTTTACCAGCTCGGGGTGCTCGCGAATGGCCTCGGAGATGGAGCAAAAGATGACGCCCGCCTTCTTCAGTTCCTCCTGAAAGGTCGTGCCGACGGAGACGCTGTCGAACACGGCATCCACGGCGACCTTGCGGCCTTCGGCGGGCACGTCTTCCGCGCCCTCGACGCCTGCGAGGATCATCTGCTCCTTCAGAGGGATGCCCAGCTTTTCGTAGGTCGCAAGCAGCTTGGGATCGACCTCATCGAGCGATTTGGGCTTTTGCGCCATGCTCTTGGGCCGGGCGTAGTAGTAATGGTCCTGAAAATCGATCTCAGGGTAGTCGACCATCGCCCAATCGGGCTCCTCCTTGGTCAACCAGCCGCGATAGGCCTTGAGCCGCCAGTCGGTCATCCACTCGGGCTCATCGTTCTTGTCTGAAATGAGCCGCACGATATCTTCGGTCAGGCCTTTGGGCGCATATTCCATCTCAATGTCGGTGGACCAGCCATACTTGTAGGTCCCCGCCATCTCGCGCACGGCATCGACCGTTTCCTGATCCACACCGTCTTTGACGCCGCTGTCTTTCAGACCCGCATCCACGTTTGCTGTTTCCTTGGTAAGCTGCTCTGGCGTTGTGCCGTCCATTCCTGTCATCCCTCGATCATGCCGCGCGCGCGGCGTGTTTGGTCAACTGTCGCGTCCAGGCGTCCGCAAAGCGCAGCACCTCTTCTTCTGTCGTCTCCAGCCCCAGCGACACGCGGATCGCGCTGGCAGCTTCTTCTTCGTCGTACCCCAAGGCCCGCAGCACCGTGCTAGCGCGGACCTTGCCGGAGGAGCAGGCGGACCCTGCCGATATGGCGAACCCCGCCAAGTCCATCTGCATCACCTGCGTTTCCCCCTTCCAGCCGGGGGTGAGGATGCAACTGGTGTTTGGCAGTCTCCCGCTCCTTTGTCCTACAAAAATAGGCAGGTTTGAGGCGGCCTCAAGAGCGCTTTCTAGAATATTTCTAAACTGCGCGATCTCGTCCCAGCGGCCAGCGGCCACATCGGCTGCCCCTGCCTGGGCTGCCGCCCCAAAGCCGGCAATCCCGATGAGGTTTTCAGTGCCCGAACGCCGCCCCATCTCCTGCCCGCCGCCGGTCAGAAGTGGCGCGGGATCCTCAGTGGTGAAATTGATCAACGCGCCCACACCCTTGGGTCCGCCCAGCTTGTGGGCCGAAAGGATCATGTAGGAAGGTTTCACAGCGCCAAAGCGCACCGGCAGCTTGCCCGCAAGCTGGGTAATGTCGCTCACCACCGCCTGCTCAGCCCGGTTGCCGGGCACGAGGCCGTTCTCGGCCAGCAAGCCTGTCTCACTATTGGCTGCCGAAATCGCAACAAGCGCACTCTTGTCAGCGTCAGGCACGGCGATCTCATCGGCCCAAGACAAAAGGCAATCATGTTCGGTTCGGAGTGCTGCAAAGACCCCCCCGTGCCGCGCCTTCTGAGCTGCGGCCAAAGCCGCGGCTTCCGTAGCCCCGGAGGTAAAGATCACCTGATTGGTCCCGCAGCCGACAAGCGCCGCCACCTGGGCGCGCGCGCGCTCCATCAGCCCCTTTGCCGCGCGGCCCTCAGCATGCACCGAGGACGGATTACCAACGAGGTCCATCGCAGCCGCCATCGCGGCACGCGCTTCAGCCCGCAAAGGCGTGGTCGCATTGTGATCAAGGTAGACCCTCATGCCTCGTCCACCACCGCAAAAAGGCTAGGCACCGCGGGGCACGGCACCAGCTCGTTCTCGATCACATCCGACAGCCGCGTTTGGTGCAAAAAGACATAGACGTGGGCGCTCAGCCCCTCCCAAAGCCGGTTGGTGAGCGACTGCGCGCGGCTGCCGGAAAGACCGCCAGAAGCGCCCGCCCCCTTGTGCATCGCATCCACTTTTTCGTCCACCGCGGCCAGGATATCCGACACTCGGATGTCAGAGGCCGCGCGCGCCAGACGGTATCCTCCGCCTGGCCCGCGCACCGAGCTGACCAGCTTGGCGCGGCGCAGCTTGACAAAGAGCTGCTCAAGGTATGGCAAGGAAATCGACTGGCGCGCGGCAATATCGCCCAGGCTGACAAGCTTTCCTTCGCCCTGCAGTGCAATATCAGCAAGCGCCACCATCGCGTAACGGCCTTTGGTGCTGAGCTTCATGAGCGTCCCCAGGTGCAGCGCACGCCCAATTGACGCGCCCGCGCGAAATACGTAAAGCCAAGTTCTGGGCGGACCCTCGCGCCACCCGGTGATATTAGAATTGTTCTAAAGTGCCCCGGCGATCCCGTCAACCGCCCGGCACGGCGGAGCCGCAAAGAGGTATTGCATGCCAGAGGTAATCCTGCCCGGCCCCGAAGGCCGCCTTGAAGGCCGCTACCACCCCCAGAAAGAACGCGATGCCCCCATCGCCATCGTGCTGCACCCGCACCCGCAGTTTGGCGGCACGATGAACCACAAGGTGGTCTACAATCTACATTATGCGTTCTACAACATGGGCTTTACCGTGTTGCGGTTCAATTTCCGTGGCGTGGGCCGCAGCCAGGGCGAATACGATCAGGGCATCGGCGAGCTAAGCGATGCGGCCTCCGCGCTCGACTATTTGCAATCGATGAACAACAATTCCAAACACTGCTGGGTCGCGGGCTTTTCCTTTGGCGCCTGGATCGGCATGCAACTGCTGATGCGCAGGCCCGAGATCACGGGGTTCATCTCCGTCTCCCCGCCTGCCAACATGTACGACTTTTCCTTCCTCGCGCCCTGCCCGTCTTCGGGGCTGATCATCAACGGGACGGCGGACCGCGTGGCGCCGCCTGCGGACACCGTCAATCTGGTCAACAAGCTGCACGAGCAAAAGGGCATCACCATCACCCATGAAGAGGTTCCGGGGGCCGGGCACTTCTTTGAAGACCCCCACATGGACACGCTGATCGACACCACAACGTCGTACGTCAAACGTCGCCTGACGGAGACGACACGCTGATGTTCACGCTGATGGGGGCGCTTTAGATGTCAGACCCGACGCTGATCGCGATGGCCAACAAGCTGGCGGACGACTGCATCAAAGTGCAGCTGGAAATCGGCAATGACCGGCTGTTCATGGAGCTGGGCGAGGCCATTGGTGCCTCCTCCCAAACGCTGGAGGAGGCGTTTCTGACCGCCGTTCGGACGCGCATGGCCGAAGAGAAGGCGCGCAATTTTCTGGCGCAAAAGCTCAAGGCACACCGGGCGGCGCAGGCAAACTCTGAGTGACCGCGCGGCTGGAGCAGCAGGTTGCCTTCCTCAATGAAGCGGACCGGCTGAAATCGGTCCTGCGCGGCACCACGCTGTGCGATAGGTCGCGCTATGAAAACTCGGCTGAGCATTCCTGGCATCTTGCGCTCTATGCGCTTGTCCTGGCCGATCAGGCGGGTCCGGGGGTGGAGATTGACCGGGTTATGCGGATGCTGATCCTGCATGACCTGGTGGAGATCGACGCGGGCGACAATCCGATTTTCGGGGAACATGACGCGGCGGCTGTGGCCGCGCAGGAACAAAGTGCGGCAGACCGGATATTCGGGCTTCTTCCCAGTGACTTGGCAGCGGACCTTCGCGCGATCTGGGAGGAGTTCGAGGCCAATGAAACGCCCTCTGCGCAATTTGCCAAGTCGCTCGACCGGTTTCAGCCGCCGATGCAAAACCTGCAATCGGGCGGTGGGTCCTGGGTGGACTATGACGTGCGCTATGACCAGTTCGAAACGCGGGTGGGTTCGAAGATCGGCGCGGGTGCACCGGGGCTTTGGGTGTTTGCGCGTCAGAAGGTGAAGGCGTGGTTTGAAGCGCGGGGAAAGGGCTAAAGCAGCCCCGGCATGCAGGCCGGAGCTGCGTTCAGTTCTAGCCGATAATGGCGTTCAGCGTCTCGGACGGGCGCATGACCGCAGCGGCCTTCGCGTCTTCATTGCGGAAATACCCGCCGGTATCTGCTGCAGCGCCCGCGGCGGCGGAAAGCTCTGTCAGGATCGCGGCCTCGCCTTCCGCCAGAGCGGCGGCCACCGGCGCGAATTCCGCCGCCAGATCTGCATCCTCCGATTGCGCGGCGAGCGCCTCGGCCCAGTAGCGCGCGAACCAGTAGTGGCTGGCGCGGTTGTCAGGCTCGCCAGCTTTTCGGCTGGGGGAGCGGTTGTGGTCGAGAACGCCTTGCGTCGCCGCCTCTGCCGCCGCCCCCAGCACGCCCGCTTTGGCGTTGCCCTTGGCGTCGGCCAGGAAGTTGAGGCTTTCCCCAAGCGCGCAGAATTCCCCCATGGAGTCCCAGCGCAGGTGGTTTTCGCCGTGCAACTGCTGCACGTGCTTGGGCGCAGAGCCGCCCGCGCCCGTCTCAAAGAGCCCGCCGCCGTTCATCAGCTTGACGATGGAGAGCATCTTGGCACTCGTGCCCAGCTCCAGGATCGGGAAAAGGTCGGTGAGGTAGTCGCGAAGCACGTTGCCGGTGATCGCGATGCTGTCGTTGCCCGCCGTGATCGTCTTGAGCGTCTGCGCCGTCGCCTCTCGCGGTGCCAAGATCTGGAATTTTTCAGCGACGCCAGCGGCTTCCAGAGCGGGATCCACGTATTGGATGAGCTCCGCATCATGGGCGCGGCCCGCGTCGAGCCAAAAGATCGCCTCGGACCCTGTGAGCCGCTGACGGTCCATGGCCAGTTCGATCCAGTTCTCGATGGGCGCCTTCTTGACCGTGCAGGCGCGCCAGATGTCGCCCTGCTCCACGCCATGGGCGTGCAACACATCGCCGTTCTCCAGCACGATGCGCATGTTGCCTGCGCCCGGCGCTTCGAAGGTCGTGGGATGGCTGCCGTATTCTTCCGCCTTCTGCGCCATAAGCCCCACGTTGGCCACAGCCCCGGCGGTGGTCACGTCGAGCGCGCCGTTGGCTTTGAAAAAGCGGATCGTTTCATCATAGACGGTGGCATAACAGCGGTCGGGGATCACGCAGTTGGTGTCACCCTTCGCGCCGGTTTCGTCCCAGCCCTTGCCGCCCGCGCGGATCACGGCGGGCATGGAGGCGTCGATGATCACGTCGGAGGGCACGTGCAGGTTGGTGATGCCTCGGTCACTGTCGACCATGTACATCGATGGGCGGTCAAGGCCTGCGATCTCCGCCTTGATCGCAGCAGCGTTTTCCAGTGTGTCGATGGCGTCGAGCACGGCCGCGAGCCCCGAATTGGGGCTGCCGCCCGCCGCTAGGATCGCCGCGCCATGGGCTTCCCACACCGGGCCGAGCCAGGCCTTAACCGCATGGCCAAAGATGATAGGGTCGGAGACCTTCATCATGGTGGCCTTCATGTGCAGTGAAAACATCGTGCCGTCTGAATTAGTGTCCTCGATGGCCTCCGCCAGGAAGACCGAGAGCGCCTTGGCGGACATGAAGGTCGCATCCGCGATGGTGCCTTCCTCCAGCGGCCAGGCGTCTTTCAGGACGGTGACCGCGCCGTCCACGGCTTCGAATTCGATCCGCGCGCTGCCCGCCTGGGCGGCGTTGATCGTGGCCGAGACCTCATTGGCGAAGAAATCGCCGCCGGTCATGGAGGACACCTTGGTTTTGCTGTCGGATGACCACGCGCCCATGGAATGCGGATTGGCCTGGGCGAAGTTCTTGACCGCCCGCGCCGCGCGCCGGTCCGAGTTGCCTTCGCGCAGCACCGGGTTCACGGCAGAGCCCTTGATCGTGTCATAGCGCGCGCGGACATCTTTTTCGGCCTCTGTCGCGGGGTCCTCGGGGTAGTCGGGCAGCGCATAGCCCTTCTCCTGAAGCTCCTTGATTGCCTCCACCAGCTGCGGCACGGAAGCCGAGATATTGGGCAGTTTGATCACATTGGCATCGGGCGTTTTCACCAGTTCACCCAATTCGGCCAGGTCATCGCTTTGCCGTTGCGCGTCTGTCAGATGCTCCGGGAAGGTCGCGATGATCCGACCGGCAAGCGAGATGTCCTTGACCCCCACATCGATCCCCGCCGCCTTTGTGAACCGGCGGATGATGGGCAGGAAAGACGCGCTTGCCAGTTCAGGGGCTTCGTCGACTTTGGTGTAGATGATGTCAGGGGTGTCTGCCATGGTGTCCTCTTTGCGTTTGGCTACGGACCGGCGCGGGTGGCTAGGGGGTCTTTCCCCCCAACCGCGCCAGTGGCGAAATGCTGCAACTGCGATAGCCAAATGCCCCGGCATCGTCAATGCATACAACGGTATACAAAACCAGTTTCCCGGATTTATCCAGCGTTTGCGGCCGATGGATGGGACACAAGAGCCGTGCGCGGCGTGGGACCGACGCGCAGGTCTTCCAAGACAATTCGTACTCCTTCGAGGACATGCGATAGACCGGTCACGCACAGGGGACGCCCCCCATGCGCGCAACAAGATCCGCGCGGCGGTATCGTGCGCGACGGATGCTGCGGAATAATCGGTGGATGCTGCGCTGCGGCAAGCTATCTCCATCACATGATGGTTTCATTGACACCAGAAAATCCGCGAGACCACAGCCTGATCGAAGACATTCAGGGCCTGGGCCTGGGCGTCTTCATATGCAGCCTGGGCCTGCATTTTCTGACCACGGCGGGGCTGATCATTGGGCAGACGGCGGGTATCGCCGTCATTATTTCTTACCTCTCCGGCTATTCCTTTGGCGTCGTCTTCTTCTTGATTAACCTTCCCTTTTACCTGCTGGCCTGGTCCCGGCTGGGGCGGGCATTTACAATCAAATCGCTGATCTCGGTCACGCTCTTGTCCATCGGCACGGATCTTTTGCCCTTTGCCATTACTTTTGAGCGGTTAGACACAGCTGTGGCCGCTGTGTCCTTCGGGGCGTTGGTGGGCCTGGGGATGCTGGCGATGTTCCGGCACAACGGGTCGCTCGGCGGCTTTGGGGTGATGGCGCTTCTGATCCAGGACCGCACGGGATTTCGCGCGGGCTGGGTACAACTCATTGCCGATGCCGTGATTTTTTCCGTGGCAGCGATGCTCTTCCCCTGGCAGGTCATCGCCTGGTCGCTCTTCGGCGCGGTGATCCTGAACCTGATCATCGCGATCAACCACCGGCGGGACCGTTACATCGCGACGTGAGCGCCGCTCAAGCCGCTTCGTGCCATTCAACTGGACAGAAAGGCGTGATGGCAACTTTCGTGCGGGTAAAGGTGCAAAAGCTGCCTTGCGGCACCTCCAGCCAGCCGCCGCCCGCAGGCTCGAAGGGCTCAGAGGCCACTGCCCAGCCCTGCCCTTCGTCCGACCACCGATAGAAGAGCGAAGGCGCGCGGGCGTCCGAGGCGTAGCGCAGGGCATAGAGCACCTCGCCGTCTGACAGTGCGGCGGACAGGCGCATGTGCGGCCTGCAGCCCTGTGTCCGCGAAAGCGCTTCGAGCTGTGCGACGGCGCGCGCCACTGCGGCTTTCGGATCCACGTCCAGACCCAATCCGCAAGCCAGCAGAAAGAGCGCCTCACTGTCCGTGGCTCCCTTGCGGTCCCCGTAGTAGGCGTCGTCAATGAGCATGTCGGCCGCCTTGCGAAAACGCTCAAACCCGCCGACTTGACCGTTGTGCATAAAGCTCCAGCGGCCTTGCACGAAAGGGTGACAGTTGTTGCGCGAGGTCGCCGTGCCGGTGGAGGCGCGCACATGGGCCATGAAGAGCCGCGCGCGCACCTGTTCGGCCAAGGCTGCAAGGTTCGGGTCGGACCACGCCGGATAGACATCGCGGTAAAGCCCCGGCGTGGGCCGCTGGTCATACCAGGCCAGGCCAAAGCCATCGGCGTTGATCGCCGTCTTGCATTTCACCGCCGCGCGCGATTGCTGGATAAGCGCATGAGCGGGCGCGCTTATCATTTGGCCGATAAAAAGCGGCTCGCCAATCCAAGCAGCCCAACGGCACATGGCTCACGCCCCCCGGTTGTGGGTATGCGCATAGAGCTTGGCCACGATCCGGCTGGCTGTTTTTTCAAAAAGGCACGGGATGACCGCGTGCACCAATGCGGCAAAAGCGGCGGCAAAAAGCAGGGCAGAGAACCTGGCGGCGAAAGTCATGTGTTGGAAAAAGCTTTCATCCACCGAAGCGGGGTGATCGAGGAAGATGCGGCTGAACATGGAGGCTCCTGTGTTGTCTTTGGCCCATTCTGTCCAAGTGCAGAGCAACAGTTTTCCCAAATGTACGGGCGTTAGGGATTTACGTGGGATAATCTCCCGCGTATTTTGCATTTATGATGACAATTGATGAAACCGACCGGCGACTCCTCACAGTCCTGCAACGCAGCGCCGATATCTCACTTGAGGACCTGGGCAGCCAGATCAACCTGTCGCGCAATGCCTGCTGGCGCCGGATCAAGGCGCTTGAGGCAGCGGGCGCGATCAAGGCGCGCGTCGCGCTTTTGGATGCGGCCAAGCTGGGGTTGGGGCTCACGGTCTTCATTGCTGTCAGAACGGACGCGCATACGCCCGACTGGCTGGCGAAGTTTTCTGCCGCCAGTCGGTCGATGCCTGAAATCCTGGGCGTCTACCGCATGACGGGCGATCTGGACTACCTCATTCGCGCGCGGGTGGCGGATATGGCGGATTATGATCGGCTCTACCAACGGCTGATTGCCAAAGTGCCCTTGCGGGATGTCTCTGCCAGTTTCGTGATGGAAGAGATCAAGGAGACAACTGCCCTTCCTCTTTAGCGGGCCCTTTAGGCTGGCCTTTGCTGCAGGCGCACTATATGGCCCCGGCAAACAAAGAGGCATGAGCAAATGGATCTTCGCAACATCGCCATCATCGCGCACGTGGACCACGGCAAGACGACCCTGGTGGACGAGCTGCTCAAACAGTCGGGCACCTTCCGGGAGGGCCAGGCCACCACGGAACGCGCGCTGGATTCCAACGATCTGGAGCGCGAGCGCGGGATCACCATTCTGGCCAAAGCGACCAGCGTTGAATGGCAGGGTACGCGGATCAACATCGTAGACACGCCCGGCCACGCGGATTTCGGCGGTGAGGTGGAGCGGATCCTCTCCATGGTCGACGGCGTGGTGCTGCTGGTGGATGCCGCCGAAGGCCCGATGCCGCAGACCAAATTCGTGACCTCCAAGGCGCTGGCCCTGGGGCTGCGGCCCATCGTGGTGCTCAACAAGGTGGACAAGCCCGATGCGGAGCCTGACCGCGCGCTCGACGAGGTGTTTGATCTTTTCGCCAATCTGGGCGCGGATGACGAACAGCTCGATTTCCCCAGCCTTTATGCCTCCGGCCGCTCCGGCTGGGCGGATGCCGCGCTTGATGGCCCGCGCAAGGACCTCACCGCGCTTTTTGACCTCATCGTGGAACACGTGCCAGCGCCCGCGCAGCTGACCGCGCGGGATGAACCCTTCCGGATGCTGGCCACCACGCTGGGCAGCGATCCCTTCATTGGGCGCATCCTGACGGGGCGCGTCGAATCGGGCACGCTGAAGGCGGGCGAGACTGTGAAAGCGCTTGCCCGCGATGGCAGCCACATCGAAGACTTCCGCTGCACCAAAATCTTGGCCTTCCGCGGTCTGGGCCAGCAGCCCATCGATCTGGCGGAGGCGGGCGATATCGTCACGCTCGCGGGCATGTCCAAGGCCACCGTGGCCGATACGATTTGTGCCCCCTCGGTTGATACGGCCCTGCCCGCGCAGCCGATTGATCCGCCTACCATCACGGTGACCTTCGGCATCAACGACAGCCCGCTGGCGGGGCGTGACGGCAAAAAGGTGCAGTCCCGCGTCATTCGCGAGCGGCTGATGAAAGAGGCCGAAAGCAATGTGGCGATCAAAGTCTCCGACACGCCGGGCGGCGAAGCCTTTGAGGTGGCGGGCCGGGGCGAATTGCAGATGGGCGTGCTGATCGAGAACATGCGGCGCGAGGGCTTTGAGCTCAGCATTTCGCGGCCCCAGGTGCTCTTTCAAGAGATCGACGGCGTGCGGCATGAGCCCATCGAAGAGGCCACCATCGACGTGGACGACGAATACTCCGGCGCCGTGATCGAAAAGATCACCGGCGCGCGCAAGGGTGAACTGGTGGAGATGAAACCCGCGGGTGCCGGCAAGACCCGCATCGTGGCCCATGTGCCGTCGCGCGGGCTCATTGGCTATCACGGTGAGTTTCTGACCGATACGCGCGGCACCGGCGTGCTCAACCGCGTGTTCCACAGCTGGGCACCGCACAAGGGGCCGATCCCGGGCCGCCGGGCGGGCGTGCTGATTTCCATGGAGAACGGCACCTCCGTGGCCTATGCGCTGTGGAACCTGGAAGAGCGCGGCAAGATGATGATCGGCGCGCAGGCGGATGTCTATACCGGCATGATCATTGGCGAGCACAGCCGAGAGAACGATCTGGAAGTGAACCCGCTGAAGGGCAAGAAGCTGACCAACGTGCGGGCGAGCGGCTCGGATGAGGCCGTCCGCCTGACCACACCCATGCAGCTGAGCCTGGAAGAGGCGATTGCCTACATCGATGATGACGAATTGGTAGAGGTGACGCCAAATGCGGTGCGCCTGCGCAAACGCTACCTTGATCCGCACGAGCGTAAGCGCATGGCGAAGGCCAGCTAGAGCTCGCTCGCGGGCGCGCTGCTTCTCGTCTGTTTGTCGGGGAGCATGAAGATCGGGCCGCAAGCTCTTCATATTCTTAGAAAGCACGTTGCTTTTTCACCCCAAAAAAAGAGGCCCGGCGCTGGGGCAACCGGGCCTCTTGGCGATGCGCGGGGCAGGTTGAGGTACACCAACCTGTGCTGCCGCGCCCCATTGCGCATCGTATTGGTTAGCCGTCGGTCGGCGCCTCAGTAGGCATCACGCCCGCCTCCTGCGCGGCGGTCACTTCGGCGTCGTCAAGCGCGCCGTCGGCATTGAGATCCATGGCCGAAAACTGCTCCGCGGTGACGTCCGGGTAGACCGCTTGCACCTCGCTCACGCTCAGCAGGCCGTCGCCGTTGGCGTCAAGCTCCGCCGCACCGGAGCCCATCGCGTAGGCCGGCAGGCAGAGCGCGGAGACGGCAAGGACGGTAAGTTTCTTCAATCGGGTCATAGGGTACTCCCTTTTCGGGTTGTTGCGATGCGAGGGCTGTCTGGCGCCCTCACCAAGACAGATGCAAAAGCCGCCCGTTGCATCCCTGCCCCTGCCGCCACGCGCAAAGCCACGCCGATCCGGCAGGCGCAGATGAGCGGTGCGCCGCGCAAAAAGACCTCTGCGTGCGCATCGGCGGAAATTCCCTCATTGGTTGTACGCCTCTCTACAGCCATCCTGAAGAAAACGAACACGGAGGCACACACATGAGCACCCAGACCGACAGCAAGGCCATTGAGGACCTGCTCCCCCGCCTGCGGGCGCGCGCGCGAAAGCTCTGCCGAACGGCACATGAGGCAGAGGATATCGCGCAAGAGGCCGCTCTGCGCCTGTGGCAGATGCTTAGCTTGCGTGGCGGCGTGGAAAACCCCGACCGCTATGCGATGATTACGCTGCACAACCTCGTGCGTCAGCGCTGGCGCAGCCGACGGATCACCGAAGAACTAGCCGAGGACACCGCGCAAATCGCGCCGGAGGCCCCTGCCCGACTGGCCTGCGCCGCCCTTGCGCGCGCCGTCAAAGCGCTGCCGGAGGAACAGTTGCATCTGATAGAGGCTCTTTATGCGGGTGAAAGCAGCCCCAAGGCGATTGCCGCGCGCACCGGCCTACCGCTGGGTACGGTCATGTCCAGGCTCGCCCGCGCGCGGGCTCGGTTGCGGCGCGAGATGGGGGTCGAACACTCCGTTGCGGAGTTATTGTAGACGCCGCCTTGAACCCTGCGGCGCGAGCGCCTTTACTGTGGTCGAGGTCGCAAGCGAGGCGCATATGTCAAAGACACTCCTGCTGACAGGGGCCAGCCGCGGCATCGGCCACGCGACGGTAAAGAAATTCTCCGCCGAGGGCTGGCGCGTGCTGACCTGCTCGCGGCAGGCTTTTGATGCGGCCTGCCCCTGGCCGGGGGGTGAGGAAAACCACATCCAGATCGACCTGTCAGACCCGGCGGATACGATCAACGCGGTGGAGGTGATCCGTGACCGGCTGGACGGGCGGCTGGATGGGTTGGTGAACAACGCGGGTATCTCGCCAAAGGATGCGGAGGGCGGGCGGCTCAATACGATTGAGACGGACCTGATGACCTGGGGCAAGGTCTTTCACGTGAACTTCTTTGCCCCCGTGGTGCTGGCGCGGGGGCTCAAAGATGAGCTCTCTGCCGCTGGTGGTGCGATTGTAAATGTGACCTCCATCGCAGGCGCGCGGGTGCATCCTTTTGCGGGTGCTGCCTATGCGACGTCGAAGGCCGCGCTGGCGTCCCTCACCCGAGAAATGGCTCATGATTTCGGGCCCTTGGGCGTGCGCGTTAATGCGATTGCGCCGGGGGAGATTGAGACGTCCATTCTGTCTGAGGGCACGGACAAGATCGTGGCGCAGCTGCCTTTGAGGCGCTTGGGGCAGCCCTCTGAGGTGGCGGATGTGGTGTATTATCTGTGCTCGGAGAAGTCGGCGTATGTGACGGGCACGGAGATTGAGATCAACGGCGGGCAGCATATTTGAGTGCATAAATTTCTTCGTGGTTTCTGAAAACTCAGCACGGATCGAGGCCAGCTTTGCTGGCCGCCGTGCAGCGTCGCCCCCTCCCACGGGGCGGCGCTTTGGTTGATGTGGGCGCACAGCTCAGAGCGAAGATGTACTTGGCTGCTATAAAGCGCTGCAAAACTAGGGTCGGATGCGCCATCCCAGGGGGCGAAGTTGCACGGCATTCAACCCAAAAGAAAAAACGGAGAGCCGAAGCTCTCCTTTAGTTTCGCCGTTCACGTGAGTCTTTGCTTGCAAAGGCACGCTCCCCTGACAGAAGCCTTGCCCTGCGACGCTGGAGTCAGCCAAACAACCGCGCAAACAAAAAAATGGGGCCCCGAAGGACCCCATTAGTTTCGCCGTTCAAGCTCCATTTGTTAACCGCTCGGTAATTTTCTGCCTGCGGCCTGAACGTCGTCCAGGGCGAGCGCACCCGCCCCGTGTACAAAGCAAAGTCGCTGACTTTGCTTTGAGTGGGTGGCAGCGTATCGCTTGCGATGCGCGAGAACCCACCCGTTTGCAATTGGAGCGTCCCGACGCTCCAAATCTCCTTAACTACACCCCGATGTGCTGCCGCAGGTGTTACACTTCATGCACGTGCCGTTGCGCACCAGCGTGTAGTTGCCGCACTCTCCGCAGGCCTCGCCTTCGTAGCCCTGCATCCGCGCCTTGGTCCGGGCGTCCATCGCATTCACAGGCGCCAAGGCCACTGCTGCGCTAACTGTCTCCGTCGGGGCTGTCTGAAGGGCCGCCGACGGAACCGACCCCCCGGAAAAAGCCACCGGCTCGGCTGCGCCGCCTTTCATGACCACCAGCTCTTGCGGCGGGCGGTTGCGCAGATAGCCCGTGGAGCTGATCTGCTTAAGCACATCAAGCGACTTATTCGCAGCCGTTTCAGACAGTTCCGAGACGTTGCTCAGGTTCTCTTCCTCGCCCTGGCCCAGATCGTCAAAGGTGACGCCCGTGGGTTTCACATGAGCCAAATCGGTCCGATCCAGATAGGACACGGCCAGTTCGCGGAAGATGTAGTCGAGAATGGAGGTCGCGTTCTTGATGCTGTCATTGCCCTGCACCGGCCCTGCGGGCTCGAACTTGGTGAAGGTGAAGGCATCCACGAATTCTTCCAGCGGCACGCCGTATTGAAGACCCACGGAGACCGCGATGGCGAAGTTGTTCATCATCGCCCGGAACCCGGCACCCTCCTTGTGCATGTCGAGGAAGATCTCGCCCAGCTTGCCGTCCTCGTACTCGCCCGTGCGCAGGTAAACCTTGTGCCCACCGACGATGGCCTTCTGGGTGTAGCCCTTGCGGCGCTCGGGCATTTTGTCCCGACCAGCACGCGCCACTTCCTTAATCACCACCTTCTCGATGATCTTCTCGGCCAGCACCTGCGCCTTTTCCTGGGGCGAGCCGCTTTCGAGCACTTCTGCCGCCTCATCGTCATCCTCCACCAGCGCTGCAGCCAGCGGCTGGGAGAGCTTGGAGCCGTCGCGGTAAAGCGCGTTGGCCTTCACCCCCAGGGACCAGGACAACTCATAGGCCTTCTGGCAGTCCTCGATGGTGGCGTCGTTGGGCATGTTGATCGTCTTGGAGATCGCGCCCGAGATGAAGCTTTGCGCTGCGGCCATCATGGTGATGTGGCTGTTGACCGACAGGAAGCGCTTGCCTTTCTTGCCGCAGGGGTTGGCGCAGTCGAAGACACCGTAATGCTCCTTTTTTAGGTGCGGCGCACCCTCCAGCGTCATGCTCCCGCAGACATGGTCGTTGGCGGCGTCAATGTCGGCCTTGGAGAAACCGAGCGAGCGCAGGAGGTCGAACGTCGGATCGTTCAGCTTTTCGGTGGGGATGCCCAGCACCTGGGTGCAAAACTCCTCGCCCAGCGTCCACTGGTTGAAAACGAACCGGATATCAAAGGCTTGACCCAGCGCGCCTTCCACCTTCTGCAGTTCTTCGGGACCAAAACCGTGGCCCATCAGCGAGGTGGGATTGATGCCCGGCGCATTGCCCAGCGTCTTGTGACCCACCGCGTAGCTGACAATCTCTTCGATCTGGGCCGAGCCGTAGCCGAGCTTTGCAAGGGCAGCAGGCACCGACTGGTTGATGATCTTGAAGTAGCCGCCACCTGCGAGCTTTTTAAACTTTACCAGAGCAAAGTCGGGCTCGATCCCGGTGGTGTCGCAGTCCATCACCAGACCGATGGTGCCGGTGGGCGCAATCACGGTAGCTTGCGCGTTGCGGTAGCCGCTCTGCTCTCCCAGCTTCAGCGCCTCGTCCCAGCAGGACATTGCCACATCCACCAGACCCGCCTGCGGGCAGTTGTCGTGATCGAGCGGCACGGGCTTGACTTCGAGCTTCTCATAGCCCGAGGCCTTACCATACGCTGCCGAACGGTGGTTGCGGATGACCCGCAGCATGTGCTCTGCGTTTTTGGCATAGCCCGGGAAGGCGCCCAGCTCCCCCGCCATTTCGGCAGAGGTGGCGTAAGACACGCCGGTCATGATCGCCGTCAGCGCCCCGCAGAGCGCGCGGCCTTCGTCGCTGTCATAGGAATACCCCATGTTCATCAGCAACCCGCCGATGTTGGCATAGCCCAGACCGAGCGTGCGGAAGTCATAGGACCGCTGCGCGATCTCCCGGGAGGGGAACTGCGCCATCATGACGGAGATTTCCAGCGTCACGGTCCAAAGACGGGCTGTGTGGATGTAATCCTCCACCTGGAATTCGCCGTTCTGCAGGAAGGTCAGCAGGTTCATGGACGCCAGATTACACGCGGTGTCATCTAGGAACATGTACTCGGAACAGGGGTTTGAGCCGCGGATCTCACCGTCTTCCGGGCAGGTGTGCCAGTCATTGACCGTATCGTGGTACTGGATGCCGGGATCGGCGCAGGCCCAGGCAGCGTGGCCCACCTGCTCCCACAGATCGCGGGCGCGCACCGTCTTGGCGACTTTGCCGTCGACGCGGTCGATGAGCTCCCAGTCGGCGTCTTTCTCAACGGCAGTCAGGAATCCGTTGGTCACGCGGATGGAGTTGTTGGAGTTCTGGCCGGAGACGGAGTTGTAGGCCTCGCTATCCCAGTCGGTGTCATAGGTCGGAAACTCGATGGAGGTGTGACCCTGCCGCGCGTAATCCAGCACGCGCTTGACGTAGGTTTCGGGGATCGCAACCTTCTTGGCTACGCGAACAGCGTCCTTCAACTTGTTGTTTTTGTTGGGATCATAGGCGTCACCCGCCGCGCCATCCCAGGTGTTGATCGCCTTGAAGATCGCGTTGAGCTTCTGCTCGTGCATCTTGGAGCCCGCGACGATGCTCGCCACCTTCTGCTCTTCAAGCACCTTCCAGTTGATGAAGTCCTCAATGTCGGGGTGATCGGCGTCTACGATCACCATCTTGGCCGCCCGCCGTGTGGTGCCGCCGGATTTGATCGCCCCCGCCGCGCGGTCACCGATCTTGAGGAAACCCATCAGGCCGGAGGACTTGCCGCCACCCGACAGCCGCTCGCCCTCGCCCCGGAGGGAGGAGAAGTTGGTGCCGGTGCCGGAGCCGTATTTGAACAGCCGTGCCTCACGGACCCAGAGGTCCATGATGCCACCGTCGCCCACGAGATCGTCCTTGCAGGACTGGATGAAGCAGGCGTGAGGCTGCGGGTGCTCATAAGAAGACTTGGAGCGAGTCAGCTTGCCGGTCTTGTAATCGACATAGTAGTGCCCCTGCGCAGGTCCGTCGATCCCGTAGGCCCAGTGCAGGCCGGTGTTGAACCACTGCGGAGAGTTCGGTGCCGCGCGCTGGGAGGCCAACATGTGGCGCATTTCATCAAAATAGGCGCGCGCGTCTTCCTCTGTGGAGAAGTAGCCGCCCTTCCAGCCCCAGTAGGTCCAGGCGCCTGCGAGACGGTCGAACACCTGCTTGGAGGAGGTCTCCCCCCCCATCTCAGCGCCCTCAGCGGGGACAGAGCGCCACAGGAAGGAGGGCACGCCCTTTTCCTTCACGCGCTTGGTCTGGGAGGGCACGCCCGCCTTGCGGAAATACTTCTGCGCGATCACGTCGCTCGCGACCTGGCTCCAGGCGGAGGGCACCTCGACATCGTCGAGCTTGAAGACAACCGACCCATCGGGGTTCCTGATCTCGGAGACCGTGGTGACAAAATCGAGGTCCGCATACGCGTCCTGGCCTGACTTGGTGAATTTCCGTTCAATCTTCATCCCGCTGCCTCATATCCAGCATTTCATTTTCGAACCGCGCCCGTCATTGCGAGCCGTCCGCTCCCCTTGTTCGGGCTGGTTGCAAAGCCGCGCTTCTCGGCGTCCGGGCGTTGCCCAGTCGTCCGCATTGCTCATCGCGTTATAGGGTTGCACCCTGCCCGTCGCCGCTGCTTCGTCCATGTGGTGTCCCCACTACATGTTGTGTGCCGTCAGGCGGCTCGCACAACCTGACGTATGTGCAGCCCCTCGGTCAACGGGTTTTTTCGCAAATTTCCTGGAACTAAGAGTTGACGCGTCTGGCGCGCTTTGAGCTGTCAACAAGTGTGCTGATTCACGCGCAAAAATGCCGCGCTGCGACAAAGGCGAATTAATGTAGCGATGCGGCAGGCTTAGGTCTGAATGCTCATGGGAACGCGCTTTGAGCCCGCGCTGCGGCCTGCTGGGCCGTTAATCAATTCTTTACCCAGTTTACCGCAAATTTCGCCCCGCTGCGGTGCTTAAAATGGCGGCACGGGCCTGCGACCGGTTCCAAAATGCCACAGCCCACGCTTCGAATCGCGCAGGTGCACACGACATGTGGTGTGCTCATCCGCCTGGACGACCAACGCTAGAATCATCAGCGCGGCGCAAGACGCCAGGGTTTCGATGTTAAGGCTTGAAGTGGTCGGAGCGGCGAGATTCGAACTCACGACCCCCTGTACCCAAAACAGGTGCGCTACCAGACTGCGCCACGCTCCGACGGGCGCGTTCTACGCGCTCACTCTCGTGTTGGAAAGCACTATCTCGCGAGCTGCCCGTCTCAGCAGGGCCAAGCCGCATTTTCTTGGGCAAACGACGGATGGCGCAGCGTGCTGCCCACGTCGATGCCCATGCGCCGCGCCAGCCCGCCATTGATCTCCAGCACATGGGTCAGCGCGTCGCCGCCGAAGATGCTGGTCTCATCCAGTGGGATCGCCTCGTGATGGATGTGCTGGACCACGCCGCGGGCGTCCACGAAAATCATATCAAGCGGAATGAGCGTGTTGCGCATCCAGAAGCTCAGCGGTTGCGGGCGCTCATACACAAAGAGCATGCCCGCGCTGAGCGGCAGGCTTTCGCGGTTCATGAGGCCCACGGCGCGCTCTTGCATGTCATCGGCGATCTCAACGCTGAAACGCGCCTGGCCCCAGTCGCCGCGCAGATGCACGGCATCTTCCCGGCAGACCTGTTGCGCGGCAGCCGCGGTTGCCAAAAGCGCCAGAAGCCCGCAAACGGCTGCTAGCTGTCGCTGGATCCATTGTCGGAGACTGCTGCTTCCCACGCCTGCACCTCTGCGGCCATGTTGCCGCGTTTGCCTTTGATCACGCGCATCGCCACCGCCTCACCGGGGGAAAGATCGCTCAATCCCGACTGGCGCAGCACCTCGATGTGCAAGAACACATCCTCGCGCTTTCCATAGACATTGGCAAACCCGAATCCCTTTGCCTTGTCGAACCACTTGACCCGGGCGGGTTGCAGGGGCGCTGCGGCTACCGCGTCCGGATCGAGCCCGATGATGTCCGTGAGGCCAGAGGCCTGCGCGCCTTCGGGGGGCTGGATCGCGATCACGGCGGTGGCCTGCACGCCGCGGGCGGTTTCCTGGGCGTGCAGTTCAATGCGCGCGCCGTCCGCCACGGAGCTCTGCCCGAAATTGCGCAACACATTCACGTGCAAAAGAATATCCGGCCCGCCCCTGTCAGCCACCACAAAGCCAAAGCCCTTCACCGGGTCAAACCATTTGACCACGCCCGAAAGCGCAGCGTCACTGCCGCCCGCTTTCGCATTTTCTTCCTTGTCAGACACTTTGGTCCCTCGGTCGTTTTCCGTGTCGGCGTGGCGTCTGCTGCACCGATCTTCATAGACATCCACCAACACGGATCTCCAACCCAGAGCCCCTGATCAGGGGTTCAACCTGTTAATTTCCCACGCAGCACCCGGTGAGGTGCGCCGCCACTGAAAGCGGTCATGCAGGCGCGCTGCCCCGTCCGCCCAGAATTCGATCTCCACCGGGGTCAGCCGGTAACCGCCCCAGAACGGCGGGCGCGAGGGTTCTTCCCCCTGTACCGCGCGTGCCTCCGCGACCTGCGCCTCAAGCGTGGCGCGATCCTTCAAAGGGCGCGACTGCTGAGAGGCCCAAGCGCCGATGCGGCTTTCCAGCCCGCGGCTGGCATAATAGGCATCCGCCTGCGGCCCGTCTTCGCGTTCTATCATGCCGCGGGCGCGGATCTGGCGGCCCAGTGACTTCCAATGCACCACAAAAGCCGCCTTGCCCGCCTGGTCAAGCTCCTGCGCTTTGGCACTGGTGTAATTGGTATAGAACACAAAGGCGTCGTCTTCGATTTCCTTGAGCAACACCATACGCACATTTGGCAGCCCTGTCGCGTCTACAGTGGAGAGCGCGATGGCGTTGGGGTCGTTGAGCTCGGTCTCCGCCGCTTCCGCCATCCAGCGGCGCGCGATAACAAACGGCTCATCACCAGCAAAGATCCCCTCCCGATCCGACACGTATCCCCCTTTGCGCCCACGCTGGCGCCGCCTAACGGCGCAAGCGCTACCCGAAATGCGGGAGGCTCACAAGGACTAGATCCGGACAGGTTTCCGCGCGCAGCCGCACATGCCTGTCGCAAACCGGTGCAAGGCTGCACAAATCCACAAGACGCCCGCGCGCCTTGATGGCTCGCACGCTTTGGCCTACACCCACGGACAAGTGATTTCTCGGGGGTATCGTCGCTTTATGGCCATGGAACTGATGCAGGGCAAACGCGGCCTGATCATGGGGCTTGCCAATGACAAGTCCATCGCGTGGGGCGTGGCCCGGGCGCTGGCGGACGCGGGCGCAGAGCTTGCCTTTTCTTATCAGGGGGAGGCGCTAAAAAAGCGCGTGGACCCGCTGGCGGGACAGCTCGACAGCGACATCGTCCTGCCCTGCGATGTGGGCGATGAGGCCTCTATCGATGCGCTTTTCGCGGCGCTGGGGGAACGCTGGGACGGGCTCGATTTCATCGTGCACGCGATCGGGTTTTCCGACAAGAACGAGCTGCGCGGTCGCTACGTGGACACCTCGCGGGCCAATTTCGCGATGTCGATGGACATCTCCGTCTATTCCTTCACCGCCGTGATGCAGCGGGCGGAAAAGATGATGAAGGACGGGGGTGCAGCGCTCACTCTGACCTACTATGGCGCGGAAAAAGTCATGCCCCATTACAACGTGATGGGCGTGGCCAAGGCCGCGCTTGAGGCCTCTGTCCAGTACCTCGCGGAGGATCTGGGCAAGGACAACATCCGCGTCAATGCGATCTCTGCGGGGCCTATCAAGACGCTGGCGGCCTCGGGCATCGGGGATTTCCGCTACATCATGAAGTGGAACGAATACAATTCGCCCCTGCGCCGCAATGTGACAATCGAAGAGGTGGGCAAGGCGGCGCTCTTTCTGCTGTCTGATCTGGGCTCCGGCACCACGGGCGAGAACCTGCATGTGGATGCGGGCTATCACGTGGTGGGCATGAAGGCGGTGGACGCCCCCGACATGGCCAAGGCATGAGTGTCACGCTGGAGCTGGCGCAGCTCGCTGCCTTTAACGCCGCCCTGTTGTTGGCGATCCTGAGCCCCGGGCCCTCGCTCCTGTTTCTCACGCGCCAGACGCTGACCCATGGCCGCCGCGCAGGCGTGGTGACCGCGATGGGGCTGGCGGTGATGGCCGCCCTATGGACGCTGGCCGCCCTCTTGGGCTTGCAGACGCTCTTTGTGCTGTTCCCTTGGGCGTATACGACGCTCAAAATCATGGGCGCGCTCTATCTAATGTATCTGGCCGTGCAGATGTGGCGGCATGCGGCGCAACCGCTGGGTCGGTCGGATGCACCGACGGCGGACAGCCGCAATTTCATCGCGGGCCTGCTGGTCAATCTGGCGAACCCCAAATCGGTGTTCTTCGCGGCGGCGGTGATCGTGGTGATCTTTCCCGCCGATCTGAGCCATGCCGACAAGGCGCTGATCTTTCTCAATCACCTCGCGGTTGAGATGATCCTGCAGCCCGCGCTCGCGCTGCTTTTTGCGGCGCCCGCGATCCGCAACCGCTACCTGGCGTTCAAGCCCCTGCTCGACCGTGCGGCAGGCACCGTGCTGGGGCTGTTGGGCCTACGTTTGTTGATGGAGAGATAGATGACCGACAGGCTGCCTCACGAAAAGGGCTTCCACATCTCCTGGGACCAGATCCACCGCGACAGCCGCGCTTTGGCCTGGCGGCTCGATGGCCGGGGGCCGGACGAAGGCGCCTGGCGCGCAGTGGTTGCCATCACCCGCGGCGGTATGGCCCCTGCGATGATCGTCGCGCGCGAGCTGGATATCCGCACCGTCGATACGATCTCCGTCATGTCCTACCATTCGGGCGGCGGCAAAGCCGACCAGCGCCGCGCGGCCCAGGTGCTCAAATCCCCTGACACCGCGATGATGGGCGATGGCACCGGCGTGCTGATCGTGGATGACCTAGTGGACAGCGGCAAAACCCTCGAACTGGTGCGCAGCCTCTATCCCAAGGCACATTTCGCCACCGTCTATGCCAAGCCCGAAGGCGAGCCCCAGGTCGATACCTTCATCACCGGCGTCAGCCAGGACACCTGGATCTTCTTCCCCTGGGACATGGCGCTGCAATACGTCGAACCCTACCGCGGCAAAGACTAACCCCAACGCACCCTGCCCCTTTTTTTGGCCCCAAATATCCCGGGGGTCTGGGGGCAGAGCCCCCAGCCCGACAGCAAAAGAAGGCGCTTCCGCATGACACTCCCGCGCACCGCCACCACCTTCGCCCCGCCCGTGATGGAGGCCCGCCGCTGGCTGGAGGGCGTCCCCTTCCCCCCGGACCGCCCGCTGATCAACGTCAGCCAAGCCGCCCCCGTCGATCCGCCGCCCAGACCGCTGCGCGCGGCGATGGCCGAGATCACTCTGACCCGCGATGACGCCCATCTCTATGGCCCGGTCCTGGGCCTGCCGGAGCTGCGCGCGGCCCTTGCCGCGAGGACATCGCGCCACTACGAGGGCGCGGTGGAGGAGCGCGAGGTGGCGATCACCTCGGGCTGTAACCAAGCCTTCGCCGCCGCCATCGCCGCGCTCTGCGCCGAAGGGGATGAGGTGATCCTGCCTACGCCCTGGTACTTCAACCACAAGATGTGGCTCGACATGTCCGGCGTGCGCAGCCTGCCGCTGCCCACCGGGGCGGACCTTTTGCCTGATCCCGCCGCCGCCGCTGCGCTGATTACACCGCGCACACGGGCCATCGCGCTTGTCACGCCCAACAATCCGGGCGGCGTGGAATACCCCGCAGAGCTGGTGCAGGCCTTCTTTGACCTCGCCCGCGGCCGGGGGCTGGCGCTGATCCTGGATGAGACCTACCGCGATTTCGACAGCCGCAGCGGCCCGCCCCACCCGCTCTTCCAGGACCCGGCCTGGTCCGACACGCTCCTCCACCTCTACAGCTTTTCCAAGGCCTACCGGCTGACCGGGCACCGCGTGGGCGCGCTGGTGGCCTCCGCTGCGCGGCTGGCGGAGGTGGAGAAGTTCCTCGATACGGTTGCGATCTGCCCCGGCCAATTGGGCCAGCACGCGGCCCTTTGGGGCATGCAGCACCTAGGCGACTGGCTGGCAGGCGAGCGGCGCGAGATCCTCGCGCGCCGCGCCGCCATCACCGCCGCCCTTCCCCAGCTCGAAACGCACGGATGGCGGCTCTTGGGTCTGGGCGGGTATTTTGCCTACATGCACCACCCGATTGCGCAGTCTTCCGCAGAACTTGCGCCCAGACTGGTGAAGGAGGCGGGCATCCTCTGCCTGCCCGGCACCATGTTCTATCCTGAAGACGACCCAAGCGGCGAAGGCCAGCTGCGCATCGCTTTTGCCAACCTCGACGCGGACGGCATCACAACCCTGTTCGAGAGGCTTGCGGCCTTCACCGACAGCGCATAGACACCGCTGCAATCAGGCTTGAGAAAAGGGCGTGCACGCCATGGGCAAGGGCATTTCAAGAACAGCGATGTGGATCCTCATGGCTCTGCTGATCCTGGGCCTCGCAGGCTTTGGCGCGGTGAACCTGTCGGGCACCGTGCGCAGCATCGGCACAGTGGGCGAAAAGAGCGTGCCGGTGGATCAATACGCCCGCGAATTGAGCCAGCAGATCAACGCTTTGTCGCGCATCCAGGGCCGCCAGGTGCCTTTCGCGGAAGCCCAGGCCATGGGCCTGGACCGCGCGGTGCTCGCACAGATCATGCGCGCCCGCGCGCTTGACAATCTCAACGATCAGATCGGGCTGTCCATTGGCGATGAGGCGCTGCGCGACAGGCTTTTGGGCATGGGCAACTTTCAGGGGCTCGACGGCACGTTCGACCGCGAAGGCTACGCGCTGGCGCTGCGTCAAAGCGGGCTGACTGAGGCGGAGTTCGAGCTTACCCTGCGCGAGGAAGCCGCGCGCACGCTGTTGCAATCCGCCGTCGCGGGCGGCGTTACCATGCCCACCACCTATGCCCAAACGCTGGTCGATTTCGCCGGTGAGATGCGCAGTTTCACCTGGGCGCGGCTGGAGCCCGAAGCGCTGGAGGACCCCATTCCAGCGCCCACACCCGAGGACCTGCAAGCCTACTATGAGGCCAATCCCGACCGCTTCATGCTGCCCCAGACCAAGCGCATCACCTATGTGCTGCTGACCCCCGACGACATGCTGTCGGAGGTCGAGGTGCCCGAGGAACAGCTGCGCGCAGCCTATGACGACCGCATTGACGAGTACAACCGCCCCGAGCGTCGGCTGGTGGAGCGTCTCGTCTTTGCCGATCAGGAAAGCGCGGACCGGGCCGCGGCCAACCTTGAGGTGGGCGGCACCACCTTCGATGCACTGGTGGAAGAGCGCGGCCTGACACTGGCCGATGTGGATCTCGGCGATGTCGGACGGTTGGAGCTTGATGCCGCGGGAGAGGCCGTTTTCACCGCCGAACCCGGCGACGTCGTGGGTCCCCTGCCCTCTGCGCTGGGTCCTGCGCTCTTTCGCATGAACGGCGTGCTGTCGGCGCAAAGTACCAGCTTTGAAGACGCCCGCGAGGAGCTGCGCACCGAGCTTGCCGCCGATGCCGCGCAGCGCGCGGTCGAGGCGCGCGCGCAGGAGTACGACGATCAGCTCGCAGGCGGCGTCACGCTGGAGCAGCTGGCCGAAGAGACGCCCATGACCCTTGGCAGCATCGACTGGACCGCTGAAAGCGACGAGGGCCTTGCCGCCTACGCCGATTTCCGCGAAGCTGCCGCCACGCTCAACATCGATGGCTTCCCCCAGATCGCGCAGCTGGAAGACGGCAGCATCTACGCGATGCGCCTGGAAGAAGAATTGCCCGAACGGCTCGCCCCCTTCAAGGACGCCCAAGACGACGTGCGCGCCGCGTGGGAAGACGCAGAGACCGTCGCCGCGCTGACCGCGCGCGCGACTGATCTGGTGCCGGAGCTTGGCGAGGGAGACACTGCCTTCGAAGGCGCGGGCCTCACGGCGGTGATCGAGACCGACCAGACGCGCAACGCCTTCATCGCGGATGCGCCCGGCGCGCTGATCGAACAGGTGTTTGAGATGACGCCCGGCGACGTCAACGTGGTGCCGGACGAGCAATCGGTCATCCTGTTGCGGTTGGATGCCGTCACCCCTGCCAGCGAAAGCGATGAAAGCGTAGCCTTGCGGGAACGGCTCGTGGAAAGCGTGAATGCCGCGCTGGCGCAAGACCTTTTCAACGTCTTCAACGAGGCGGTGCTGCGCGAGGCGGAGCCGCGCATTGATCCGAATGCGTTGCAGGCCGTGCACGTGAACTTCCCCTGACCCCCGATGGCGCTGACCCCGACATTTGAAGACTTTGAGGCGGCCTACGCGCAGGATCGCAACCAGATCGTCTACACCCGGCTGGCCGCGGATCTCGACACGCCAGTGTCGCTGATGCTCAAGCTGACAGGGGCGGCGGAGAACGCCTTTGTTCTTGAGTCCGTGACCGGCGGTGAGGTGCGGGGGCGCTATTCCATCATCGGCATGAAGCCCGATCTGATCTGGCGCTGCCGGGGCGAGAGCGCTGCGCTCAATCGCGCCGCGCGCTTTGACGCGGATGCCTTTGAGGATTGTCCGGGCGATCCTCTGTCCGCGCTGCGCGCGCTCATCGACGAAAGCCGGATCGACATCCCAGACGATCTGCCGCAAGCGGCGGCGGGGCTTTTTGGCTATCTGGGCTATGACATGATCCGGCTGGTGGAACATCTGCCGGATGTGAACCCCGATCCGCTGGGCCTGCCCGATGCGCTGATGCTGCGCCCTTCGGTTGTCGCCGTGCTCGACGGCGTGAAAGGCGAGGTCACCATCGTCTCGCCCGCCTGGGTGTCGGACGGTCAATCGGCCCGCGCGGCCTATGCGCAGGCGGCTGAGCGGGTGATGGATGCGGTGCGGGATCTCGAACGCGCGATGCCCGCCGCCAGCCGCGATCTGGGGTCGGAGGGAGAGACGGCAGAGCCCGTCAGCAACTTCACCCGGGAGGGCTACAAGGCAGCGGTGGAACGCGCGCGCGACTACATCGTGGCGGGCGACATCTTTCAGGTGGTGCCCTCCCAACGCTGGGCACAGGGCTTCACCCAGCCGCCCTTCACGCTCTATCGCAGCTTGCGACGCACAAATCCGTCGCCTTTCATGTTCTACTTCAACTTCGGCGGCTTTCACGTGGTGGGCGCCTCCCCTGAAATCCTCGTGCGGGTCTTCGGCGGCGAGGTCACGATCCGCCCCATCGCGGGCACGCGGCCCCGGGGGGCCACGCCAGAAGAAGACCGCGCGTTGGAAGCCGAGCTTTTGGCGGATGAAAAGGAGTTGGCGGAGCATCTGATGCTGCTCGATCTGGGCCGCAATGATGTGGGCCGCGTGGCACGCATCGGCACCGTGCGCCCGACGGAGGAATTCATCGTCGAACGCTATTCCCACGTGATGCACATCGTCTCCAACGTTGTGGGGGAGTTGGCAGAGGGCAAAGACGCGCTGGACGCCTTCTTTGCCGGGATGCCCGCAGGCACGGTGTCTGGCGCACCCAAGGTCCGCGCGATGGAGATCATTGACGAGCTGGAGCCCGAAAAGCGCGGTGTCTACGGCGGCGGCGTGGGGTATTTCAGCGCGGGCGGCGACATGGACATGTGTATCGCGCTGCGTACGGCGGTGATCAAGGAGGGTACGCTCTACATCCAGGCGGGCGGCGGCGTGGTCTATGACAGCGATGCGGAAGCCGAATTCATGGAAACGGTGCACAAATCTGGGGCCATCCGCCGCGCAGCCGCAGATGCGGTGCGCTTTGGCGACAAGGGCAATTGAGCCGCTTTCACAGGAGATACCCCATGAAAATCACCCTTCCTCTGGCTGCGCTTGTGCTTTCTGCGCCTATCGCGCATGCGGACATCACCGCCCGCTTCATCGAAGGCGCGCCGAAGGATCGTTTTGAGCTGGTGAATGACAGCGCCTGCGCGCTGCCACCAGGCGTGCTCACCATCGACATCGGCACGGCGCCCGCGGGCCTCATCTTTGACGTGACAGCCTCCGGCGCGGGCGTTGAGGTCTTTCAGCCCTTCGAGCTGGTCGCGGGCGGGGACAGCCTGAGCGCATTGCCCCGCGTGGCCGACGGCGATCAGGCCATCGCGCTGCCCATCGCGGGCCTGGCTCCGGGCGCCCGTATCGCGTTCACCATCGATGTGGATGACACCGGCGGCGGGCGGGAGATCACAGTGAGCGGGTCCGAAATGGCCGGTGCTTCTGTCCGTGCCACGCTTGACGGCGCGACCTACAGCGCGGCGTTCAATGAGACGGCCCGCGCGCGGCTGGACCTGCCCGCCTGCGGCTCCTGATCCCGGTTAGGACGCCTGCCCGCCGCAAGGACGGTCAAGCATCCTCACGCAGGAGCACTGCGGAGACCGGCACCAGCGCCACCCGGCCTGCCCGGTCCTGCAGGCCCCAAAGCAGCAGCGCGGAAACGGTATCGGGCCGCAACCGACCCAGCATCACCACCGCGCCCTCCTGGCCCGCGCGGAACGCCGCCTGATCCAAAAAGCGCCGGATCACCTGAGCGGTCTGCCCTTTGCTGTCGAAATCGCGAAAGATCGGGGCTGCGGGCACACCTTCGCGGCGCGCGAGGCTCGCCATCGTGTTGAGCCCGCGGTTCTGGGTGAGAAGCCCGTGTCCACTGTCCTTGAGAATGGAGGTCACCTGATCGGAGACATCCCGCGCACCCTGCAAGCCACCTGCGTCGCCTTCGAGCACGCCCACGACTTCCGGCAACTGCGGCAGGATCGCGCCTAAGGCGGTCTCCGCATCGCCGGGCTGCGCGCCCTCGGGCAGGTCGATCATCGCCATCACTTCGAAACCTGCCGCGCGGTAAATCGCCATCCGGTCGCCCGCGTCTGCCCGCGCGGCATCCACCGCGAAGGTCAGCGGATAGGGAAAGCCCTGTAGCGCCGCGATGCCTGCAGCCCCTGCCACCGGGGAGGAGCCGTCGTCTATCAACACGATGCTCATCAGCGGTTTGCCAGCCGGATCTTCGAAAGGTGCGGCAAAGCGCGCCACGGGGCGCGGGTCTGCGGCGGTTTCCACGCCAACGTCCGCGACTTCTTCGGCGGCCTGACCTTCGTCAATCTCTCCTAGCGTGGCCGCGCCCGGCCTGCGGATGGTAACACCGGTGTCCCGGTCGATGAGCGCCACGCCCGGCGTGCCGATCTGCGGCCTGGCGGAGGCCGTCTCGATGGGCGCCTCTGCGTCCTCCTCTGCGGCGTCCGCCGTTTCTTCTGGCGCGGTGCGGGCCGCGTCCTCTGTCGGTGTCTGCGGCTCAGGTGTTTGCGTCGCCGCCTCAGCCGTTTCGGTCTCTGGCGCCTCGCGCTCCGTCTCCTCCGCCTCTGTAACTTCCGGCTCTGGTTCTTCCGTGTCTGATGCAGGCCGGGCGGAGGCCTCTGCGGGAACCCCTGCCGACGGCACAGGCGCGTCTTCGGTCGTCTGTGCAGAGGCTGTCTCTGTGGTCTCGGTCTCGGGCACAGCGGTCTCTTGAGATGCGTCTTCCGACGTCGCCTCGGGCAGCGCCGCCTCTTGCGTCAGAGTCTCAGGTTGCGACCCTTCCGGCTGCGCCACGGCATCCACCTCCTCCGCGCGCTCGGGCGCTGCAAAAGCAGTCTCCTCCGGCAGCGCTTCGGGCGCAGGCGGTTGCGCGGGCTCAGTGCTGATGGAAAGATCATCGGCGTCCTGCGGCGCCATGGGCGCAAGTGCTTGCGGATTGGGCAAGACAGGCGCGTCGGGCGTGACCGCGATGCCGCTCGCCGCTGCCGTCTCCACCGGTCCTTCCAGACCTGCGGCCGTGCCAAGCTCTGGCTGTGTCGCGGTCTCGGTGGCTTCCGGGTTGAGCGCACTTAAACCGTCTGGATCGGGGGTGGGCGCTTGCGGGGCGGTTTGCGCGGCCACCACCGCGCGGTCGCTGGTCGCGGCCCTTCCGTTGCCGCTGTCTGCCAGCGCCACACGCTCCGGTGCTTCTACGGAGCCAGGGGCCGCATCGGCCACCTCAGGCGCGGTGGGCAACGGGGCCATCAGCGATGCCGCTGCACTTACCCCTCCGCCCAAGGCGGTGCCCCAGAGAATTCCGCTCAAAAATCCACGTGCCATTGCCCGCTCTCCGATCTCGGCGCATGGCCCAGGCCGCGCCGCTGCTCTGCTCTCCTCGTCGGGGCGATGCGCCCTTGACGTGCGCTTTCAACCCTGAACATGTATGCGCTCGACTATAGGCCGCCAACCCTGCTTGGCTCCAGCCTTAAAGCCCTGATCAAGGACAAAGTTCGCGCCGTGTTGCTGCTTATCGATAATTACGACAGCTTTACCTACAACCTTGTACACTACCTGGGCGAGCTGGGCGCGGAGATCGCTGTGCACCGCAACGATCGGCTGAGTGTTGCCGATGCGCTGGCGATGAAGCCCGCGGGCATCCTGCTCTCTCCCGGGCCCTGTGACCCGGATCAGGCGGGGATCTGTCTGGAACTGACGAAGGCCGCCGCCGAACACCGGATCCCGCTTCTGGGCGTTTGTCTGGGCCACCAGACACTGGGTCAGGCGATGGGCGGCAAGGTCGTGCGCGCGGATGACATCGTGCACGGCAAGCTGGGCCAGATGCACCACACCGGCAAAGGCGTCTTCAAGGGCCTTCCCAACCCGGTGAATGCCACGCGCTACCATTCACTGGTGGTGGAGCGGGACAGCCTGCCCGAGTGTCTTGAGATCACGGCAAGCCTGCAAAACGGCACCATCATGGGCCTGCAACACCGCGAGCTGCCGCTGCACGGCGTACAGTTTCATCCCGAATCCATCCGCTCCGAGCATGGGCATGCGATGCTGAAGAACTTCCTCGATACGATGCAGGTTCCGGCATGAGCGACGCGCTCAAACCCCTGATCGCAGCAGCAGCAAACGGCCCGCTGAGCGCGGAAGACGCGCGCGCGGCGTTCCAGATCCTCTTTGACGGTGAAGCCACGCCGAGCCAGATCGGCGGCTTCCTGATGGCGCTGCGCACCCGGGGCGAGACGGTGGATGAATACGCGGCAGCCGCAGGCGTGATGCGCACGAAATGCAACGCGGTCAGAGCGCCGGAGGGGGCGATGGACATCGTGGGTACCGGCGGTGACGGTAAGGGCACGCTCAACATCTCCACCGCCACCGCGTTTGTTGTGGCGGGCGCGGGCGTGACGGTCGCCAAACACGGCAACCGCAACCTCAGCTCCAAATCGGGCGCGGCGGACGCGCTGGGGCAGATGGGCATCAACGTGATGGTGGGCCCCGCAGTGGTGGAGCGGGAGCTGGCCGAAGCCGGGATCGGCTTCATGATGGCGCCGATGCACCATCCGGCGATTGCTCATGTCATGCCCACCCGCGCGGAACTTGGCACGCGCACGATCTTCAACATCCTGGGGCCGCTGACCAATCCGGCGGGCGTCAAAAGGCAACTGACCGGCGCCTTTTCGCGCGATCTGATCGCGGACATGGCTCAGACGCTGCGCGCGCTGGGGTCGGAGAAAGCCTGGCTGGTGCACGGATCAGACGGCACGGATGAGCTGACGATCACTGGCGTAAGCTGGGTCGCGGGGCTCGCGGATGGCGCTGTGTCCACATTCGAAGTGCACCCCGAAGACGCGGGCCTGCCGGTGCATCCCTTTGAAGACATCATCGGCGGCACGCCAGAAGAAAACGCAAGCCATTTCAAGTCCTTGCTGGACGGCGCTCATTCCGCCTACCGCGATGCGGTCCTGTTGAACGCAGCCGCGGCACTGGTTGTCGCGGATACCGCCGGAGATTTGAAAACGGGCGTGGAGATGGCGCGGGAAAGCATTGACAGCGGCGCGGCAAAGGCCAAGATCGCAAAGGTCGCCGCCGTCAGCCAGACGAAGTGAGCTTTGATCACGCGCGGCTCGGGGGGTGGGCCACCTTGCCCTTTTTCACCGAAGATTTGCCTCATATCGAGGCGCAACTTCGCGCAGAAACTCGGTCCATTTTCCCGCCCCCGCCCCTGACCTTTGCCGCGCTGGAACGCACCCAGCCTGAGGACTGCCGCGTCGTCATCCTGGGGCAAGATCCCTATCACACACCGGGCAAAGCGGATGGTTTCGCGTTTTCGATCCCTTTGGATTTCGGTGGGCGGCTCGACAGTCTGGGCAATATTTTCAAAGAGATAGAGAGCGATCTGAATGTCACCCGCCGCAAGACAAGCCTGGAGGATTGGGCCGATCAGGGCGTGCTGCTACTCAACACCGCGCTGAGCGTGCCCCAAGGCGCACCCAAGGCCCATGCGCGGATCGGCTGGCAGGCACTTGTAGATCAGGTGCTGGACCATCTGCAGGGCGTCCCGCGCGCCTATCTGCTTTGGGGCGGTCCCGCGCATCAGGCGGCGCGTGCGGTGGACGGGCGCGTCAATCTCAAGATCGAAACCGCGCATCCCTCACCGCTGTCGGCCCACCGCGGCTTTTTCGGTGCCCATCCCTTCAGCCGGACGAATGCGTGGTTGCAGGCGCGCGGGCGGGCGCCCATAAACTGGGGCGACCCGGAGGGATATGATGACCGACACCGTGCTGGACAAGATCAAGGCGTATAAGCTGGAAGAAGTGGCCGCCGACAAGGCCGCGCGCCCTTTGGCGGAGGTGGAGGACGCGGCCCGCGCCGCAGACCCCGTGCGCCCCTTCGCAGAGGCGCTGTTTGAGGCGTCCAAGACAGGCTACGGCCTGATTGCCGAAATAAAGAAAGCGAGCCCGTCCAAAGGGTTGATCCGTGAAGACTTCGACCCAGCCGCACTGGCTGCTGCCTATGCGGAGGGCGGTGCCACCTGCCTGTCGGTGCTTACCGACACGCCGAGTTTTCAGGGAGCGAAGGACTATCTCACCCAAGCGCGCGCGGCCTGCGCCCTGCCCGCGCTGCGCAAGGATTTCATGTATGACACCTATCAGGTGGCCGAGGCCCGCGCGCTTGGGGCCGATTGCATCCTGATCATCATGGCGTCGGTGTCCGACGCGCAGGCCGCTGAGCTGGAAGCTGCGGCGGAGGCCTGGGGCATGGACGCGCTCATCGAGGTGCATGACGCGGGCGAACTGGAGCGGGCGAGCTTGCTCAAAAGTCGGATGATCGGGATCAACAACCGTAATCTGAAGACCTTCGAGACGACTTTGGACACCACGCGGCAGCTGTCTAAACGGGTGCCGGCGGACCGGATGATGGTCTGCGAAAGCGGGCTTTTCACGCCAGCCGATCTGTCGGACATGGCGATGTACGGCGCGCGTGTGTTTCTGATTGGCGAAAGCTTGATGCGGCAGGAGGACGTGGCCACAGCCACGCGCAGC
>JBCCPS010000026.1:0-37311 GCA_039024775.1 Pseudomonadota bacterium
GGCTACGAGGCGGCGAGCCAGCTGAAAGAGCGCGGCATCGGCATCTCCACCTCCGTGGGCATCGGCGGTGACCCGATCAACGGCTCCTCTTTCCGCGACATTCTCGAGCGGTTCGAACAGGACGACGAAACGCACGTGATCGGTCTCATTGGCGAAATCGGTGGCCCTCAGGAGGCCGAGGCGGCGGAATACATCCGCGATCACGTGACAAAGCCCGTCATCGCCTATGTGGCCGGTCTGACCGCGCCCAAGGGCAAGACGATGGGCCACGCTGGCGCCATCATCTCCGCCTTCGGCGAAAGCGCGTCAGAGAAGGTGGAGATCCTCTCCGCCGCGGGCGTGACGGTGGCCGAAAATCCCGCCGTGATCGGTGCGACAATCGCAAATGTGATGGAGGCCGCGTGATGGTCAGACCCAGCATCCTTGTCACTCACCGCCTGCCCCGCGCGGTCGAACGCAAACTTGCCGCGAATTACGAGGTGGAGGTGAACCGCGCGGACCGGCCGCTGAGCCCGGCTGAGTTTCGTGCCGCGATCCAGAAGTATGACGCGGTGCTGCCCACCGACGCGGACCGCATCAGCGCGGAGGCGTTGGATGTGCCGCGCGCACAGACGCGGATCCTCGCGAACTACGGCAATGTGCTGGATCACATCGACCTGGCCTGCGCCAAGACGCACGGGATGGCTGTCACCAACACGCCCGATGTGCTGAGCGAATGCACCGCAGATCTGGCGATGACGCTGCTTTTGACCGCCGCGCGGCGCACCTCCGAGGGCGAGCGTGAGCTGCGTGCGGGCCTCTGGGACGGCTGGAAGCCCACGCATCTGGTGGGCACCAAGGTCTCCGGCAAGACGCTGGGCATCGTGGGCTTTGGCCGCGTGGGTCAAGAGATGGCGCAGCGGGCGCATTTCGGCTTTGGCATGGACGCCGTGGTCTTTGATCCCGCACCCGTGGCGGATGCCACGCTCGCGCGGTTCAACGCGCGCCGCGCGGCCTCGCTCAATGAACTGCTGCCGCTGTGTGATTTCGTCTCGCTGCACTGCGCGGGCGGCGCGGAGACCGTGCGCATGTTCAGCGGGCCGCAGTTCGACATGATGAAGCCGGAGGCCTTCCTCATCAACACCTCCAGCGGCGCTGTGATCGATGAGGCAGCCCTGGCGCAGGCGCTCATGTTCGACGTAATCGGCGGGGCGGCGCTGGATGTCTTCGCCCGGGAGCCGCGCATCGATCCGATGCTGACCCAATGCGACAACCTCGTCATGCTGCCCCACATGGGCAGCGCCACGGAGGAAGCGCGCCAAGCGATGGGGTTCCGCGTAATCGACAACCTCAAGGACTTCTTTGACGGCAAAGCCCCCCGCGACCGCGTCGCATAGGGTGGGCGCGCCGACCTAGCCCGGCGCGCTTACATCCGGGATATCCACTGTGCCGAACACACGCCCCGACGGCGCGCCGGTGACGGAGCCGCCGGGCGGTTCTTCCGACACGCCCAAGGTCAATGTGCCCCGCACCGCCGCGATGTTGGCGGGCAGGGCCAACCTGATGGTTTCCCCCTCAGGCCAGAGGCCCACGGATTCAGCAGGTTCATCCGGACCATGGGCCCAAACCTGCAGAATACGCCCCGTCGGCGCCGCCCCCGCGGTGCGCGTCAGGATGACCTCATCGCGGGTCTTGTCCACCACGGCGACAACCCGGAAATCCCCGATCTCAGAAACGATTTCAGCGGTGTAAAGCGGACCGGTCGCAGGCCCCTGCTCCAGCGCGGGCAGCACCAGCGCAAACAGCAAAGCGACCGCCACAGCCGCGCCAGCAACGGCCTGCCAAAGGCCCAAGCGCGCCCAGAAGGGCGGCCTTTGCGCTTCCGGGAACAGCTCCGCCATCAGCGCCTGTTTCACGGCTTGAGGCGCATCAACCGGCGAAAGATCGGCCATCTGCGACAGCCGCGCCTCCCAATCGCGCACAAGACGCACAAAGGCTGCATCCTTCGCCGCGCGGTCCCTGGCAGCTTGCAATTCCGCCCCGTCCAGCAGGCCCAACACCAGCTCCGCCGCCAGCATGTCATCGTCTTCTCTACCCTGCGTCATGACGTCAGACACTCTCGCAGGGCAATAAGCCCCCGCCTGAGCCAGGTGCGCATGGTGTTGAGCGGCACCTCCGCCGCCTCCGCCAGTTCCTCGTAGGTGCGCCCCTCCAGATAGGCCCCCGTGATCGCCGCGCGCCGGTCATCGGGCAACGTGCCCAGACAATGGGCGACGCGCCCCGCTTCCGAGGCGGCGATGGCCGCTTGCTCCGGCGTGGGCGCGGCCGCCGCAAGCGTGTTCTCGTAATCCCCCAGATCGGCATGCCGCCGCCGCGCCCGAAGCCGGTCAATGGCGGTGTTCCGCGCAATCGTGATCAGCCAGGTCATCGGCGAATGCCCCGTCACGCGGTAGCGCCCGGCATTCTTCCAGATCTTCACGTAGGCTTCTTGCATCGCATCCTCTGCCCCCTGGCTGCGTCCTAAGACACGCACCGTCACGGCAAAGAGTTTCCCACTGGTCAGATCATAGAGCGCCGACAGCGCCGCGCGCTCCCCCAAGGCGATGCGTTCGATCAACCCCTCGAGATGCGCGCGCGCCTCCGGCGATGCGCGCTTTGCACCGGTCTTTGAGAGCGTCAAGAGGCGTCCCTTTGGAAAAATCGGAGGCGGTCTGAAACTTCTGACGGGCCGCATCCGTGGCTTGGCCTGAGTGTTCCGCAAAACGCGGATCAGTGCAAGCAGATTGAAAGAAAGGTTCGATATGACCCATTTGACACGCGCCCTCATCACCTCCCTTGCTTTGGGGGCCGCCTCTCCTGCGCTTAGCATGGGGCACGCCGGCACCATGGGGTACGCGCTGGCCGAAGAGGGCGGCACGCTGGTGACGATGGCTGACATCGCGGCACCGGGCGATGTGCAGACGTACACGCTGGAGACGCCGCTGAGGGCGATTGCCTACCGGCCCGTGACCGGCCAACTGCTGGGCTACGCCGATGGCACCATCTTTGAGGTCGATCCCATGTCGGGCGCGCTCACGGATCTTGGCGCCGCCTTCATGGAAGGCGCGATGATCGGGGAAGGCGCGGTGGCCTTTGATTTCAACAACGCGATTGACGCCGTGCGGGCCGTTGGCGCGGATGGCTCGAACCTCGTCTACTTCCCCGAAGGCTTTGGCGATGGCGACGAAAGGGCGGGCTCCGTGCGCCTCTTCACCGATGCTTTCTATGTCGAAGGCGACACCAGCGCGGGCGCCGAACCGCTGATCTTCGCCAACGCCTACACCAACGCCATCAACGGGGCCAAAGCCTCCTCCACCGCGCAGTTCGCGCTTGATGCCCGCGCCAACGCGCTGGTCACGCTGGCCAACAACGCGGGCGAATTGGCGACCGTGGGGCTTTTGACCCTGAACGGCGAAGCCGTGGACGTGATCGACGCGGGCGGTTTTGACATCGTGTCAGAGGCCGAAGGCGCTGATTTGGCCTATGCGGTGTTGCAGATCGACGGACAGGACACAGCGGGCCTTTACCTAGTGGATCTGACCTCCGGCGCGCTGACACCTCTTGGTGATCTGGGTATGGGCGGCTTTACCGGCTTCGCGGCATCCAAGGGCATGTAAGCGCGCCTTATGCGGCGGGTTTTCTGGGCACAGCAAAACCAAAGCGTCCAGCGCACAACAGTTCATGCGCCGTCCCGCGGGGTGGCGCAGATGCGCCGCCCCAGGGGGGGCGGGACGGCACAGCCCAACAGTGCCTGTTGGGCGGACGCTTTGAATGAAGCGGTGAGTCTCAGGTGCTAACTCAGACTGCTCCAACAACACCCCGATCATCCGATCAGGGTGTTGCATTTCAAGGGACTGGCTTTGTCCTGAGCCAGCTCACTCCAGCCCGAAGCAGTTGGCGTAATAGGTCACCGTCGCGGGCCAGTCGGAAAAGATGCCCTCGACGCCCACATCCTGCGCGAGCACATGGATGAGCTCGAACACCACCCCATCATTGTCCGTCACATCCGCCAGCGACTGGTAGTACCAGCCGCCGCCCCCACCAAGCGGGCCGGAGCGTTCCACCGTCCAGGTGATGATGTTGAGCCCAGCCGCTTTGGCTTCGGTGGCCAGCACCGACGGCACGATGTTCCCGTCCTCCAAGGTGACCAGCATCCAGGTGGGCGGGGCGATGTAGTTGATGCCCATCCCCTTCAGCTCTGCCATCGTGTTGGGCCAGGTGGCCGGGTCCATCGGAGAGTAGCCGTCAATGTTGTACTCATCCATCAGATAGACCGCCTGCGCGCCAAAGGCGGGCTCCGCTTTGATCCAATACAGCACGTCCTCAAGATTGAAGGACTGCAGCCAGACGCGCGCAGGGTCGATGCCCGCCGCTTTGTACTCATCCACCAGCTTTTGGGCGTAGTCCTCCTGTCTGAAGCCGTTGAATGGCATCTCAACCGAGGGCGTCTTGAGCTCCGGTGTGAAATCCGCGCCCAGACTGTCGAACAGCGCGATGGAGGCGGCATGGGTCATCAACTGTGTGCCATCGACATGAAGGTCCGTGCGCCAGGACGCGGTGCCGTCAAGGTAGGCCTCAACGGTCGTCGCGCTGCGGTCTGCGGCGTCCATCTTGGGCGCAAGCGTCTCAAACTGCGCGAGCGTAAGGTCAGAGGTGCGACACTCCGCGTTTGCAGGCGTCTCGCCGGAGGCGGGGCTGAACGGCGTGGTACACTGCTGCGCCAGGTCGGTGGCCAGGATATTGGTCGTCGTGTGCAGATCGTTCTGGGCATGGCGGCAGACAAGCTCCAGGTCCGCAGTGAAGGTGACATCGCATTCCAGGATGCCTGCGCCCTGCTGAGCTGCGGCAATGTTGGACTCCACAGTGTGCTCAGGAAAGAGCAGCGGGGCACCCCGGTGGCCAATAGAGAAGCTAGAGGTCTGAGCCGTCTGGCTCGAGCAGGCCATCAGCTGATCCTTCAGCGCACCGTCGTCCATCTTCGAGATCAGAAAATCGGGGCGGGTGCCGTATTCGATGCGCAGGTCGCGCGCGTGGCCGTCGGCCAGCAGGGGGGCTGCGGTCATTAGGCATAGGGCGGATGTGGTAAGGGATCTCATGAGGGCGTCTCCGTCAGATTTTATGTCCCGCACCAAAAGCCAGATTTTGTAAAACTTGTGCTACGCCTGGATGAAGATATGATGACAGTGCAACTGTGAGGATGCGGTGTTGGGTGGCATCGGCGGCATGCAATCACCGCTGGTTTGAACCGACCCACAAGGAGGGCAGCGACACGCTGCTGGGTTTCACAAAAGGTTCACAGTTCTTTAGCGAGACTGTCACATTCGAACACCATCTGCGTCCCATCAACGCTGACCATTGGGGGACAAGCATGAAACTTTTCGCAACATTCACCGCCGCTGCCGCGCTCGCGATCGCCGCGCCTGCCTGGGCTGAATTCAAGCTGGGCGACCGCTATACGGATGCCGACGGCGACCTGATCGCGGATATTCCGACGGATGCGGCCGATCTGATCGACCCGTCCACGCTGATCTTTGCCTACACGCCCGTCGAAGACCCCGCCGTTTACGCAGAGGTCTGGGCGGAATTCCTGGATCACATGTCGGAAAGGACCGGCAAGAACGTGCAGTTCTTCCCCGTACAGTCCAACGCCGCCCAGATCGAGGCGATGCGCGCGGGCCGTCTGCACATCGCGGGCTTTAACACCGGGTCCAACCCGCTGGCCGTGGCCTGCGCGGGCTTCCGCCCCTTCGCGATGATGGCCGCCGAGGATGGCTCTTTCGGCTATGAGATGGAGATCATCACCTACCCCGGCTCCGGCATCGAAAATGTCGAGGATCTCAACGGCAAGACGCTGGCCTTCACCTCCGAGACGTCTAACTCCGGCTTCAAGGCACCGTCAGCCATTCTGGCAGCGGAGTTCGGCATGAAACCGGGTGAGAATTTCGAGGCGACGTTCTCCGGCGCGCATGACAGTTCAATCCTGGGCGTGGCCAATCAGGACTACATCGCCGCCTCCATCGCCAATTCGGTGAAGGGCCGCATGATCGACCGTGAGGTCGTCTCTGAGGACCAGCTGGTCACGATCTACAAGTCCCAGACCTTCCCCACCACGGGCTACGGCACCGCGCATAACCTCACGCCCGAGCTGCAAGAGGCCATCCGCGACGCTTTCTTCAGCTTTGAGTGGGAAGGCACCGCGCTTGCCGAAGAGTTTGGCCGCAACGGCGAAGACAAGTTCATCGAGATCACGTTCAAGGACGACTGGTCCGTCATTCGCACCATCGATGAGGCCAACGGCGTCGTCTACGAGTGCAACTGAGCTAGTCTTATAGCAGACAGAAGACCGCTGCGGGGGGCCACGCGCCGCCCGCGGCACATTTGCGGGGGTGCGTCGTGCTGAAGCTGCAGGGATTATCCAAGACCTACAAAACCGGGGACGCCGCGCTGAGCGACGTGTCGCTTGAGATTCCTTCCGGCCAGATCGTGGGACTCATCGGCCCGTCAGGCGCAGGTAAATCGACGCTCATCCGCTGCATCAACCGCCTCGTGCAGCCCACATCCGGCGCGATCCTGCTGGGCGATACGGATCTGGCCACCATCGGCACGGCAGAGCTGCGCCGCCAGCGCCGCCGGATCGGGATGATCTTTCAGGAATACGCTCTCGTCGAACGCCTCACGGTGATGGAAAACGTACTCTCGGGCCGCCTGGGCTACGTGCCCTTCTGGCGCAGCTTTCTGCGCCGCTACCCGGGCCGCGACATCTCAGAAGCCTACCGCCTGCTGGACCGCGTGGGACTGATGCACCAGGCCGACAAGCGCGCGGATGCGCTGTCGGGCGGGCAGCGGCAGCGGGTGGGCATCGCGCGGGCGCTGGCGCAGGAGCCTGAATTGTTGCTCGTTGACGAACCCACCGCGAGCCTTGATCCCAAGACCTCCCGCCAGATTATGCGGCTGCTGACAGAGATTTGCGAGGAACGCGGCCTTCCGGCCATCGTGAACATCCACGACGTGCCATTGGCCCAGCAGTTCATGCAGCGCATCGTGGGTCTCAGAGCGGGCCGCGTGGTCTTTGACGGATCGCCGGAAGAGCTGACCGAGACTGTCTTGACCCGCATCTACGGCGAAGAAGACTGGAACGCGATGCGCAAGGGAGATCAGGAGCAGGCGGAGGCGGAAGCCGATGCAGGCGCGCGTCTTGCGGCTCTCGCGCGATGACCGCCCAAAGCTACCCCACTACCTGGCACCGCCCGCCGCAGATCATCACCGACCGCCGCTGGCGGCTGGGCGTGCAGATCGGCATTGTGATCTACCTCATCCTCGCCACCAGCAGCGTGGAGGTGGATTGGCAGCGCGTCTCCATCGGGCTGGAGCGCGGGCAGCGCTTTGTCATGGGGTTCCTGCAACCCGATTTCACCAGCCGCTGGAACGACATCTATCGCGGGCTGATCGAGAGCCTCACGATGACGCTCACCTCCACCGTGGTGGGCATCCTGATCTCGGTGCCCATCGGCATCGGAGCCGCGCGCAATCTGGCGCCGCGCTGGGTCTACCTCATTTGCCGCTCTATCATTGCGGTCAGCCGGTCGTTGCAGGAGGTTATCATCGCGATCTTCCTGGTGGCGATGTTCGGCTTTGGCCCCTTTGCGGGCTTTCTGACGCTGAGCTTTGCCACCATCGGCTTCCTGGCCAAGCTTTTGGCCGATGACATCGAAGAGATCGACGAGACCCAGGCCGAGGCGATCCGCGCCACTGGGGCCTCCTGGTGGCAGTTGGTGAACTATGCGGTGCAGCCACAGGTCATGCCGCGGCTCATTGGACTTTCGCTTTACCGGCTCGACATCAATTTCCGCGAATCCGCTGTGATCGGGATCGTCGGCGCGGGCGGGATTGGTGCGACGCTCAACACCGCGATTGATCGCTATGAATATGACAGCGCGGGGGCGATCCTGCTCATAATCATCGCCATCGTCATGGTGGCCGAATATGGCTCCAGCTACCTGCGAAAGTTCCTGCAATGAGCGAGATCACGCATTACTCCGAGACCTGGACCCACCGGACGCCCAAGAAGCGCCTTTTCATGTGGGTCGGCTGGGTGGCGCTGGTGGCGCTCTTTGTTTGGTGCTGGCAGCTCATGACGGAGAACACCATCTGGGCTTTCGTCTGGGACGCGCCGCGCCAGGCGGCCGACATCGGCTCACGCATGATCCCGCCGCGCATGTCCTACCTGCCGGAGCTTCTGGTGCCGATGTGGGACACGCTCAACATCGCGACGCTGGGCACCATCGCAGGCGTGATCATGGCGGTTCCGATTGCCTTTCTGGCCGCGCGCAACACCACGCCGTCGACGCGCATCCTGCGGCCCATTGCGCTTTTCATCATCGTGGCGTCACGCTCTATCAACTCGCTCATCTGGGCGCTCTTGCTGGTGGCGATCATCGGGCCGGGGATCCTTGCGGGGATTGTGGCCATCGCGCTGCGCTCCATCGGGTTCATCGGCAAGCTGCTCTATGAGGCGATCGAGGAAACGGACGTCAAACAGATCGAAGCGGTGCAGGCCACCGGCGCGCGGCCCTTGCAGGTGCTTAACTACGGGATCGTGCCGCAGATCATGCCGGCCTTCTGGGGCATCTCCGTCTTTCGCTGGGACATCAACATCCGCGAAAGCACCATCCTGGGCCTCGTCGGCGCGGGCGGGATCGGACTGAAGTTGCAGGCCTCTTTGAACGTGCTCGCCTGGCCGCAGGTCACAGTGATCCTGCTCCTGATCCTCGCCACCGTGGTGGTGAGCGAATGGGTCTCCGGCTGGGTGCGTCGCGCCATCATCTGAACGGGCGCGCGGCCTAAAGCAGAAATGCAAAAGCCTGAATCGCCTCACCCTGCCTGAAATCATAGAGTTCAACGGGTCAGGCGATATACGATGCATCAAATTGTTTGCATTCGCTATAGATGGCTTAGCAGAGGTCCTGTTCGGCAAGGTAGCGCACAAAGAGCAAGGTCAGGCTCTCACGCCGGGACTTGTCGGGCCAGACCGCATAAATGCCCAGAGGACGCAGCGACCAATCCGGCAGCAGCCGGACCAAGGTGCCCTCCCGCACGCCACGATCCGCCAGATGAGACGGCAGCACCGTCGCGCCCAGATCCTGCTGCGCCATGAAAAAGAGCGCCTCAATGCTATCAACTTCAATCTGGGCCCTACCCGTCACGCTTTCCTGCCGCCCTTTTGCGTTGGTGAATTGCGTCGTGTCGGGCCGGTTCTTGTAGCGCACCCAGTCCCAGTCCTCGAGGTCCCCGGGCCGCTTTGGGATGTCCCGCTGCGCAGCATAGCCCCTTCCCGCCACCAGAACCCGCTGACCATCCGCCAGTTTGCGCGACATCATAGAGCTGTCTTCGAGCCACCCGGCCCGGATGCTCAGATCAAGCCCGTCTTTCAGAAGGTCGAGCCGATTGTCGTCATAAACGACCGAGAACGCGACGTTAGGATGCTGTTTGGCAAAAGAAGCGATGGCCCTGGTCAGCGGCCCGCCCGCAAAGAAGGCAGGCAGCGAAATCCGCAACGCACCCACCGGGTCCAGCGACAGGGCGTTCAGCTCATTCAGCCCCGCCTCCGCGCTGCGCAGCATGTCGACCACGCGGGTGTAGAACATGCGTCCTTCATTGGTGAGCGCGATCTTGCGGGTCGTGCGGTGCAGCAGCGTGACGCCCAGATAGTCCTCCAGCTCCGAAACCGTCTCGCTGACCCGGGAAGGCGAGAGCCCAACCTCTTGCGCCGCCCCGCGGAAGGACCCCTCATCCACGACCCGCGCGAAGATGGCCATCTGTTTGAGGTGGTCGATCATTGTTCGGTTCTGCCAATGATTGCCTTGGGTATTGCGCTCCTAACCGATCTTTGCCGCCCCGCCTAGAGGGAGAGAACCGCAACGCCGCCGCCCCCTAAGGCCCCCGCCCAATCGCCGCGCATTCTTCATGCCGGAAACAGGTCGTCAGGTGGTCATTGACCAGCCCGCAAGCCTCCATCCAGGCGTAGACGATGGTGGGGCCGCAGAACTTGAAGCCCGCGCGCTTGAGATCTTTTGACACCTGCTCTGACAGCGCGGTCTTGGGCGGCACCTGATCCTGGGTGGCAAAGTGGTTCTGCAAGGGCACGCCGTCCACATAGCGCCACATGAAAGCGTCAAAGCCATCCTTGGCATCGAGCTCGCAAAACGCGCGGGCGTTGTGGATCGTCGCCTCGATCTTGCCCCGGTGGCGGATGATGCCCGCATCCTGCACCAGCCGCGCCACCTCCGCCTCGCCCCATTGCGCGATGACATGCGGGTCGAAGCCTTGGAATGCGCGACGAAAATTGTCGCGCTTTTTAAGGATCGTGATCCAACTCAGCCCTGCCTGAAAGCCGTCCAGGATCAGCTTTTCCCACAGCGCGCGGGCATCATACTCGGGCACGCCCCATTCCGTATCGTGATACGCCAGATACACCGGGTCCGTCCCCGGCCAGTCGCACCTCTGCATGGGCCCCTCCGTCCAATTCGCGCAAAATTCGCCCCTTAACACCCACTTATCACTTTTGCGGCAAAGCTACAGGCAATCGCAGCCTCTGGAGTTTTCGCCCGTGTCAAAGCAGATCAACCGCGCCCTGGCAGATGTGTCCAGCGATCAGGTGAGCCCTCTGGACAGCGCAATTCACCGCCGCGACCAATCCACGCTGCAGATGGTGGCAGAGGCGATCAAGCACAAGCAGACCCTGCTGGCCTATCAGCCCGTGGTGCTGGCCCATGAGCCTGACCGCGTGGCGTTTCACGAAGGGCTGATGCGCGTGCTCGATGAAACCGGGCGCGTGATCCCGGCAAAGGATTTCATGCCGGTGATCGAAGACACCGAACTGGGCCGCAAGATCGACGTGCTCGCACTGCGCATGGGGCTGACCACGCTGCAACAGAACCCCGAGCTGCGGCTGTCGATTAACATGTCCGCCCGTTCCATCGGCTACAGCTCTTGGAACCAGACGATGCGGCGCTTTCTCAACCGCGATAAGACGCTGGGCGAACGCCTGATCCTGGAGATCACCGAAAGCTCCGCGATGCTGGTGCCGGAACTGGTGAAGGACTTCATGGAGAACCTTCAGGATCAGGGCGTGTGCTTTGCCATGGATGATTTCGGGTCGGGCTACACGGCCATCCGCTACTTCAAGGACTTCTACTTCGACGTGCTCAAGATCGACGGGCAGTTTTCCCGCGGCATCGCGGAGGACCCCGACAACCGCGCGCTGGTGGCCGCGCTGATCTCCATCGCGCGCCACTTCGACATGATGACAGTCGCCGAATCCGTCGAAAATTCGGAAGACGCCTCAACCCTCGCAAGCCTCGGCGCGGACTGCCTGCAGGGCTACTACTTCGCCGCGCCGACAACCAAACCCTACTGGATGGAAGAGGCAAAAGAACGCGCGGCGGGCTAAAACCCCAGACATGCAGCAGATGCATGCCGCCAAGGCCGGCACCGCGTTGCTGGCCCGCGCGCGATACGCTATGGAGCCCTCAGAAGGTAGGGGGCATCGGCCCAAATGGGCGCGCTGCACGGAGAAACCCCTGCCAAAAAAGCAGAGGTCTACCCATGACAAACGTCGTTATCGCATCCGCCGCACGCACTGCCGTTGGCAGCTTCAGCGGGTCATTCGCAACCACCCCCGCCCACGATCTTGGCACCGCCGTGCTCAAAGAAATTGTCGCGCGCGCAGGCGTCGACGCCAGCGAAGTGAGCGAGACCATCATGGGCCAAGTGCTGACCGCAGCTCAGGGCCAGAACCCCGCACGCCAGGCACACATCAACGCAGGCTTCCCCAAGGAAGCCGCTGCTTGGGGCATCAACCAGGTCTGCGGCTCCGGCCTGCGCGCCGTGGCGCTTGGGGCTCAGCACATTCAGCTTGGCGATGCGGACATCGTGGCCGCGGGTGGGCAGGAAAACATGTCCATGTCCGTGCACGCCCAAGCCATGCGCGCGGGTCAAAAGATGGGCGACATGAAGCTTGTCGATACGATGATCAAGGACGGCCTCTGGGACGCCTTCAACGGCTATCACATGGGCCAGACGGCAGAGAACGTCGCCGAGAAATGGCAGATCAGCCGGGACGCGCAGGATGAATTCGCCGTGGGTTCTCAGAACAAGGCGGAGGCAGCGCAGAAGGCGGGTAAGTTCGCGGATGAGATCGTCAGCTACACCGTGCCCAACCGCAAGGGCGACATCGTGGTGGACGCAGACGAATACATCCGCCACGGGGCCACGATGGAGGCGATGCAAAAACTGCGTCCTGCTTTCACCAAAGACGGCTCCGTGACGGCTGCCAACGCCTCCGGCCTCAACGACGGTGCCGCCGGTGCCCTGCTGATGAGCGCGGATGAAGCCGAAAAGCGCGGCATCGAGCCCCTCGCGCGCATCGCCTCCTACGCCACGGCGGGCCTTGACCCCTCCATCATGGGCGTGGGCCCGATCTACGCCTCGCGCAAGGCGCTGGAAAAGGCGGGCTGGTCGGTTGACGATCTGGACCTGGTGGAGGCAAACGAAGCTTTTGCCGCGCAGGCCTGCGCGGTCAACAAGGACATGGGCTGGGATCCGGCGATCGTGAACGTGAACGGCGGCGCCATTGCCATCGGCCACCCCATCGGCGCCTCCGGCGCGCGCATCCTGAACACGCTGCTCTTTGAAATGAAGCGCCGGGACGCCAAGAAAGGCCTTGCCACGCTCTGCATCGGCGGCGGCATGGGCGTTGCCATGTGCCTTGAGCGTCCGTGAGGTTATGTGAAGGTAGCGCAATAAAATTGCGCTATACTTCGCACTTCTGAAATAACATTACTAAAGCACTGGCGGGCGATTCGCCCGCCAAAACATCAGGATAGGGTGGGCAAGCTGCCCATCGCACATAAAAGGCAAAGGAAGACACATGTCCCGCATCGCACTCGTCACCGGAGGCAGCCGCGGCATCGGCGCTGCCATCTCAAAGGAACTCAAGGACGCAGGCTATACCGTCGCCGCCACCTACGCTGGCAATGACGAGGCCGCCGCCGCCTTCACGTCCGAGACCGGCATCAAAACCTACAAGTGGAACGTCGCCGACTACGACAGTTCCAAGGCGGGCATTGAACAGGTGGAAGCGGACCTTGGCCCCATTGAGATCGTGGTCGCTAACGCGGGCATCACCCGGGATGCGCCGTTTCACAAGATGACGCCCGAGATGTGGCATCAGGTGATCGACACGAACCTCACGGGCGTCTTCAACACCGTGCACCCCATCTGGCCGGGCATGCGCGAGCGCAAGTTCGGGCGCGTGGTGGTCATCTCCTCCATCAATGGTCAGAAGGGCCAGTTCGCGCAGGTGAACTATGCCGCGACCAAAGCGGGTGATTTGGGGATCGTGAAATCGCTGGCCCAGGAAGGCGCGCGCGCAGGCATCACCGCCAACGCGATTTGCCCGGGCTACATCGCGACCGAAATGGTCATGGCCGTGCCCGAGGACGTGCGCAAATCCATCATCGGGCAAATCCCCGCAGGCCGTCTGGGCGAACCGGAAGAGATCGCACGCTGCGTGAAATTCCTGGTCTCAGACGATGCGGGCTTCATCAACGGCTCCACCATCTCCGCGAACGGCGCGCAGTTCTTCGTGTAAGGGTGCCTGGACCGACGTGATACCGACGGTTTACCGACGTGATACCGACGTCGCAAAAAGGGCCGGATCAGCAATGATCCGGCCCTCCTCATTTCATGGCGCGGGCGTCAGCGCGAGGTCGGCGCGAAAAGCCATCCCCAAACATTGGCTGCGGCACGGCTGCGCTCCTCACGTGCTCTTTCCAGGGCGCGGCGGACGTCGGGGTTTGTGCTGGTGTCGAACATGGTGTGTCCTTTCGAGGGTTTGTTCAGCTTCGCTTGACTGACCCCTATATGCGCTTTGAAACCATAGCCGACAAACGAGACTTTTCACAGCGTCAGATAAGATATACTTAAGTGAGATGTCTGACCGCCTGCCGCCTCTCACAGCCCTGCGCGCCTTTGATGCCGCCGCGCGGCACATGTCCTTTGCGCGCGCTGCGGCGGAGCTGAACGTGACGCCCGCCGCGCTCAGCTTTCAGATCAAATCACTGGAGGAACACCTGGGCGCGCCGCTCTTTCGCAGGCTCAACCGCGCGGTGGAGTTGACGCAAGCCGGCCAGGCCCTGGCGCCGGGTGCGCAATCGGGGTTCGAGGCACTTGGCACCGCCTGGCGCGCAGCGCTCAGAACGCAGGATTTGCAAGGGCTTACGGTCACGGCGGGGCCCGCATTTACCGCGAAGTGGCTGGCACCCCGGCTCTTTGATTTTGCCCAGGCGCATCCGGAGATCGAGCTGCGGTTTTCCGCCAGCCTGCGCATCATGGACTTCAACCGCGACAGCATCGACGTCGCCATCCGGTTCGGCGAGGGGCCTGACGACGGGCTCTATTCACTGCCCTTGGCGGACGAATGGGTCATGCCGGTCATGCTGCCCGAGCTTGCCGCGCGGTATACCACGCTGGAGGCGCTGGAAGAGGCGGTTTTGATCCACGACATGTCGATAGATTTTCTGCGTCCGAAATCCGACTGGAAGGCCTGGTTCGCAGCCATGGGGCGCGATGTAGACACCAGCTATGGCCCCAGTTTCAGCCAGGCCGATCACGCGATGGATGCGGCCCTCGCCGGGGTCGGCGTGGTGTTGGGCCGCCGCTCTCTGGCAATTAAGGACCTCGCAGAGGGCCGCCTGGTGGCCCCCTTCCCGATGGCGCTACCGGTCGCGGGCCGCTTTCGTTTTGTCTGTCAGCAAGGCATGGAGACCCGTCCCCAGATTGACACCTTCAAGAGTTGGGTGCTGGATGAAATCGCCAAACTGTCGCAACTGGCCGACAGCTTTGAGAGGCTGGAACACGCCGCGCCATGACACGCCACCGCGCCACGATGATCGGGTCTATCGCGGTCCTGCTTTGGGCTCTGCTGGCGCTCTTGACCGTGGGCTCCGCCCCTGTGCCGCCGCTGCTGCTCAACACGCTATGCTTTGCCATCGGTGGGACGCTCGGGCTGGTCTGGACGGGGCTCAGCGGAACGGCGGCGCGCCTGCGCGATGTGCCGTTGCGAGTGTACATCTTTGGCACGCTCGGGCTTTTTGGCTATCATGCGCTTTATTTTTCAGCGCTTCGGCTCGCCCCCGCGGCGGAGGCGGGACTGATCGCCTATCTGTGGCCCCTTTTGATCGTGATCTTTTCCGGCCTTTTACCGGGTGAGCGGCTGCGGGCGGGCCATCTGGCGGGCGCTCTGCTTGGGTTTGGCGGGGCCGCGCTGATCATCACAGGCGGCGGCGCGGGGTTTTCTGCGGCGCATTTGCCAGGCTACGCGCTGGCGCTACTCTGCGCGCTGACGTGGTCTGGCTATTCGGTGCTTTCGCGCTTGGTCGGGGAGGCTCCGACCGCGACCGTCGCCGTCTTTTGCATCGCGACCGCTTGCCTTTCCCTACCGCTGCATCTGGCGTTTGAGGAAACGGTTTGGCCGACCTCAACCTTCGGCTGGCTGTCAGTGCTGGGCCTCGGCCTCGGCCCCGTAGGGCTCGCCTTCTACGTCTGGGACGTGGGCGTAAAATACGGTGACATCCAGTTGCTCGGCGCGAGTTCCTATGCGGCGCCACTGCTGTCGACCCTCATTCTGGTACTGGTCGGCGTCGCGGCATCCACCACGACGCTCCTTTGGGCAGCGGCGCTGATCACCGGAGGCGCAGCCGTTGCGGCCCGCGCCAGTGTGAAGGCCCGCGCGCCCTAGCTTGAAAGCCGGGTAATCTCCTCCTTCAGGCGGAGTTTTTCTTTTTTCATCGTGGCCACTTCCAGATCATCAATTGCGAGAGAACGCTGGGCTGCTTCAACCTTTTCGCTCATTTCCGCGTGCTTGCGCTTCAGAGTCTCCAGATGTGCATTCAAAGCCATTTAGTTCTCCTCAATCATGTGTGCGGAACGAGTGGAGCACAGAAGCCCCGCCAAGTCACGCTGCTGCGCAGCGATACTGTCTAAAAGTGTGTACATCCGCTCAAAATGCGAGCGCGGCACCCTCGCGCAGGACCGCGCGGGCCAGCGGTGTGTAGTCTTCGCCAGCGTCGCTTTGATGCCGGTCGCCTTTGTGCATGACCAAAGGCGCATGCAGTTTGAACGCCCCGCGACCATTCTTCTTGGCGCGCAGAATGATCCGTTCGGGCGCGCGTCCGCTACGAGAGACAATCGGCAGCACCTCGATTGATCCAAGGTCTGCAGGCAGTGCGCGGATCAACTGGTGAAGCCGCTCTGTCCGGTGGATGACGTGCACCATGCCCCCCGGTTTCAGCCGCTTTGCCGCCACGCGCACCCATGTCTCAAGCGGCAATGCCTCCCCGTGCGCTACCTCGCGCAGCGGCTCGGCGGAGGGTTTGGACGCGTCGCGGTCAAAGTAAGGTGGGTTGGCGATCACATGGTCGAACTGGCGCTGGCGTAGTTCTTGCGGCAGGTCCGCGATATCGGCTGGGATCACCTCCAAAGCACCAGCCCCATTGCGGCGGGCAAGCGCAGCATGCGCCTTTGACAGTTCAACGCCGGTTAGGCTGAGCCCGGTGACCCGGGCGCCAAGACACAGGATCGCGGCCCCTACGCCGCAGCCAAGCTCCAGCACCGACTGTCCCGTGCGCGCGGGCACGGCGGCGGCCAAAAGCACTGGGTCAACACCAGCGCGGTAGCCCCGGCGCGGCTGCCAAAGCGCCAGCTTACCACCAAGATAGGCATCCTGCGTCAGGTCGGCGGCCTCAAAATCCAAGCGGAATGTCATTGTCTGTGAGCACCCGTTTCGCGGCCTCTGCGTCGTCGGGGTGCACCATCAACCGACGGGGGATCAACGCGATGCCCCCCATGGCCGCGGCCATGTTTACGTCCTGCTCGAAGCAAGCTATATCCTCGCCTTGAAGGAGTGCGGTGGCGAAGGCGATGACCGTCATGTCGGTGCTGCGCAAAATCTCTTGCATGACAGCGATCTAGGGGCGGTTTTGCCCTTTGTCGAGAGTTGGGAAACCATGTTGGACAAAAACGAAAGCGCCGCAAAACCCCATGACCGCCTCGCCTCCTATTTGGCGGCGGATATGGACGCGGTGAGCGCGCTGATCGCGGAGCGGATGGCCTCAGAACATGCGCCGCGCATCCCGGAGGTCACGGCCCATCTGGTGGGCGCGGGCGGCAAGCGGTTGCGCCCGATGCTGACGCTGGCTGCGGCGCGCATGTGCGGCTATCCCGGCCCGTATCACGTGCATCTGGCCGCCACGGTGGAGTTCATTCACACAGCGACCCTGCTGCACGACGACGTGGTGGATGAAAGCAAACAGCGGCGCGGGCGGCCCACGGCGAATCTGCTCTGGGACAACCAGTCGTCTGTCCTGGTGGGCGATTATCTCTTTGCGCGGTCTTTCCAACTGATGACCGAGCCCGGGTCGATGCGGGTGATGAAGATCCTCTCCAACGCGGCGGCCACTATCGCGGAGGGCGAGGTGCTGCAACTGACGGCGGCACAGAACCTTGCAACGGATGAAGCCATTTATCTACAGGTGGTGCGCGGCAAGACGGCTGCACTGTTCTCCGCCGCCACTGAAGTCGGCGGCGTGATCGCCGGCGCGCCGGAGGCGCATGTGCAAGCGCTCTTTGACTATGGCGATGCGCTTGGGATCGCCTTTCAGATCGTGGATGATCTGCTGGATTACCGGGGTGAGGAGAAGGCCACCGGCAAGAACATCGGTGACGATTTTAGGGAGCGCAAGCTCACGCTGCCGGTGATCAAGGCGGTGGTGCTGGCGGACGCGGAAGAACGCGCGTTCTGGTCCCGCTGCATTGAGAAAGGTCAGCAGAACGAAGGCGATCTGGATCAGGCTCTGGCCTTGCTTGCGCGCCACGGCACGCTGGAGGCTACCGAAACAGACGCCCGCGACTGGGCAAGCCGGGCAAAGTCAGCGCTGGCGCCCTTGCCCAATCATGACCTGAAGACGATGCTCATTGATCTGGCCGACTATGTGGTGAGTCGGATCAGTTAAATCAGTGTTTCAAGGATCGCTGGCAACCTTTAGCGGCTCCGCGCCCTCTTCCTCCAGCACACGGTCGAGCCCGACCTCAAGCTTGCGGCGGATCCGGTCCGGCTTGGCCTCCGCGTCATAATCGTCTTCGGGGTCGATGAAAGACAGCGCGCGGCGCCACTGAAACTCCGCCTCCCGCTCGCGACCGACAGCCCAATAAACATCGCCCAGATGGTCATTGACCACCGGATCCACTGGCAAGAGCTCCACCGCGCGTTCCATCTGCTCCACCGCTTCATCATATCTGCCCAGCCGGTAGAACACCCAACCCAGACTATCGACGATGTAACCTGAATCCGGGCTCGCCGCGACCGCGCGCTGGATCATGTCGAGCGCTTCATCGAGGTTGCGTTTTTCCTCCACCAGCGAATAGCCGAGGTAGTTGAGCACCTGCGGCTGCTCGGAATTGATCTCAAGAGCTGCGCGAAAATCGGCTTCCGCGCGTGCGAAGTCATCATTGCGTTCATGGGCGATACCGCGGGAATAATGCAGGACCCAGCGGATGCGTCCTTCTTCCGGCGCAAGCTCCAGCGCGCGGTCATAGGCCGCGATGGCGGCTTCGAAATTGTCCTGCCCGCGCAGCACATCACCCAGCGTGGAATGCACCACCGCCAATTGGCCATGGCTGCGCGTCAACTGCTCCAGCACCTCGATGGCCTGCGCATCCCGGTCCGACCGCCGCAGCGCGCCCGCGCGGCCCAGTTCGGCCGCATGATAGGCCGGATCATCTGCGGCTACGGTCTTGTATTCCTCGATCGCCAGATCGTACTGCTCAAGGCTTTCCAGCAAACCGGCCGTCAGCAGCACCGCATCCACATGGCCAGGGCGCAGATAACCCGCAATGCGCGCGTAAAGCAGGACGAAATAATCGCCCGCGGCCTCCGACCTCAGCACCGCCGCGAAGGTAAAGAACACTTCTGCGATGCCGTCCTTGGCCCCCCGAACATGATCAAACGCGCCGACCTCGCCGCTGCGATACTCTGCGATCAGCATGTCGAGCTCGGGGTCAGTGCCATCGGCAAAGGCGGTTTCAAGCAGGGTGAGCGCGTCTTCGAAACGGCCAAGCTGGGCCAGCACTTCGGCGTGGGCGATGGTGCCGCGGCGGGTCTGGCCCGCAGCGCCTACGCCGTCCGAGGCAAATATCTCTTCCGCGCCCTCAAAGTCCCCGACGGACGCCAGCGCCAGCGCCTTGTGGTAGAGCACAAAGCCCCCGATCCCCTGCTGTTCTGACAACGCGTCAAAAGCGGCAAGCGATGCGGTCACATTGCCGTCGCCCAGATGCGCCCAGGCTTTCGTCAGCCCGTCGACCCAGGGGCCGATGCCGCTTGTTGCAGCGCGCCGGTCCAGCAGACCGCGATAATCCTCTTCGGCGGCCAGGTTTGCGGACAAGATGAGATGCGCAACAAGCGACTGCTGCCCGTCCTCTTCCATGCGCCGGGCAATGGGGACCGCGCGCTTGATCTCGCCCAGAGACAGATAGGCCAGCGACGCGCTCTCCATCAGTTCTCGATTATCGGTGTCCCGCGCCAGCGCCTCGCTGTAATAGCGCGCCGCCTCCCGGTAGTCGCTGTTGACCGCAGCAGACCGACCGGCCAGATAGGCCCCCGCGGTTCCATCCGCCAAAAGCGGCGCCGCCAGCACCAACGCCACACCTGCCGCCATCACCTGCCTGAACATCGCTTCCCCTGCCTCAACTCTTTGTTCATCTCAAGCTAGCAAATGGGTGTGAAAGAACAATCCCACCCACGGACCCGTAAGCGGTGATCCCCCTTTTTTTGGCTCTAAATATCCCGGAGCGCGAGGCAGAGCCTCGCATCCGATTTGGCTTAAGCCAAATCAATCAGATCGCGTGCGGCGCAGCCGCTCAATGTAAGAGCAGCCGTGCCGGAGGATCACATGTTGGGATAGTTCGGCCCGTCTCCGCCCTGCGGCGTGGTCCAGACGATGTTCTGACTGGGATCTTTGATATCGCAGGTCTTGCAGTGCACGCAGTTCTGGAAGTTAATCACGAACTTGTCGCGGTCGTTCTCGTCATTGACGAACTCGTAGACGCCTGCCGGGCAGTACCGCTGCGACGGACCGCCGTAAAACCGTAGGTTATCTAGCACCGGAACAGAGGCGTTCTTGAGCGTCAGATGCGCCGGCTGGCTTTCCTCGTGATTGGTAAAGCTGAAAGACACGTTGGTCAGCCTGTCAAAGCTCAGCTTGCCATCGGGCTTGGGGTAGTCGATCGGCTTGTGCGCATAAGCGCTTTCTGTGGATTGCGCGTCCGTCTTGCCGTGTTTGACCGTCCCGAAGAGCGAAAATTTGAAGATCGTTTGAAACCACATGTCAAAGCCGCCCAGCGCCAGACCACCCAGCGGCCCCAGCTTTCCGTTGAGCGGGGCGACGTTGCGCACGGGCTTAAGGTCCTGGCCGACCGGACCTTCCTTGAGCGCGGCATCGTAGGCCTCCAGACGGTCGCCTGCGCGGCCTTCCTGGATCGCGGCATAGGCGGCCTCGGCCGCTTCAATGCCGGAATGCATTGCGTTGTGATTGCCCTTGATCCGCGGCAAGTTGACAAGACCTGCGGAACATCCCAACAGCGCGCCGCCAGGGAAGGACACCTGCGGGATCGACTGATAGCCGCCCTTGGTCACCGCGCGCGCGCCGTAAGCCGTGCGCTTGCCGCCTTCGAGCAGTTCCGCAATTTTGGGATGGTGCTTGAAGCGCTGGAATTCCTGGTAGGGCGACAGATAGGGGTTCTTGTAGTTCAGATCGACGATGTAGCCGACGTAGACCTGATTGTTATCAAGGTGATAAACGAAAGATCCGCCTGAGTTCTTGAAGCCCAGGGGCCAGCCCAACGTGTGGGTCACCTCACCCTCGTTGTGCTTGGCCGGGTCAACTTCCCAGATCTCTTTCATACCGATGCCGAATTTGGGCACGTCGCACTCCGCATCCAGCGCGTATTTGGCGATCACCTGCTTGGAGAGGCTGCCGCGCACACCTTCTGAGAGGAAAACATATTTGCCGTGCAGTTCCATCCCCGGCTCAGTATTGGGGCCATATGACCCGTCGGGCTCCAGCCCGAAGACGCCCGCAACAACGCCTTTCACTTCACCTTTGTCGCCAAAGACAAGCTCGGAACAGGACATGCCGGGGAAGATCTCAATCCCCATCTCCTCGGCCTGTTCCGCCATCCAGCGGCAGACGTTGCCCATCGAAACGATGTAGTTGCCGTGGTTGTTCATCAGCGGCGGGAGGATGAAATTAGGCAGTTTGATTTTGCCTGCCTCACCCAAGACGTAAAAGTTGTCTTCCTTCACTTCCACCGTGACCGGTGCACCCTTTTCCTGCCAGTCGGGGATAAGCCGCGTGAGGCCGGAGGGATCAAGCACAGCGCCCGAGAGGATATGCGCGCCCACTTCGGAGCCCTTTTCCAGCACGACGATCTCCATATCGGGGTCGAGCTGTTTGAGCCGGATGGCCGCGGACAGGCCCGCGGGGCCCGCACCGACGATCACCACGTCGTATTCCATTGCTTCGCGTTCAATCTGATCCATCACGCTGCCTCCTCCCACAGCCATGAAAAAGCGCCCCGTTTTTTCATTAGAGCAAGCCCAGGGGCTTTGCAAACGGGACGGCGCGTCACGCGCGGCTCATGGCGGTCGGGTCGCTGGTTGCTGTCTGTTACCTTCCAAGATATCGCATTGTGCTTTCATTTAAACCGTTGCTCTGCCAGAATCTTCTGATGAAGGCATTCCGTCAGCTTCCCCGTCAATTTGCCGCGCGGCTGGTGGGCCATGTCCTGGCCTTTGTGGCGCGTTCTGTGACCGCGGTGCGCGCCGATTGGCGCGGGATCGAACCTGTGGCAAAGCAGCGCGTCTACTTTGCCAACCATGTCTCCAACGGCGATATGCCGATGATCTGGACCGTGTTGCCGGGCCACATGCGGCGCAAGACACGGCCCGTTGCAGCCGCAGACTACTGGCTCCAGAACAGACTGCGCGCGTTCGTGGGGCCCGAGGTCTTCAACTGCGTCCTGGTGGACAGACGGCCCGAGGCGCGCAGCGAAGACCCGATGGCCGCGATCCTTGCCGCGTTGGACGAAGGTTCCTCGCTCATCATCTTCCCTGAGGGCGCGCGCAACATGACAGACGACCCGCTGTTGCCCTTTCGCGCCGGGCTCTACAACATGGGCCGCGCCCGCCCGGATGTCGATCTGGTGCCTACCTGGGTGGCGAACCTCAACAAGATTATGCCCAAGGGAGAGGTGATCCCGCTGCCGCTGATCTGCACGGTGACCTTTGGCGCACCGATCCACGTCGGCGCGGACGAAAGCAAGGATGCCTTCCTTGCGCGCGCGGCGGAGGCTTTGGTGGCTCTGGCGCCAGAAGATGTACGCGGGGGCCGGGCGTGAGCGATCAGACCACGCTTGATATCCTGTCGCTCAGCTTTGGCGTCTTTGGCCTGCTCTTTGCGCTGACGCTGCTGGGCGAGGGCCTGCGTGCGCGCCAGCCCGGCGGGCAGGCCAGCGCAGGGGTCGAGGCCTTTGTAATGCGCGTACACACCTGGTGGGGGATCGCCATCGCGCTCTGGCTGGCGGTGCTGAGCGGGCAGACCGGGATCATCCTGTTGTTTGCCTTCGCCAGCTTTGCCGCGCTGCGCGAGTTTCTGACCTTCACCTATTCGCACCGGGCCGATCATCTGTCGCTGGTGTTGGGGTGCTTTGTGATCCTGCCTCTGCAGTACCTCTTTGTGGCGCTGGACTGGACCGCGCTCTTTACCGTGTTCATTCCGGTCTATGCCTTTCTGCTGTTGCCTATGATCAGCGCGCTGCGCGGCGATACCAGCCAGTTCCTGGAACGGGTGGCAGAAACGCAGTGGGGCCTGATGATCTGCGTCTTTTGCATCAGCCATGTGCCCGCGCTTCTGACCTATGACATGATGGAGGGGTCTGACCGGTCGGTGCTGCTGATCGTGTTCTTTGCGATGGTGGTGCAATTCGGCGATCTGTTTGAGTACTACGCAGGGCGGCTTTACGGGCGGCGGCGGGTGGCGCCGCATCTGTCGCCGAAGACGGTTGAGGGCATGGTGACGGGCGTGCTGGCGGCGGCGGCCATCGGCGCGGTGCTGTCCTGGATCACGCCTTTCGGGGTGGTGGGGGCGGCGCTGATGGCGGCGCTGGCGAGCGTGACGGGCATGTTCGGGAGCCTCGTTTTTGCGGCGATCAAGCGCGATCGGGGTGTGAAGGACTGGTCGCATCTCATTCCGGGACAGGGCGGGTTTCTGGACCAGCTAGACAGCGTAATCTTTGCCGCGCCTGTGTTTTACCACGTGACACATCTGGTTTGGGGGTGAGCCCCTCGCTTCGATAGCCTTCGGCGTTTCGCTGGGCACACCCCTCTAAGGCGACGCGTCTTCTTCGCGGGGTGCAGCAGAATATGCTATTAAATAACACACTGATTTCATGCTGAGAAATCTTGTACACACCGCTAAGTAGACGCGTCAACACAGAGGGGTGTACTGGAAAGACCTGCGCATAGGTCCGAGCCGACGCACTGCGCTCGAAAAGGGCCAACACCACCGCGCGACATGATGCGCGACCTCTCGGCGGCGTTCCCGGTCCTAAAATTCTCACCGCCAGCCGAAAAAGCCAATCGCCGCTACCGCGCGCCCGCGTAAATCCCCAGCACCTTCTCTACGGCATCGCCGTTCAGCACATCCGCGTCGTAAAGCGCGCTGAGCAACCGCTGGTCATAGTCCCGCGGCTTGGCCTCCGCCAGATTGTCGAACGTGAAATGCGCGGACCCATGCGCGTCATTCATCAAGCCCATCGCCTGCATCATCTCCTCATAGATACAGGCCTCGCTCACCGCCTTCTCCAGCTCCGGGGCGATCAGGATCGTGCCGAAATGAATGCTCTGCGCATTGCTCAACACGTTGAAATAACACGGCCCCTCGCCCGTCACATAGGCCCGCGGCAGCGCGGTCGATGACCGCCCCCAAGCCGTCAGAACCATGAAATGGGAGGCCAAGGGGGGCGAGACCACAAAGATGAACACATTCGCCGAAAGCTGCAGATCCTCATGCCCTGCGATCAGCAAATCGGTTGTCATCTGCCCCGCCCGCGTGGCCCGCGGCGCGTAACGCGAAGCGGTGTAGAACCGCTCGCCCAACGTCTCTGCCGTGACCTCAACGAAGTCAGGCACAGCAAGGGTCAACCCGGTGGCCGCTGCAATGAACTCGGTCACTTCGGCAAACGCCGCGCGATCCACGGGCCTGTCGTGGACGACGACAAACCGCGGGGCGTAGTGCCACTTTTTCACCGTTCCCTGCTTGGCATTCAGGATCACCCGCGCCTCGGCCAGATCATCCGCCGCCCGCGCAGTCCCGAAAGACAGCGCCAGACCAGCAAGGAGCACTGCCACAAGGGCCTTGCGCATCACCAAGCCTCCATTTTCCCCTCACGGTAGAAAAGCCCGCTCCTGCGCCCGCGTCAAATCACGCTTGTCCCAGTTTGGTCAAATATCGTGAGGTGCTGCCCTGCCAGGACCCTGCCCGCGCATGGGCTGCGCAACAGCTTGCCAAGCAGGCCTTGCCCCCTCTTGCATTGTGCCGCGCCCTGCAGTCAGGTAGGGGCAAAGACTGATGAAACGGCCTGCATTCGATCTGACGGGGGCAGCCTTAACGATCTGGATTGGTCATGGAAAAGCTACCGATGACGCACAAGGGGCACGCAGCCCTCGAAGCAGAGCTCAAGCATCTGAAGTCAACCGAACGCCCCGCGATCATCAAAGCCATCGCAGAGGCACGCGAACACGGCGATCTGTCCGAGAATGCGGAGTATCATTCCGCAAAGGAAAAGCAGTCCTTCATCGAAGGCCGCATCAAAGAGCTGGAGGGCGCGATTTCGCTGGCGGATGTGATCGACCCCTCCAAACTGTCGGGCCCGATCAAGTTCGGCGCGAAGGTGACGCTGGTGGATGAGGACACGGACGAGGAAAAGACCTACCAGATCGTGGGCGAATACGAGGCCAAGATCGAGGACGGTCTGCTCAACATCAAATCCCCCATCGCGCGTGCGCTCATTGGCAAGGAAGAAGGCGACAGCGTGGAGGTCCGCACGCCGGGCGGGGACAAATCCTACGAAGTGCTCGCAATCGTTTATGAGTGAGCAGCAGCGGCATGGCTGACACGTCTTCACCGTCCTCTCAGGGCACGCCGCAGGACGCCGCGGCGCCGGTTAGCGACCCGCGCCTGCCGAAGTCGGGCTCGGGCGCGGCAAGGCCCACGCCCTTAGGCATCTATGACAAGCCGCGCCCGGGCGGCGTCACGGGGATTGAGATCACCGCGGTGGCGCTGTCAGCCGTTTGGCTGGTGGGGGCCACCATCTTCTTCATGTTGCAGCCCGCTGATCCCGACCCGCAGGAGGGCGAAGGCGGTCTGCGGTTTTTGATGACGATGCTGGCGATTTTCATGCCGGTCGCGATGATCTGGGTCGCGGCCACTGCCGCACGCGCCAGCCGGGTCATGCGCGAGGAAAGCCAGCGCCTGCAGACGGCCATCGACGGCATCAGGCAGGCCTATATCGCCCAGGCTCAGGGCGGCAAGATGCAGCCAGAGCCCTCGGTGAACCGAAAGCTCGACGAAATCGCCGAAGCCACCCGCAAGACCGAAACCGCGCTGGCGACTTTCCAGAGCCGCCGGGACGACACCGCGCGCCCCGTGCAAACGCCAGAGACCCCCCTCGCGGACGACCAGCCCGCCCTCGCACTTGGTACGCAAGCCGCTGACATGGTCCCGCAACTTGCCACGGACGACTTTATCCGCGCGCTCAATTTCCCGGAAACAGCCGAGGACGAGGTAGGCTTCAGCGCCTTGCGCAAAGCCCTGAAAGACCGGTCCGCCAAAGAGCTGATCCAGGCCGCGCAAGACGTGCTGACCCTGCTCAGCCAAGACGGCATCTACATGGATGATCTGCGCCCCGACCGCGCGCGCCCGGAGGTCTGGCGTCAGTTTGCCGCCGGTGCCCGCGGGCGCGGGGTGGCCGCGTTGGGCGGGATCCGGGACCGATCTTCACTGGCGCTGACCAGCGCCCGGATGAAACAGGACCCGATCTTCCGCGATGCCGCGCATCACTTTTTGCGCCGCTTCGACAAAAGCTTTGCCGATTTCGAGGCCAAGGCCTCAGACGGGGAGATCTCCGCCCTCGCCGACACCCGCACTGCGCGGGCCTTCATGCTGTTGGGGCGCGTGGCAGGCACCTTTACTTGAAGAGTCATCCGAACCGCTGGTCATTAGGGCCCGCCTAGAGCCCCGCTTTCAAACGCCGAAAGCGGCGTAGGGGATGTAGCGGACGGGATCACCCGGCGCGATGGTCATGGCAGGTTCGGGCAGCTCAACCAGCCCATCCGCCCAGCTCAACCCGCTGATGCGGCCCGACCCTTCGGAGGCAAAGACCTCCACCCGGTCTTGAGCGATCCGCGCGCGCAGATATTCGCGGCGGCCTGCCTTCTTGGTTTTTGAAAAGGCGGCGGGCACCATGAAGCCTTGCGGCGCAACCCAGGTGCCGCCCGCAAGCCGCGCCATCGCGGGGCGCGCAAAGATCAACGTGCAGACCATGGCCGCCACTGGATTGCCGGGCAGACCAAAGACCGGCGTGCCCTGCCAGACGCCCAGCGCCAGCGGGCGTCCCGGTTTGATGGCAATACGCCAAAGCGACATCGCGCCCGCCTCAGACAAAAGCGCGGAGACGTGATCTTCGTCGCCAGTGGACGCGCCGCCACTTGTCAGGATGACATCTGCAGCCGCAGCGGCCTGATCCAGCCGCGCGCGCAGGGCCGCGCGGTCATCGGGCACAATGCCGAGGTCAACAGGGGCGTAGCCCAAGCGGGCCACAAGATCGCACAGCATTGGGCGGTTTGCGTCGAAAATCTGACCAGACGCCGCAGTTTCGCCCGCTTCGACAAGTTCATCGCCGGTGGACATCACACCCACGCGCAGCCTCTGGTACGCGGAGACTTTGGCCACGCCGGTCGCAGCCAGCAGCGCAAGATGCGGCGCAGTGAGCGGCGTGCCCTTTGCGCAGATAAGATCACCTGCTGTCACGTCCTCGCCCGCTTTGCGGGTATTGGCACCGGCTTTGACGGGGCCCGGAAAGTGAACCTGTCCGTCTTTAACCTCCACGTCTTCTTGCAAGATGACCGTATCCACGCCGTCAGGCAGCGCAGCTCCGGTCAATACGCGAATGGCTTCGCCTTCGGGCACCGCTCCAGGCGCATCCCCTGCCGCCGCGCGCCCTGCCACGAGGGGCAGCACATGCGCGCCCTCCCCGCGCCCGCCAGCAAAGCCGTAGCCGTCCACCGCCGTGTTGGGCAGCGGCGGGTTGGCGCGGAGTGCGGCCACATCCTGAGCGCAAATGCGCCCGCCCGCGTCTCGCAGCGGCACCGTTTCAATCGGTGTGACGGGCGACAGACGTGCCTCCAGCATGCTGAGCGCCGCCTCCACCGGCGTCCAGTACACGCCAGGCGGCAAGGCGAAGCAATCATTGCGCAGGCGTGGGGCGGCGCGGGCAAGCGTTGTCAATTCCGCGCGCGCCTCTGCGCCCAGGATCCAAGCCTCTTCTGACGCGGCTTCGGGCAAGCCGGACATCAGCGCCTCCAGCCGCTCTCGCGCAAGGCGCGAGAGCGCCCGCGAGAGCAGGCGCACCTGAATCTGGTCGCGGATTGCGCCCTTGCCGATCTCGGCCATTTCCTCTTTCACGGCGTCCTCAATGAGACCCGGCCAAATCTCCGCGAACACGACCGGGGCCGCGTCGTGGGCCTCAAACGGCCAGACCGCCACGCCGCCACGCCGACGCAGGCGCGCCAGAACGGGCAGGCCCATCATGATCTGCCCGCCCACGGTCGGGGGAAAGCTCATCTGAAAACAGGAAGACGCCGCCTTTGCCGCGAGATCACAGGCGCGCCGTTCGGCCACGGGCGCAAATTCAATGCCCTCCTTGCGGTAAGGCACATCCGGCCAAGCGTCCCGCCGCGGCTTGCCCCAGAAGGGGCCCGGGCCGGGCGTCAGGCGGTTGAGACGTTCGGCGATTTCAAAGCGGTTGTTGTCGCCCTGGGGCGTGTCGATGATCTCCGCCGCGAACCAGTCCCAGAGCGCGAAGGGATCATCAGAGCCGGTGACGATCCGGGCAAAGCCTGCTGGATAGCCAAAGGGGAAATCGAAGGTCGCAAGCACGCGGCGGCCTGCGGCACCTTCGGCATCGAAAAACGCGGCCAGCCAGCTTTCCGCATCCTGGCGCGTGCGGTGATAGCTGGGCTCTTCCACCTCGCCATCGCGGGCCACGCCAATCCAAATCGCATCGGCAGAGGGCCGCGCGGGCGCGCGTTTCGCGGCGGACCAATCGGCCACCAGAAAGGTGTCAAAGCCGCTCACAAGCCGACCTCGGCCAGAATGAAATCCGCGATGGCGCGTGTGTCATCCAGATCAAAAACGGGTCGGTCGAGCGCCAACGATGTGTCGCTAGCCACGGCGCGGATGCTGGGGTCTTGGGGGGCAATGAGCGGATGGCCCGTGACGGCGCGGTGGGCTTCGATCTTTGGATGGGCATCGCGCTTGTAGCCTTCCACCAGCACCAGATCGACGGGGGAGAGCCGCGCCAGCAGGTCCGTCAGCGGCGGCTCTGACGCGCCGCGCAGCTCTTGCATCAGCGCCACGCGCTTGGCGGAACTGAGAAGCACCTCCGAGGCGCCCGCCGCCCGGTGGCGAAAGCTGTCCTTGCCGGGGTGATCCACGTCGAAGGCGTGATGGGCGTGTTTGACGGTGGAGACTGTGATCCCCCGCGCCGTGATGTCCGCGACAAGCCGTTCCATAAGGCCCGTCTTGCCCGCGTTCTTCCAGCCGGTGACGCCGTAAAGCCTCACGCCATCGCCTCCGCGCGCGCGAGATCGTCGGGCGTGTTGACGTTGAAGAACGCCGCCTCATCCGGGAACATCGCGGTGCGCCCGCCGTGCTGGTCGGTCCAGGCCACGACCTTGCGCAGCCCATCTGACAGGGCAGCCCGCAATTCCTCACGCAGCGCAACGGGCCAGAGGCCAAACGTGGGATGGCGGGTCTTCGATCTTTCCGGGTGCGGCGTGGCGGCAAGCGCCAGCGGGTGGGTCATGCCATCGCTTGCAGCCTGAAGCGCATTGACCAGATTTCGGGGGAAAAAGGGCGTGTCAGCGGCGGCTGTGACGATGGTCTCCTCGCCCCGCTCCGCGGCCCAGTCGAGCCCGGCCAACACACCCGCCAGAGGGCCTGCGAAGCCGTCGATGCTGTCAGTGATGACGGGCAACCCGAGACCTGAAAAACGCGACGGATCGCCGTTGGCGTTGAGCGCGATGGCCTCAACCTGCGGGCTGAGCCGCGCAATGACGTGGCTCAAAAGCGTGCCGCCGCCTAAGGGCAGCAGCCCCTTGTCGCCCCCGCCCATCCGCGTGGCCTGCCCGCCCGCGAGGATCACGCCCAGAGGCTTTGTCACGTCGCCGCCCCGTGCCACGCTTGAAACTGTGCGGCGGTTTCGGCCATGGCATCGCGGGAGGGAAAGGCCGCACGCGGAATTGAGAAGGCGATGCCCGAGACGCTGATCGCGATGCCTTTCTTGCCCAGATAGACCTCGTTCACGCCCGACCATTTGCTTTGCCAGGCGCTTTTGTCGTTGAGAAACGTGATGCCGCTGGGATCCGCCTGGGCCCGTTGCGGGCCCTGCCCGAAAGCGCTCGTGACGGCGCGGCGAGCATAGAGAGTGATCGGCATCCGTTGCATCGCCAGCAAGAACAGCACCGCCGCGATCGTACCTCCCATCAGCGCCGGGAGGCCGGGATCGGTGCTTTGCCAGCCCAGGATGCTGATCAACAAAACAAAGCCCGCGCCGCCCATCGCCACAAGGGCCCCCATCAGAATGTTGAGCACCGCATAGAGCCAGCGGACGTCCGTATAGATGAACTTGCCCGCCAGCAGCATGGCTTCGCGCAGGGCGCGGACGTCGCTTTGCCATTCGAACTCAAGCGCGGGCGTGCTCATGAGGCGCCCTTGCGGCGCGCTTTGCGGGGCTCTTCAGCGATCTGGGAAGGGTCGGCGTCGCGCAGCAGGCGGTCTTCGCCCGAAAGGCAAACAAAGCGCTGGCCGCGCATGCGACCGATCAGCGTCAGACCCACCTGTCGGGCAATCTCCACCCCCCAGGCGGTAAAACCGGACCGTGAGGCGAGCACCGGGATGCCCATCATCGCCGTCTTGATCACCATTTCGGAGGTCAGCCGCCCGGTGGTGTAGAGCATCTTGTCCCCTGCGGGCACGCCCTCGGACAGCATCCAGCCCGCGATCTTGTCCACCGCGTTGTGGCGGCCCACGTCCTCCATGTAGACCAGCGGGCGGTCGCGGTGGCAGAGCACCGTGCCGTGGATCGCGCCCGCCTCAAGGTAGAGGCTGGGGGTGCGATTGATCTGCGTGGCGAGCGCGTAAAGCCAGGAGGTGCGCACGGGCGTGGGCGGCAGGACCACGTCGCCCAGCCCCTCCATCATGTCGCCAAAAACAGTACCCACGGCACAGCCACTAGTGCGGGTCTTGCGCTTGAGCTTGTCCTCATAGTCGGTGGCCCGCGCGGTGCGCACGACGACGGTTTCAAGCTCTTCGTCATAGTCGACGCGCGTGATTTCTTCGCCCGCGCGCAGCATGCGCTGGTTGCGCAGAAAACCAAGGGCCAGGTATTCGGGATAGTCGCCGATGGTCATGGCGGTCACGATCTCTTGTCCGTTAAGAAAGATCGTCAGCGGGCGCTCCTCGACCACTTTCAGGGTGGTCTCCTCGCCCCGATGATCCACGCCTGTCACAGCGCGCGTCAGCCGCGCGGCTGCGGGGTCAGGCGCGATCAGGTAGGAGGCAAGATCATCGGCGCGGGCCATTCCACTCCGCCATGTCATGGGCTAAGTCTGAGCGGTAATCTAAGAGCATCTCATGGCCATCACCACACCCAAATCCGCCTTTCTGCGCGGCCTCATCGACGGCGGGCCGTTTGTGCTGGTGGTGATGCCCTTCGCCGCGCTCTTTGGTCTGCTCGCCACGGAGGCAGGGCTGAGCATCACCGAAACGCTGGTCTTTTCGGTCGCGGTCATCGCGGGGGCCGCGCAATTCACCGCGCTGCAGCTGATGCAGGAAAACGCGCCGACGCTGATTATCCTGGCCTCCGCCCTCGCGGTGAACCTACGCATGGCGATGTATTCGGCATCGCTCACCCCCTGGATCGGTGCGGCACCGCTGTGGCAGCGGGCGTTGGCGGCCTATTTGACGGTCGATCAGTCCTACGTCGTGGCCATCGCGAAGTACGAGGCCGCGCCGGAGATGACGGTGCCGCAGCGCGTGGGCTACTTCTTTGGCGCAGTCGCGGCGGTGGCGCCTTGTTGGTACGCCTTCACGCTGGTGGGCGCGTTGGTGGGCGCGCAGGTGCCCGACAGCTGGGCGCTGGATTTCGCGCTGCCCATCGCCTTTCTGGCGCTAATCGCGCCGATGTTCCGAACCGCCGCCCACGTGGCCGCCGCGCTGGTGGCGGTTGGGGTAAGCCTCGTCTGCGCGGGTGTGCCCTATTCGCTGGGGCTGATCATCGCAGGCGTTGCGGGCATGATGGCGGGCGCTCAGGCAGAGCTTTTGCTGGCGCGCAGGGGGCTAGCCAATTGATCGACGACGCAACGCTCTGGATCGTGATCATCGGCCTGGGCGTGGGCAGCTTTCTGCTGCGGTTTTCCTTCATCGGACTGGTGGGCAAGCGTGAAATGCCACCCTGGCTGATGCGCCACCTGCGCTATACCGCGGTGGCAATCCTGCCCGCGCTTGTGGCACCTCAAGTGGTCTGGCCCGCGGCCACGGGTGGGGCACCCGATGCGCCAAGGATGGCTGCAGCAGTGGCAACACTGGCAGTGGGGTTGATCACCAAGAACGTCTTTGCCGCCATCCTCGCGGGCGCGGGCACGCTTTACGGGCTACTCTATATTCTGTGAGGCCGCGAGTTCGGCGGCGCGCACGCCGTCGATGATGTCCCCGTCGTCATTTTCAAAAAGCCGCGTCGTGCGCACATTCGGCAGGCCCGCGACCTGTTCCATGAAGTTCGTCGGATAGAAGGTGACGGTCAGGTTTTGAAACCCTGGTACCTGGCGCATCAGGGACGTGGAGGCATTGGTGCAAAACGCCCCCGGCACCGACCCGTTCGACACCGCCAGTTGCAACGCGCGTTCGGCTTGCGCCGCTGTGACCGGTATCTCCTGGCTTACAACGTGGAAAGTGCTGCGCGCATGCGCGGATTTGTAGCTTTGCAAGATGCCGGGCGACACGCCGTAGATCACGTCGCCCTTCTCCACCACTTTGGAGTGCCGGAAAGAGCCCGCGGGGTCAAAGATGACCGTCTGCGATCCCTTGATCAGCAAGGCGGTATGCCCGCCCTGCCCCGTGCGGTTGTTCACCATCGTCATCACGGTGATGGATTTGGGTCCGGCTTCGCGAAAGGCTGCTGCGGCGACCCGTTCGGAGGATGCATCCACGTCCTGATCATTGGCGCAAGCGGCCAGCAACACGAGCGACAGCGCGGCAATCAGGAAACGCGGCAACAGACTGCCTCCCCAGAAAATGAAAGGCGCGGGCTTTTTAGCGGATGAAGATCATCATCAGGATCAGGATCGCCAGGATGATGATGACGGTCCGCGTGACGAAGGACATGAAGCTGAAAAACATCTTTTCCTGCTCGGAGTAATCCATCGTGCCATGTTCATGTTCGGCCATGTCTGCAGTCCTTTTGTCCCAAGTTTGGCTGGAACCGTAATGCCGGGCGCACCCGATGAGGTCAAGGGGGCGGCGCACCGCAACGGCCTCACCAAGCGGTCAGGCACACCCCACGCATCGCGCTATGCGTCATCCTTTTCCAAGGCCTCCACCAGCCTAAAGCCGATGCGGTTGGGCTCCGCCCCCTGCACCTCTTTGGGCAGCGCCCGCAACAGGACGTTGAGCTGGCTGACGTGCTGGACCAACTGTGTGCGCCCGCCGGTCGGATCGGAGCCGTAGAAGGTCACGATATCGGGGTCAAAGTATCCCATGCCTTCGATCCGCAGCACGCCCGCCTCCGCCCCGGTAAAGCCGATGGCGACCTCGTGATCGCTGTCGAGATGTTCCTCGAACTTCTGGATGTAGACCACCACGCGCTCATAGGCCCATTGCGCGGGCGACTTTTGCGCCGCTGGCGTAGGCGATACCGCCGCGGGCTGTCTTTCGCGCCGCTGGATCGCGCCATCCGGGCCGCAGTGGACCTCGTAAAGGCAAGGCAGGACTTCGTTTTCTGCCGCCTCTGCTGCGGTTTTGATCTTGTCGTCCATCTCTCACACCCGTTGGTAGACCCAGGCGCCATCGCTGTCGCGCAGGCTGCGCGTGGCGGCACCCGTCTGGTGAAGGTGGCTCAGATGCGCGACCGCTTCAACCAGGGCAAGCCCGTATTCGCCCTCACCGATCCGACGTTTGAAAAGCGGGGCGAAACATTCGGAGGCAGCCTTGGGCTCAGCGATGAAATCGCTCAGGCGCGCCAGAGCGGAGTGGTGATTGTCAATGAGTTGCGCCATACGGCGCGGCAGACCGGTAAAGGGCAGTTTGTGCCCGCCCAGCACCAGATGATCCGCGCGTGCCAAGGGCGCCAGCCGCTCGCAGGCCTCCAGCCATTCGCCGATGGGATCGGCCATGGGTTCGGTCGGGTAGACCCCGATGTTGGGGCTAATGGAGGGCAGGATTTGATCGCCCGCGATCACCAGATTGTCATCCCGGCTCCAGAACGTTGCGTGCTCTGGCGCGTGGCCGTTGCCGATGTGCACATCCCATGTGCGCCCGCCCATCTGGATGCTTTGACCCTGTTGGATGCGGGTGTAGCCCAGCGGCAGCGGCGCCACGATATCGGCGAAGTTGAAGGGCCTGTCGGACCGCCGCTTTTGCAAGATCGCATCTTCCATGCCGGACCGCTGGTAAAACAGCAGCGTCTCGGTCGGGGCGACCGCCTGCTCATCCAGCGTGAGCATACGCGCGGTGAGCCAGGCGGTGCGGGTCGTGACAAGCTCTGCGCAATGCTCCGTCTGAAACCAGCCGCCCAGGCCAATGTGATCGGGGTGATGATGGGTGATCACGACGCGCGACACGGGCTTGCCGCCCAGGGGACCGGCCAGCGCCGCGCCCCACATGGCCTTTGTCTTGCCGGAGGCAAATCCCGTGTCCACGATGGTCCAGCTGTCACCCTCATCCAGCGCGTAGACATTCACGTGATCGAGCTTCATCGGCAGCGGCAGACGCAGCCAGAGCACGCCGGGCGCCACTTCGATGGCGGTGCTCGCATCAGCGGGGGGCGGCTCCGCCCAGGGGTAGCGGAGCCCTTCGGGCGGTGTTTCGGCCATCAGGCGGCAAACTCTTCCTCTGACAGCGCGTAAAGGTCCACGTCGCCTGCCTGCGCCTGCGTGAGAAGGCTGGCGTGTTCGGGCAAGAGCCGCGTGAGGTAGAAACGTGCGACCTTCTCGCGCGGACCTTTTTGGTCATGCAATGCGCTCATCAGGTGGATGTGGCCGCCCAGCACGCGGGCAAAGGCGCGCAGGTAGGGCACAGCGCCGGAAAAGCGCACGCGGTGGTTCACCCGCTGCATCCATTCGGTCGTCTCGCGCAGGCTTTCATTGGCCTGCCAGAGCGTCTCCGCCAGTTTTGGATAGGTGGAGCGCGCCGTTTCCGCCGCCTCCGCGATCTCGTCCATGAGGCTGAACGCCGCCTCGCCCCCATCCATCATCTTGCGCGCGACGAGGTCCATCGCCTGGATGCCGTTGGTGCCCTCGTAGATCGTGGTCACCCGCACGTCGCGGGCAAATTGCGCGGCACCCGTTTCTTCGATGAAGCCCATGCCGCCGTGCACTTGGATGCCCATCGCTGCGACCTCGTTTCCGATGTCGGTGCCAAAGGCCTTGGCAATCGGCGTCAGCAGCGCGGCGCGGGCTTTCCATCCGTCCTCCCCGGTGGCCTCCGCCATGTCGATCGCATGGGCGCAGGCCAGCGCGATGCCCCGCGCGGCATAGGTTTCGGCGCGCATGGTCATCAGCATCCGGCGCACATCCGCGTGCTGGATGATCGCGGCCTTCTCGCCTTCTTCGTTGCGTCCCTGCTGACGGCCCAGCGCATAGTCCAGCGCCTGCTGGTAGGCGCCTTCCGCCACGCCCACGCCCTGCCCGCCGACGCCCAGCCGCGCATTGTTCATCATGGTGAACATCGCCGCCATGCCGCCCTGTTCCGGCCCCACGAGCCAGCCTTTGGCGGCATCGTATTGCATCACCGCGGTGGGTGAGCCGTGCATGCCCATCTTGTGCTCCAGGCTCACCACGCTCACGCCATTGCGCGGGCCGAGGGAGCCATCGTCTTTGGGCAGGAATTTCGGCACCAGAAAGAGGCTGATGCCCTTGGTGCCCGGAGGCGCCCCCGGCAGGCGGGCAAGCACCAGGTGGCAGACGTTCTCTGCCACGTCATGATCGCCCCAGGAGATGTAGATCTTCTGGCCCGTGATGGCATAGGTGCCATCGCCCTGATCCTCCGCCTTGGTGGTCAGCGCGCCCACGTCCGAGCCCGCCTGCGGCTCGGTCAGGTTCATCGTGCCGGTCCATTCGCCAGAGATCAGCTTGGGCAGGTAAAGCTCTTTGAGCGCGTCGCTCGCATGATGCTCCAGCGCCTCGATCTGGCCTTGGCTCATCAACGGGGCCAGTTGCAGCGCGAGGCAGGCGCCCGACATCATCTCATTCACCGCGTAGTTCAGCGTCATCGGCAGACCCATACCCCCATGCGCCGGATCCGCGGCGATGCCGATCCAGCCGCCGCTCGCTATGGCGCGGAAGCCTTCGTCAAATCCGGGCGAGGTGCGCACCACGCCGTTTTCCAGCCGTGCGGGATGCAGATCACCGCTGCGCTGGAGCGGGGCCAGCACCTCATCGCACATCTTGCCCGCCTCGGTCAGGATGGCATGGGCCACATCGCGGCCTGCGTCCGCAAAGCGGCCCGTCTGCTCGAGCGAGGCGAAGCCGGTCACGTGATCGATCAGAAAGGTAAAGTCATCCACGGCGGCGCGGTAGGTCATGAAACTCTCCGGGTTTTGGTTGCCCTGCTTGGCAATTGGATCACACACCGGTAAGGGCAGCAATCGCTCAGAATGTGAAACGACGCCGCAGGGCCCGCAAGCCAAACGCGGCGTCACGGGAAAAAATGCGATGACGGTCAAGCTTGAGACGCTGAGTGCTGACAAAAGCGGCATCGCGCGCGCCGCCGCGCTGCTGCGTGCAGGCGATCTCGTGGCCTTCCCGACAGAGACGGTCTATGGCCTGGGCGCGGATGCGCGCAACGCCAGCGCGGTCGCAGCAATCTTTGAAGCCAAGGGCAGACCCACGTTCAATCCGCTGATCGTGCATGTCGCGGACATAGAGGCGGCGCAAAGGCTGGCCGTCTGGTCGCCCACCGCCGACCGGCTGGCGCGCGCTTTCTGGCCCGGGCCGCTCACCTTGGTGCTGCCTTTGGCGCAGGATCACGGGCTGTCCTCGCTGGTCACCGCGGGGCTTGGCACAGTCGGTCTGCGCGTTCCGGGCTCTGACACGGCGCGCGCAGTGCTTGAGGCGTTCGACGGCCCAATTGCCGCGCCTTCCGCCAACCCCTCGGGCCGGATTTCACCGACCACTGCGGCGCATGTCGCGGCGGGTCTTGCGGGGGAAATCGCGGCGGTTTTGGACGGTGGAGCCTGCGCGGTGGGCCTGGAAAGCACGATTGTCGGGCTTGATGGCGACACCCAGCACTTGCTGCGCGCGGGCGGCGTACCTCGCGAAGCCCTTGAAGCCGCGTTGGGCGCGCCCCTGGCAGAGCCGCGCAGCGAGGAGATCACGGCACCGGGGCAGCTGGCATCGCATTACGCGCCACAGGCGCGCGTTAGATTGAATGCGGAAGGGCCTGTTGGGGATGAGGTTTTCCTGGGATTTGGTCCCGGGGCTCAGGCGGATTTGAACCTGTCGGATGCGGGCGATCTGCGCGAAGCGGCGGCGCGGCTTTTTGAGTGCCTACACGCGCTCGACGCTTTGGCACGCCCCATCGCTGTTGCGCCGGTGCCGGACATAGGGCTGGGTGCCGCGATCAA